>JBGTXC010000193.1:0-5449 GCA_041937835.1 Alteromonadaceae bacterium | reverse complement strand
AAGTGATTTCGTAATTGTTTCAGGCTCGGGCGAAGGGGATTTTGAAGGTGTGCTAGGCCAAGGGCATTTTGCATCATTAACCAACAAACCTGGCCATGCTCAGTATGAATTTAACTTAGAGTTTACAAGTTAATCTCTATTCAATTTACAAGTTTGTTCGTATCCAATATAGTACCGCGTCTTATTTATTAGAATAATCACTCCAAGGATTGACTATGCGCGCTGTAATGGGTGCTTTATTACTTTTTATCACGCTTTTTTCAATGCCAAGTGCTTCACAAGATGCGAAGCAAATCACCAAAGCATTTGCCAATAACGACAGCATCGAGAGCGTGCAATTAGCACCTAATGGTAAACATTTAGGTGTGCTACAAAAAATCAACGAAAAGCGTCAACTGATCATCCTTGATAGTGAGACACTAAAACCGGTTAATACCATCCATTTTGCGGATAAAGACGACATTGCCTCGTTTGTGTGGGCCACAGATAAGCGACTGGTTTTAAAACTCGCACTTAAAAAAGACCGCTACGACTTTAACCTGGGCACAGGTGAGTTATACGCAGTGAATTTTGATGGCTCGGATGCTGTGTTTATTCACGGCGCGAGAGCAATGGCAAGAAATAAAACCATTAAACAAAGTATTGTTAAAAACCTTTCAGGCCCTGTAAACGCTAAGCCAATTATCATAGACACCTTGGATGGCGATCCTGAGCATATTCTTGTATTGCTTTCAAAATATGATAGGCATTCAGATAACGTAAGACGCTACATCTACAAATTTAATATTAATAAGTTCCAGCGCCATTACGTTACCACCACAGGAAAAACCCATTTATCAAGCTTTGTACACTTCGCAAAAAATACAGACAACATCTGGGCACTGTCTCAAACCAGTAAAGGCCAATATATTTTTGAGCTTTACGATGAAAAAGAAGATGAGTGGCAAACTATAAATCTGGATACGCCAACCAAACAAGCCCGATTTGTAAGCCAAGTAAAGCCAGGGTTCTTTTATTACACTGGATACTGTGGTCAATCACCGCTTAAAAAGTTGTGTGAGTTTGACATGAAAGAAGGCAAATCCCGCATGATTGCCGAGCCACGTAACTCGGACATGACCTTTGTTACCACAAGCTATGAAGGGCACCCACTGTTTGCCAGCACCATACACTTAGATGAGCGTTACATTCCTGTAGCGGATGACTTTTATGCAGCAAATCTAACGAAACAACTTTTAGGTGTATTTAAACAAAGCCGTGTGTTTGTGAGCTCAGCTAAAAACCAAGGCACCAAATTTCTTGTTAACGAATTCAGTAACACTAAGCCGCAAGCTTGGTACTTATTTGATCAAGAAAAAAATAACCTGCAGTTTGTTGGACAGTCACAACTTGCGTTAAGAGGCCCTTTTCAAAGTCCATATACCTTCGAAAGCCCAATTAAAATAAATGGGAGCAACGCAAAAGACGACGCCGCTATGATGCTGCCACAATATGACGGCATTTTTATCCCAGCAAAAGGGGTGGCGCAAGCGTCAAAAACCGCGCCTACCTTGTTATTGGCAACAGGCTCTATCGTTGATCGTGAGCATGACTACTTTAATGAACAAGCATCTTTATTTTCTGAGCTTGGTTACAATGTAGTGAAAGTAAATGCCCGTGGTACAGAAGGGAAAGGCCTTTACTATGAAACTAACAGCAATGGTCAGCTAGTAAACCACGGTGTTGCAGATTACGCCGCAGCACTTAAGCTGCTTGCAGACAATAACCTTATAGATAAAAACCGCGTATGTGGCTACAGCGAAGGTGAAAAAAGTTTAACTTTGCTCATGCTTGCTGCCACTCACCCAGACGTACTTAAGTGCGTGGTAACTTACAACGGGATTTACGATGTGGATTACCTCATGTATCGCAGTGCACGTCGCAGTGAATCTTATCACGCATACATGAAAGCCAAATGGGGTGAGTCTTCCGAAGGTTATAAAGCGCAGTCACCGACTGAGCATGCGAAAGCGATTAAGGCTCCGTTATTGTTAGTGTATGGTATGAAATCACTTGGTAAGTTAAAGCAATCTGAAGCGATGGAAAGCGCTTTAAATAAAGCAGATGTGCCATTTGAACGTGAGCGTTTTCATAAGTCTTTATGGGTAAATAACCCAGAAGAGAAGGCGGCACTTAATTTGCGTATCCATGAGTTCATGCAATCTCACTTAGCGGTGACACAATGAGGCTGCTGTATCGCAGTTATCACCGCATTTTAAAATGGGTAGGGCGTTTTGCGCCCTTTCCTGAGTCGACCCTGATTACGGGTACATCGGCTTTTAGTGATTTACAAAATTACATTCAAAGCCAAGGGATACGCCGCCCTTTATTGGTGACAGACGCTGGCATCATCAGACTCGACCTTGCCAAGCAGATTCACGCCTTAGCCGATCAAAGCTGCGATACGCTATTTACTTTCAGTGATGTAGAGCCTGATCCAAGCATTGATACTGTGCTGGCAGGTAAAGAATTTTTCCTTGAAAACCAATGCGATGCCATCATTGCCCTCGGCGGGGGCTCGGTTATGGATGCTGCCAAGTTGATTGCAGCGTGTGCGGCAAAGCCCAATGTGGCCATTCATCGTTTATATGGTCTTTTTAAAGTACGCACCAGGCTTGCGCCTTTAATTGCGATACCAACAACCGCAGGTACGGGCTCTGAAGCAACGATTGCTGCGGTAGTAAGCGATCGTGCTTTGCAGCAAAAGTTTGCCATTACGGATTTTTGTTTATTACCCAAAGTGGCGGTCCTTGCGCCAGAATTAACGAAAGGCCTGCCGGCGCAACTGACTGCCACTACTGGCATTGATGCCTTAACCCATGCGCTTGAGGCGTACCTTGGGGTTAATGGCAATCAGTACACAGATGAAAAAGCCATGCTGGCGCTGAGCCTGATTTTTAAGTATTTAAAGCAGGCACACGATGAGCCGGACGACCTCTTTGCACGCGAGCAAATGTTGTTGGCGTCTTATTATGCAGGGCAAGCGTTTACCCGGACATCGGTCGGATATGTGCATGCCATCGCCCATCAATTAGGCGGGCTTTATCACACACCTCATGGTCTTGCTAATGCCATTGTATTACCTCAAGTATTGGCCTTTTATGGCCCACGCATTGAGCACAAACTGGCGATGATAGCCAAGCAAGCGCTCGGTTTTGACTCAGATTGTGGTGCCGCAGAGCATACTCTTGACGCCATCTCGACACTATTAAGCGATCTTGGGATCCCAAGCCAACTGGCTGAATTAAATGAAAGTGACATAGCGCAAATCAGCGAAAGAGCGCTGGCAGAAGCGCACCCTGCGTACCCAGTGCCTAAGTTTATGAGTGCAGCAGACATGCGCTCAGTATTACAAACACTGTTGGTAAAGGCACCTTAAAAGTCAAAGCCTCATGTTAGAGGCTTTTCTTCGGGGGTAATGCCACGTTGGCGAAGATCAAACCAGCTATTAGCGACATAAAAATCAAAAAGGTTTGCTGGCCAATTTGGTCGGCAAGCACAAAATCCTGCCCAGAAATCATTTTGTTCAGACCTATGTAGGTCTTAGAGCCTGGTACCAGCACAATCAAGCCTTGCATTGCCACAATACAGGCAGGTGCATTGGCCACGCGAGTAAAGAGGTTACTAAACACACCCACGGCAAAAGCGCCAATGAAAGTCCCAAGGGTTGGATCTAAAATGTGCGCCCCTGCAATGGAGAACCCATACGCCACAAAACCCGCCACTAAAGACCATAAAACGTGTTTTGCTTTGGTTCTAAAAATCACCACAAGTGAGGAGCAAAGCACCAAAATTGCCAGCCATGCGGTCCATTTTGGTAAAGGCGTTGGCACCACAAACTGGGTTTCACCAAATAAAGCTAAACCCACCGCAATACCCACATACGCGCCAAAATACAGCTTAAATAACAGCATTAAGGCGTCCATCACTCGGGCTGTGCCCGACACTAAATGCCGTGCAGCAAGCTCAGCAAGCCCAAGTGCTAGAGCAAGTCCTGGTATAAATACGATGATGGCGGAGAGCACCACTAAGCGGATGTTGATACTGGGATCTAAATAACTACTAATGGCACAAGCAATTAAGCCTGACACCACAGCCACAAGTGGCTCAAGCATGTGTGCTACGCGTTTTGAGCGCATGGACCAAAGTACAAAAAGGTACACCACCACAGTAATAAGCGCCGACCAAAGCACATCATTCCAGCTGGTACCCATGAGCATGGCAAATGCGCCACCAGACATGGCAAAGGCAATGCCAGTGGCTAATTTAGAATAAGGGTTAGGGGCGGTTTCAATCTCAGTTAAGCGCTCATCCACTTCTTCTAGGGTGTATTCACCGCGGAGCATCTTATCAACAAGCTCATCGGTGGATGCCAAAGACCCTAAATCATGATCGCCAGGCTCCACACGGGCAACGTGAGTGTATTCTTCTTCGTGTTTGTCCGTCCAAAGCACGAAAGTTTGTGAGGTAGGCGACATCACAAACGAGGAGCGTAACCCTAAATGGGTGGCGATTTCCGTCAGATGCGCTTCAAGGCGATACGCTGGAGTACCAAATTTATGGAGTAACTTGCCTAACTTGACGATGAATTTACGTTTTTGCGTGAAAGTCGCACTGTTCAAATGAGAGCTGCCTAAGTTAAAACGCCAAATACAATTAAGGGAATTTTAAAAGCTGTTGCCTGAGAGTCTAGCTTTTTTAAATAAAATCAGCAGCTTTACTGCAATTTTTGTGCGTTTAACTGTGCCTCTGCCATGAGTAAGCGGGTTTTAATCCCTTGCATGGCGATGTGCTCTAACACCACAGAGAGGATCAGCGCAGAAGCAAACAACCACTGCAGCGGCCCGAGTGTAAAACTGCTGTGATCTGTGATGGCGCTAAAACTTAAACACAAAAAAGCCAACAGCAATTTAATGCCCGCAAATGAGGTAAAGATTAAGTCTCCGCGCTCGCGGTGGTCCTTTTTAATGGTCACAGCGGCAAAAAACGGCACGATTTTAATGCGAAAATGATGCGTTTTTTCAACAAAAACCTCGTGGTTTTGAGTAAGCAAAGTACGGATAGTGTCTGTGTTCATATAAAAAGTGAGTAGGGAATTTTAGGCGGCGATATTATCACCGCCTTGCGGCAATGCCTAGTGCAAAGACATGGCGCTAAAGCTGTTTAGTGTGAATTTAATGAGGTGCTATTTTGCGTACTGATCAAGCGAAAACGCCAGCATTAAAGCATGCGTGGCAAGTACTACAGAGGTCACTAAAAAACGCATTTTTTTATAGTCTTTATCGACTTCTGGCCAGTTTTCATCTTGCATTTGTACTAGGAGCACATACACATAGGTGAGCATTAAGCCTGCAAGCGCCCATTGTACAGATAAAAAGACGCCTAACGGCAATAAAATACTCGGTAAAAC
>JBGTXC010000192.1:0-5485 GCA_041937835.1 Alteromonadaceae bacterium | reverse complement strand
CAGCAAGCCCTAAAGACACCATTAAAGTGTGTGATTGACGCATCACAGGCAATGAAATGCGGCTACGGAAGCGATTAAAAGCAAGCATGCACAGCGCCACTATGGCAACTATTGAGTAAGCAAGCCCGGCAAGGATCTCGTTAGTATCTGGGGCGATGGCTAAAAAGTGGCTGGCGAAAAAAGGACGCGCCATAAAAGCACTGAAATACACTGCTAAAGACGCCACACCAAAAGCCCAAATAAAACGTGGGATCTGCGCTCTTGGCGTTGTTTTAACGCTAGGTGTTTGTAATAGCGGCACCTTTAATGTTTTGATCAAATACACACAAATCAACACTTGCAGTAGGTCGCCCGCACTTGAGACTAAAAATGCAAAGCGTGGTGAGTAATCATAAAAAAAGTACCCACCAAGGAGTGCGCCACCAATGCCACCAAAATGCATGAGTACAGAGAACAACCCAACAATACCAAGGTGTGCTTCTTTTTCTTCAAGTCGCAGGACAAATGGGTAAATCAGCAAATAACTGGCTTTAAAAGCCAGCATCATTAAGCACATCACCCAAAATACAGTGATGTCAGTGGCAAAATATGCGCCTATACCAAACCCTGCTGCCACAACTTGAGTCACTAACCAGAGATGCAGCTCAGCGTACTTTTTGGCAAGACGCGCCCAAAACATAAAACACAGCATCACAGTGACACAGGTTGCAGCCACAAACGCACCCGTGTGGGTGGGTGAATCAATGGCAAACTCACGGGCAAAAAACTGCGGATAAAAAGGCAGTAGCATGGTGTCGCACACCACAGAAATCACAGTGAGTAAAATTAGGCTTACTTTGAGCTTCATGCGGCGCATCCTTTGGCATCATCAAGGACGTCAACGTCACTTAAATCAAACTGTTGAAAGGCAATTTTTTGCTCTATGGGGTAAACCTCACGCCCTGTGATGGCTTTTAAAATCACGCTATTACGATAACACGCCATGCCTAAGTCCGGCGTCACAAAGCCATGGGTGTGTAGCTCTGCGTTTTGCACAAAAATACGTGATTGCGCGGTATCTATGGCATAGTCACGGCTGACTTTATAACGGCCTTGGTCATCTAGCGGTATGTGTGTGCTTACACCATTTAAAAAGTTTGGCATCTCTGGCTTAAAGCCAGTTGCCATCACCACATAGTCAGACTCGATTTGATAATACTTATCTAATTCTTGATGGTGAAAAGTTAAGGTGTGGCCATGCTCACTCGGCGTAATGGCTTCAAGGCTGCTGTGCGTTTTTAGCGTGGTTTTTGGCGGATGCGATAAGTTAAGGCGATAAAGCAAATCAAAAATGCCATTGATGAGCTCGCTATTAATGCCTTTATAAAGGTTTTTTTGCTCACCGATTAGGGCATCGCGCTTTTTAGCCGGAAGATTATAAAAATAATCCACATACTCCGGTGAGGTCATCTCAAGCGTTAGCTTAGTGTATTCCAAAGGGAAGTAACGCTCAGAGCGGGTGATCCAATTAATGTGCGGGCCATTAGGTGTATGCTCGCTCATTAAATCGTAATAAATTTCCGCAGCACTTTGACCACCGCCGACCACGGTAATGCTCTTGGCTTGGGTTAAAGCGGCTTTGTTTGCAAGGTAGGCTCCTGAGTGGAGAACTTTGTCACCTAAGTGCTCAGCACCTTGTGGCATATGTGGTTTGGGGCCTGTACCTAGAACTAATTTTTTAGCGAAATAAGTGGTGTTTTTGCCCTGCTGCGCAACGGTTACTTGGTAGGAATCACTGTTGGCATCAAAGGTGACGGAGGTCACTTCACTACTAAAGCGCACATTACTCAATGACTGACATACCCATTGGCAGTATTGGTTGTATTCTTTTCGCAGCAAGAAAAAGCTTTCGCGAATGTAAAAGGAATACAGCTTGCCTTGGGTTTTTGCGTAGTTCAAAAAGCTATATGGACTTGTTGGATCAGCAAGCGTCACCAAATCAGACATAAACGGCGTTTGTAAGGTGACATCGTCAAGCATCATGCCCGGGTGCCAATCAAAGGTATCGCGCTTTTCAATAAAGAGGGCGTCTATGTCCTTTTGCGTGTCAGTGAGCGCGGCTAACGACAAGTTAAATGGGCCAAGCCCAATGGCGATAAAATCATGAATGTGCGGCATGGTTAGTCCTTAAGTTGCGCTAAACCAAGTTGGTTCATTTGCTCAATCAGTTGTTTGATGGTGTCGATGTGCGTTGCTGGATTTAACAGGGTGAACTTTAAGTAGTGACGCCCGTTTATTTTGGTGCGCGCTATCATGGCATCGCCTGTGGTTAAAAAGTGCTGCCTGATTGCTAAGTTAATCTTATCCAGTGTGCTTTCATCGTGGCCTTTTGGCGCAAAACGAAACACTAAAGCGCTTAATTCAGGGATGTGGTAAGGCTCAAAATTAGGGTGTTCATTGAGTAGCAAATGCGTTTGTTTCGCGAGTGCCATCACGCTATCAAAAGCTTGGCCTATGGCATCTGCCCCCATAATTCTTAAAGTTAACCACAACTTTAAGGCGTCAAATCGGCGCGTGGTTTGTAGGCTTTTATCCACTAAATTTGGAGTGCCATTACCAGCTTCTGCAAGCGGGTTTAAGTAATCGGAATACAAGGTAATGTGGTTAAAGTGCTGTTTGTCTTTTAAGAAAAAGCCGCTGCAACTCACAGGCTGTAAAAACGTTTTGTGGTAATCCACAGTGACTGAGTCAGCATGGGCAATGCCTTTTAGTAAATGCTTGGCATGTTTACTCGTTAACGTGCCCCCGCCATAAGCGGCATCCACGTGCAGCCACACCCCTTGGTCTTTACACACCTTATGAAGTGCAGCAATTGGGTCTATGCTGCCAAAATCTGTGGTGCCTGCGGTTGCCACTACGGCAATGGGAATGAGGCCTTTTTCTTTGGCATCCTTCATAGCTACAGCGAGCGCGGCTGGGTCCATTTTCATGGCTTCATCCGTTGCAACTGGCACAACCGCGTTGTAACCCAGCCCTAGCAAAGCGGTGGACTTTTGAATACTAAAGTGGCTCACTGTCGATGTGAAAATACGAAAGCGAGCAGCAATCTCAGGCAGACCTTGGTGTTTAATGTCATGCCCAGGCGCAAACTGACAGACAGCATGTTCACGTGCCACCAACATGGCCATTAAATTAGACTGAGTGCCACCACTGGTGAACACACCATCTGCATGGCTGTCATAGCCAATGCGTTGGCAGGTCCAATCCACGCACTTTTGTTCAATTAAGGTTGCGCCTCCGCTTTGATCCCAGGTATCAACCGAAGTATTAATGGCACTGAGCATCTGCTCAGCAATCACAGCAGGGTAGGCCACTGGGCAATTTAAATGAGCCACATACTTGGGGTGATGAAAATACACGGCGTGGTCTAGGTATAAACGCTCTACTTCGTCTAGGGCATCGCGTGTCGTTGCGCAGGGAATATTTAGATCTATGTCGTTAAATGCGGCTGCAAGTGTTTGCGGCGAAATCCCAGAGAAGGGTTTTGCTGCACTGCGTACCGCTTTATGCACCCGAGACAAGCTTTCAAGCGCAGCGATTTCATAGTCAATGAGGTTGTCATTATTAAAGAGGTAATCCGTCACGTGATTTGATTTGGCAGCATCGTCCTGATGAGCCAACGAAAGAGAAGCAGCGTGGGGTTGCAACACGGCAGGCACCTTTGTATTTATTGTTAAGGGTTAAACTTCGGATGAGGATCTTAATGATAGTTATTCTCATTCGCAATAGTGATTAGGTGTGATCTTTGCGTGTTTAAAAAAGCAGCTCATTGAGGGTTGGGTTGCTAAATATCACCCTTTTATGGCTTTAACCTTTTGTTTATTATTGGTTTTTTATTTTTTGGTGGTAGTGGTTGAGTTGGTGTGAGGCTCATCCATAAGTATTAATTTGGTTTGTAAATGATTGTGATAAAAGTCGTAAGTTAAAATGTGGCTGGCGTATTTATAGCAATCTGTTTGTAGGTAGGCTTTGGCTCTAATTTAGCTCGACAACTGATTTTAAAAAGATTTTTATAAGCAAAGTGCTTATAATCTCGGCAATTTTTTATCTCCTAGAGTGACGTAAACCTTGCAAAAATCGCTCATTATCGCCTTGTTCAGTGTGCTTTTAGCCATGGTGACAATCCAGTCAGGCGCATCCTTTGCTAAACAACTTTTTCCTATGGTAGGGCCTGAAGGCACCTCAGCCCTTCGGGTGTTTTTTGCGGCAGTGATTTTAGCGCTTATTTTCAAACCATGGCGGGCGCGTCTGTCACCACGAGGATGGCGCAATGTGTTTGTGTATGGGGTGAGCCTAGGCGCCATGAATCTGACATTTTATTATGCCATTGAGCGCATTCCACTTGGGGTTGGGGTTGCTTTAGAGTTTACCGGACCACTGGCTGTGGCGCTTTTAAGCTCGCGCTCAAAGCGTGATATTGCCTGGGTGGTGCTCGCAGTGTGCGGTATTTTATTGTTATTACCCGAGCTTGGCGGGGGAGCCGAAGCGCTTGACCCAATTGGCGTTATCTTAGCGTTAGTGGCTGGCGCATTTTGGGCAGGTTATATCGTGTTTGGTAAAAAAACGGGGAACGAGGGCTCAGGTGGCGTTACCGTGACTTTAGGTATGCTGATAGCCGCCATAGGCATAGTGCCATTTGGTGTCATAAGCCAAGGTGAGGCGTTATTGGCCCCTTATGCCTTAATGATGGGGCTTGCTGTTGGGGTGTTATCATCCGCTTTGCCATACACACTTGAAATGAATGCACTGCGTAACATGCCGCAGCAAACATTTATTTCAACTTTTTTCTTCACCCGTTTCCATTCACTGCCGCCCAGTTTATAAAGCTTCGGTTCTTTTCCTTCAGAGCCGACGTACTTCTGCACCTGGTCGATTTGTTCTACAGGGACGTACAGCTTATCGCTGCCCTGATAATGAATGTTGAGGTAATCTTTATGAATGCCTTTGATTTCTAGTGTTTCGATCCCCAAATACTTACCGATCCCGTGGTTGACGTGGACGCTGCCGCAACTCCCCAACTACGAACACATTGCCGAGGCACTCGGCATCGGCGCGCAAACACTGCGGCGACGGCTCGCCCAGGAAGGCTGCGACTACCGCCAGCTCAAGCACGAATTACTGCGCGACCTCGCCATCGACTTACTCGCCGACCCGGAGCTGGATATCAAAAGTATTTCTTATCAACTCGGCTTTTCTGAGCCCAGTGCTTTTATCCGCTCTTTCAAAAAATGGACCGGCAGCAGCCCCGGCGAGTACCGACGCAACAACACAATTAGCGCCGAGCAAGACACAGTCAAACCGCTGCCATAACAGGCTGGCAAAACGCGCTGAGGCGTTTTACATTGATAGCCGCGAGCAAATAATACCGATAACACGCCAAGGAGCTCCGGCTATGAAGATTCACCAGTTCGTCGACTATCACGCGCGGGTGCGTGCTAGCAGCGAC
>JBGTXC010000191.1:0-5524 GCA_041937835.1 Alteromonadaceae bacterium | reverse complement strand
TTATAATAGAAAATTTCTTATTTACTATATCTCAGGAAGGTTACTTAATAGTGATTGATAGTATTGAGGGAAAAATTATCAGATCAAATTATATTCTTGATAAATTTAAAGCAAAACAAAGAAAAAAATTACTTATGCAAGGTTTTTTAATTGCTTCTAATAAAGATAAAAAAGGACTGCTATGACATTTAATAAAACGCGCAGCGCCCTCGTCATTGGCGCACTCTTTGGTTTAAGTGCCCTTGCCGGCTGCAACACCACCAGCTCTTCTTCCGCAAACATGCGTGCCGACGCACCTGAATCTGCCGTAAGTAAATCAGCGCCTGCACCTAGCATTGGCCGCTGGGGCGTTGACTTAAACGGCATGGATAAAAGCGTGAACCCTGGTGATGACTTTAATGAGTATGTTAACGGCACCTACTTAGACTCGTTAACCATCCCAGATGATAAAGCCCGCTTTGGTACCTTTGATATGTTACGCGAAGCAGCGGTAAACAATGTAAATGCCATTATTTTAGATTTTGCTTCGGGTAAACACAGTCAAGATCCTAATGCCAAACGTGTAGCGGCTCTCTATAACGCGTGGATGGACGAAGCCACCATCAACGCCAAAGGCATGACCCAAGCACAACAGCACTTAGATTTTTTATACCAAAGTAAATCAGTGCAAGACTTATTCGCCCGTGCCGCCAAGCTTGGCTTAGCACTTCCTATTGATGCCGGCATCATCCCAGATCCTGCTGACACTAGCCGTTATGCTTTATTTGCATCCCAAGGTGGACTCACCCTGCCGGACAGAGACTATTACCTCAGCGATGATAAAAAGTTTGCCCATATTCGCAGCGAGTTTCAGGCGTACATTGCACAAATGCTGACGTTGAGCGGTATCGCTAAACCACAAGAAACTGCCAAAGCCATTTATGAGCTAGAGCTTGCTATTGCCAAAGTGCATTGGTCAAAAGAAGACAATCGCAACATTCAAAAAATTTATAACCCTATGCCACCGGCGAAACTGCAAGGCATGGTGGCAAGTTTTGATACCACAGCCCATCTTGCTAGCCGTGGCATTAAAGAAGCAAAAATGGTGGTGGTTGCCCAGCCTGATGCCATCAGCGCCATTGATGCCATCATCAAAAACGCCTCTTTAACCACGTTAAAAGACTATTTCGCCTTTCATTTTGTCAACACCTACGCGGATTACATTTCAAGTGACCATGGCGATGCCCAATTTGCCCTGTTTGCTAAAACCATGCGTGGCATTGAAGCGAAAAAGCCCCGTGCTGAGCGTGGTGCAGAGTTAGTGAATAACTACTTAGGTGAAGCCGTTGGCCAAGAATACGTTAAGCGCCACTTCCCACCGGCGGCAAAAGCGCAAATGATGGATTTGATCGAAAACCTAAAAACCGCCTTTGCTGAACGCTTAAAGCAAAACACTTGGATGGACGAGCAAACCCGCTTACAAGCGTTATTAAAGCTCAGCACATTTGAAGCTAAAATTGGCTACCCTGACAAATGGAAAGACTATTCCAGCCTCACTCTTGATAGCAAAAATGCCTTAGGCAATGTGCTTAGCCTTAAAGCCTTTGCATGGCAAGAGCAAGTGGCTAAGTTTGGCAGCCCGGTTGACCGTGATGAATGGCCATACCCACCACAAACGGTGAATGCGTCATACAACCCATTAATGAACCAAATCACCTTCCCTGCCGGCATCTTACAAGCGCCGTTTTTTGATCCCAATGCTGACGCTGCGGTCAACTATGGTGCCATTGGTGCTGTGATCGGGCATGAAATTGGTCATGGCTTTGATGATATGGGTCGCCGCTTTGATGAAAAGGGCCGTATTCGTGATTGGTGGAGCAAAGAAGCCAACACAAACTTTGAGCGCTTTACCGCAAAGCTAATAGCCCAATACGATGCCTACTCACCACTTGAAGGTGTGCATGTGAATGGCACCTTCACTTTAGGTGAAAACATCGGTGATTTAGGTGGCCTTGAAATGGCATACAGTGCCTATCAACTGCATTTGCAAAAATCCGGTGCGCGCCAAGTAATCGACGGCTACACGCCTGAGCAACGCTTCTTCTTGGGCTTTGGTCAAATCTGGCGCTCAAAATACCGAGATGATGCACTTCGTACGCAAATTGCCACCGATCCGCACAGCCCAACCCAATACCGTATCAACGGAGTGGTACGTAATGTGGATGCCTGGTACCAAGCCTTTGGTGTCGAAAAAGACCACGCGCTTTATTTAGATAAAGAAGCGCGCGTCACAATTTGGTAATCAAAGAGACATAAAAAAGCCCAGTTAAACTGGGCTTTTTACTTCTCGTCTCATTGTGCCTTATGCAGCTTGAGACTCTGACTTTTTATGGCTAATGGCTTTAGTGCCTGAATTGATTTCAATGGTTTTTGGCTTCATGGCCTCAGGGATTTCCTTCACCAAAGAAACGGTGAGCAAACCATTATCGAGCGCCGCATCCACCACTTCCACGTAATCGGCAAGGTTAAATTTGCGTTCAAAAGCCCGCGAAGCAATGCCTTGGTGCAAATACTCACGGTCTTTGTCTTGCGCTTTTTTACCACTTATCGTCAACACGCCTCCTTCAACCTTAATGTCTAAATCAGACTGGTTAAAGCCTGCCACAGCAACTGTGATGGCATAGCGATTATCACCAAGCACTTCAATGTTGTAGGGCGGGTAACTATTGGTCATGGCATCAGCATGCAGCGCGTTTTCAAGCGCATGGCTGAGTGAGTCAAAACCAATGCTGTTGCGATAAAGGGGAGTAAGATCAATTGCATTCATAACATATCCTCCTAAGAGCAATACGAAAAAAACACAGATTACCTAAGCACATACAGCCACCTAGGTACTTTTTGAATTAGGGATTTTTTAAACGCTTTCAAGCATCCTCAAAAACAATTTTCAATTTATTTTTTCGATTGCACCAATCTAAACGTTCAATTTTATTTATCAAACTGTGGGGCGTATAGTTTACTCATCGACAGGCAGACACCTCGCTTAAGCAAAGCGACATAAGTCAACTAAGCTTGAGCTTCTGCCAACACATTCGCATAAGCAACTGAAAAGGAAAGAGCATGAGTACTTCACTTATCAATACAAAAATCAAACCATTTAGCGCTACAGCGTATCATCAAGGTGACTTTGTAGACCTTACTGAGCAAGACCTACTAGGTAAATGGTCAGTGGTATTCTTCTACCCAGCAGATTTCACATTCGTATGCCCAACTGAACTAGGTGATGTTGCAGACCACTACGCACAGTTACAAGAAATGGGTGTAGAAGTATTCTCAGTATCAACTGACACACACTTCACACACAAAGCATGGCACGATTCGTCAGACACCATTGGCAAAATCCAATTCCCAATGATTGGCGACCCAACTGGCCGCATCACTCGTAACTTCGGTGTAATGATTGAAGAAGACGGTCTTGCACTACGTGGCACGTTTGTGATTAACCCTGAAGGTGAAATCAAAGTAATCGAAACCCATGACTTAGGCATTGGTCGTTCAGCTAAAGAGCTAGTTCGTAAAATCCAAGCAGCCCAGTACGTTGCAAACAATGACGGTGAAGTGTGCCCAGCAGCTTGGACACCAGGCGAAGAAACACTTGCTCCATCACTTGACCTAGTTGGCAAAATCTAAGCTAACACCTGATTTTGGGGGCGCCCTTGCCCCCTAGTTCCCAAATTCCATGCGTAAATGACATCGTGTCATTGACAGGGTTCCTTTGCGCTTTTTTTAAGGTATGACCATGTTAGATGCAAATATAAAACAGCAATTACAAGCACACTTAAGCAATATCGTTGACCCAGTTGAGCTGGTCATTGCCCTAGATGACTCAGCTAAGTCGCAAGAAGTAAATAGCCTTGCCAACGATATTGCCTCACTGAGCGATAAAATCTCAGTAAAAACAGCAACACATGCCAAGCGCACGCCCTCTATGGCAGTGACGTCACCGGTTCGTGGCACTGAAATTACCTTTGCGGGTGTGCCCATGGGCCACGAGTTTACGTCTTTGGTGCTGGCGCTCTTACACACAGGTGGTCACGCTATCAAATTAGATGACGACACCAAAGCGCAAATCACCGCATTAAATGAAGAGATGGTGTTTGATGTATACATCTCTCTAAGCTGCCAAACATGCCCAGGGGTAGTTCAAGCCCTAAACCAAATGGCGGCGCTTAACCCACTGATTAAAGTAACCATGATTGACGGAGCCCTATTCCAAGACGAAGTGGACGCGCGCAGCATCATGGCGGTACCAAGCGTATTTTTAAATGGCGAGCAATTTAGCCAAGGTGCTATCAGCTTGACCAACATTCTTAACAAAGTGGACACCAACGCAGGTGCTCGCCAAGCAGAAGCGATTAACAACAAAGACGACTTTGACGTACTGGTAGTGGGTGGCGGTCCAGCTGGCTCTGCCGCAGCAATTTATGCCGCACGTAAAGGTTTGCGTACAGGTGTTGTTGCCGAGCGTTTTGGTGGTCAAGTGGCTGATACCGTTGGTATTGAAAACTTTATTTCAGTTAAAGCCACTGAAGGCCCGAAATTGGTCGCCCAATTAGAAGAGCACGTTAAAGACTATGACGTGGACGTGATGGACAACCAACGCGCTGCTGCACTAGATGGGGATACTGTAACCCTTGCCAATGGTGCAAGCCTTAAGAGTAAAGCGATTATCCTCGCTACAGGTGCCCGCTGGCGTGAAATGAACGTGCCTGGTGAGCAAGAATACCGTGGTAAAGGCGTTGCCTACTGCCCACACTGTGACGGCCCACTCTTTAAGGGCAAAGAAGTTGCCGTGATTGGCGGTGGTAACTCAGGCATTGAGGCGGCCATTGACTTAGCCGGTATTGTAAAGCAGGTTACTGTGCTTGAATTTGCAGACACCCTACGTGCCGACGACGTGTTAGTGCGTAAAGCAAACAGTATGGGCAACATCCGCATTATCAAGAACGCACAAACCACTGAAGTACTCGGTGATGGCAATAAGGTGACCGGTCTTACATACACGGATCGCACCAATGGTGAAAGCAAAGAGATTGAACTGGCAGGTATTTTTGTACAAATCGGTTTGGTGCCAAACACCGAATGGTTAAAAGAGTCAGGACTTGAGCTAACCCGTCACGGTGAGATAGTGACTGACAAGCGCGGCGCAACAAACCTGAACGGTATTTACGCTGCAGGTGATGCCACAGACGTTGCTTACAAACAAATCATCATTGCTATGGGCAGTGGTGCCACCGCAAGTTTAGGTGCATTTGATTATTTAATTCGTCTAGGTCAAGACGACGATCAAAGCACAGAGTCTAATGCAGCTTGATCACCCATTCAGGTTGTATAAGTGTGAAGCCGCTCATTGAGCGGCTTTTTTGTGCGTTGAGATCAGGCTCTGGCTTGTTTGAAGGCCGCCTTCTCTTCTGGCGTTGGCTTGCTGTACTTCAATACACGCTCAACCACCGTTTTGTACTGGCTCCACAGCGAGCCTGTGTTA
>JBGTXC010000190.1:0-5537 GCA_041937835.1 Alteromonadaceae bacterium | reverse complement strand
GGCGCAACCATTTTAGATTCCGAGCGCAAACCGCTCGAGGTGGCGACCGTGCGCCATTATGTGGAGCAGGTGAGAGCCTATTAAGCACAACAGAGCGAAGCATGCCTTCGCTCTTTTTTGTTAAGAGAGTTATGAGCACAGCCATTCAAACCCAAATCACTGAATTACGTCAGCAGCTTGAAGATCACAATTACCAGTATTATGTGATGGATGCACCTAGCATCCCAGATGCCGAATACGACCGTTTATTTAATCAACTCAAAGCACTTGAGCAAGCACACCCAGAGTTTATTAGTCCAGATTCGCCTACTCAAAAAGTCGGTGGGGCTGCGCTTGATAAATTTGAGCAGGTAACTCACCGTGTGCCAATGTTATCGCTTGATAACGCGTTTGATGAGGCTGACTTTAGCGCCTTTTATAAGCGAATTAATGAGCGTTTAGGGCAAACAGACGAGCTGGCTTTTTGCTGTGAACCTAAGCTCGATGGCTTAGCCGTATCCATCATTTATGAAAAAGGTGTGCTGGTACAAGCGGCCACGCGCGGTGATGGCACAACAGGTGAGAACATCACCCAAAACGTGAAAACCATTAAAAACGTGCCGCTGCGTTTACGCGGTGACGTGCCTGACGTACTTGAAGTACGTGGTGAAGTCTTTATGGACTTACCAGGCTTTAAAGCCATGAATGAACGCGCTGAAAAAGCCGGTGACAAAGTATTTGCTAACCCGCGTAACGCGGCTGCAGGCAGTTTGCGTCAGCTGGACTCTAAAATTACAGCCAGCCGCCCACTGCGTTTTTATGCCTATTCAGTGGGCAGTGTTGAAGGGGTTAATCAGTTACCGACTGAGCACTACGCACAATTATTAGCGTTAAAAGACATGGGCTTACCGCTTTGCCCAGAAACACGCTGTGTAGTAGGTAAAGACGAAGTGCTTGCTTACTATCAAAACATTTTAACTGAGCGCAGCGCCCTTAATTATGAAATTGATGGCGTAGTCATTAAGGTTAACGACAAAGACCTGCAAGACGAATTAGGCTTTGTGGCTCGAGCGCCGCGTTGGGCGATTGCATTTAAATTCCCTGCACAAGAAGAAATCACTCTGTTACAAGATGTTGAGTTTCAAGTGGGGCGTACTGGCGCCATTACCCCAGTTGCTCGTTTAGCACCTGTGTTTGTGGGCGGTGTTACCGTTTCAAACGCGACCTTACATAACGCCGATGAAATTGCGCGTTTAGGCGTGCATGTGGGTGATACTGTGATTATTCGCCGTGCCGGTGACGTCATCCCGCAAATAGTGGGCGTGGTACCAGAGCGCCGCCCTGCGGATGCGAAAGCCATTGTGTTCCCGACTACTTGCCCAATCTGTGATTCACACGTTGAGCGCATTGAAGGTGAAGCTGTGGCGCGTTGTAGTGGTGGTTTAGTGTGCCGCGCTCAGCGAAAAGAAGCCATTAAGCACTTTGCCTCACGTAAAGCCATGGACATTGACGGTCTTGGTGACAAAATCGTTGAGCAGCTTGTCGACCGTGAGCTGATAAAAACCCCAGCAGAGCTCTTTGAGCTGCGCCAAGGGCACTTTGAAACCTTAGAGCGTATGGGGCCAAAATCCGCTAAAAACTTAGTCAATGCTCTGGCTGAAGCCAAAGAAACCACTTTAGCAAAATTCTTATACTCATTAGGGATTCGAGAGGTTGGTGAAGCCACGGCCCAAAACTTAGCGAACCATTTTTTGACACTTGAAGCCATCAGTCACGCTGATCTTGAGGCATTAAAAGCAGTCAGTGATGTGGGCGAAATTGTTGCCAAACACATTCATGGCTTTTTTAAAGAGCCACACAATCAAACTGTGGTGCAGGCTTTAATTGATGCCGGTGTGCACTGGCCAGAGCTAAGCGCAAAAGAAGACTTACCACAGCCTTTGGCAGGGCAAACTTGGGTACTTACAGGCACGCTTGCAACCTTAAATCGAAATGATGCTAAAGCCCAATTACAACAGCTTGGCGCTAAGGTGGCAGGCAGTGTGTCTGCTAAAACTCACGCCCTCGTTGCGGGTGAAAAGGCAGGCTCTAAACTCACTAAAGCGCAAGATTTAGGGGTTAAGGTGCTCACCGAAGACGACCTCATCGCCTTATTTAAGGAACACGCGCTGCTATGAATGCCCTTTGGCAAAGTGGGGTAGGTGCACTTTCAAGCATGATGACCACCATAGCAACGTGGCTAGTGCCTTATTTAGGCGATATTGCGCTCATGCTGGTGGTGTGTGTGGTGGCTTTGTATGCTGATGTGGTGTATCGCTTTACTAAGCGTACCGTGGCTCGGCGCCATTTTGTGGTACGCACCTTTGCCTTTGTATTGATCACAGCGTTTGGCTTTACTGCCCTTGTGATGGGGCTAAGCCCATGGCTGACGCATGCCTTACATGCCGTGCCTAGTACTTGGCTCCCGCTTGCGGTAGTTGGACTTTTTACCCTGCTGGGTGTATTGGCAGATAGGAAAAACCAACTCTAATGCGTTATGGTCCAGAGTATTGGGATAAACACGGTTTATACCGCGCCCCACTTGCCTTTAGTTTGACCTTACTGGTGTTACTGCGCACCTATTTGATTTGGTTGGTGGTGGCGGTATCTCGTCGCCCAGAGCTTGATCTTATGGGGCTTTTTTACGCCAATAAGCAGCAATTTTTTGTTTTGTTAGCAACCGCATTACCCGCTTTATTGGTGACAATTGTTTTTATGCTTCGTAAGCCTGATAACCACCATAGAGGTATGGCACGCTGGCTTTGGCGCCACAGTCGCTGGTTACTGATGCTGAGTGTGTGTTTAGACATGGCAGCGCTGGTGATCACCTC
This sequence comes from Alteromonadaceae bacterium, assembly GCA_041937835.1. Classification (GTDB taxonomy): domain Bacteria; phylum Pseudomonadota; class Gammaproteobacteria; order Enterobacterales; family Alteromonadaceae; genus Pseudoalteromonas. The sequence continues at coordinate 2,688 of JBGTXC010000190.1, read as the reverse complement.
AAGCATTGGGGTGTTTCATTTTCATGCCATGGTGGCTGTCCAAGGTGTGCTGTTACTATGGGTGGCCATGTATTTGCTGAAAAGCCGCTATTTAAGTGTGTTTTTTAACGACTGGCCGAGTGATCCAAACGCGGATTAATCTAACCGAACGCCAAGATTCACCAGCTGATCTGAAATCTTAGCAAAGCGCTCAGCTTGCTCTTGCTGTAAATCATGTTTACTGATGGTGGCCACCGCACGCTTTACTAAGGTGCTGTTAATGGTGGTTGCGCCTTGTTTTTGGGCATCCAGCATGGTTTGCAGTAAGTTTAGGGCAATTGAAATGTTATTTGGCATGATGCGAAACGCATCGTTAAATGCCGCTAATGCGGCACTGTATTGCCCTCTTTGATATAACTCAACCGCTTGGTTATTCAGATCTTTTGGCCCAAGCGTGATGTCTTGACGCTCTTTTTGCTCTTGCTCTAAGTAATAGAGCAAAGTTTCGTCTTGGCTGTGCTTTTTACAGTGTTCAGTAATTTTGGCAAACAGCGCCTTGGACTTATCCAATAGCCCTAATTCATGAAACGCTTTGGCTTTATCTAAAGCTGACTCGATTGACCGAATTGGCATATCGTCCGTTTCGATTTGCGCTATTAACTGCTGCGCTTTTTGGCGTTCGTCTTTTAGGTAATGAATTCGCGCGTTGAGCACGTCAATTTGTTCTTGTGTATCGGCATTAGGGAACTGTTTTTTTAGCTCGTTGAGGCTTTCCATGCTCTGCCGTGTGAGGCGGTTAATTACCTCAGGCTGATCTGTGGTGAGAGCAAAATCCACCCCTGCACGTGCCACGTTTAAATAGATGTCTGGCTTTTCGTAGATGCTGTGTTTGGCAAATTTAAGGATGTCGCGGCGTGCTTTAAAGCTTTGCTCATAATCGTGATTAATCTTGGCCACAGTTGCAAGCGTGTCTTGGCGCTTTAAATTACGTGGAGCTAGCTCTGCGGCCTCACTTAAGTAGCTCTGTGCCTTTTCAAAATGTTTTAAAAACGCCTCGAGCTCGCCTAACAGGGCTAGCGCCACTAAACGGGTTTCAGAGCGTTGCAGCATGACTTCAAGTAAGCCTAAGGCGTTACTGAATTCGTTATTGCGAATAAGCGCTTCAACAAGCCCGACTTTAGCCCACACAAATTTTTGCATGGAAAGCGCAGACTTGAAAAAAGTAATGGCTTCAGCAATGCGTTTAGCGCGCAGTAAAGACTCACCTTTTAGACGCAGTAAAATAGGGCTGTAAGGTGAAAGTGCGGATTCATTGAGCTTTTCGTCAATGAGTTTGATTGCCTTTGAATGGTTTTCATCGTCAATCAATTGATAGATGTCTTGTAGCTCGGCTTTACGCCTTAACACGCGATTGATGCGATCGCTTAACTCTTTTGGTGTAAATGGTTTGGCAAGAAAATCATCAGGTTGAAGCTCAAGAACGCTATGCACTAAGCTTGGGCTGGTTTCGGCTGAGATAAAAATAAAGCCAGTGGAGGGCTTAATAATGCGCTTGGATTTAAGCTCATCGTACAATTGGTAACCGTCTTTATCCCGCCCTAAATTAAATGAGCATAAGATCACATCAAACTGTTGAGTTTGGCAAAGTGCAATCGCCGAATGAGCATGCTCTGCAAACGCAAGGTTTTGCAAACCAATCTTTTCAAGGGCTTGGCGCATGGTGCTTTGTGCTAAAGGTTGATCTTCAATGACCAGCACATGGGCTTGTTCTATGTACTTTGCAGGCATCTTGTATAGCAGAGTCAAAATCCATCTCTCACGACTATAAAAAGAAAGGGCAGGGGATACAAGTAGATAACAGGAATAAATGGTGGGTTGTACTGGACTTGAACCAGTGACCCTCGCCTTGTAAGGGCGATGCTCTCCCAACTGAGCTAACAACCCACACCACAGTTAAGCAAAACCTTGCTTAACAACGAACAAACTGCCCGCTGTGTGTGGAGCGCTATTATAGGGGGCTATGAAAAGGAGTCAATACTTGAAATTGTAAATTCCGATCGAGTGAAGATTTAATAAACAGTTTGCCGCTAAAAAGCCAAAAGGAAAGATGACAAAATGCACCATTAGCTACAAAAAGCATTGTTTTGACGTGTTTTTATACAGATTGTTCGCTAATGGCCTGGTTCAAAGAGGCAAGTTGAATTAAGAAGGTCACTTAAAAGCGCAACCTGATCAGTGTTTATCTACGCGCAGGCGCTCATAGTTCAGCCAATAGGTAGGCTTTGATGAGAAGTATGGCAAATGCTGTAAATTTGATTTGGCGAAACAAATCTTAATTGAGTGATTGAGCCAAGAGAGAGTATCAATTTTATGCTCATTAGGAGCGCTATTTAAGAATTGAAGTTAGCGTCAAAATAACTCTTTAGAAGCTTTAGAAAAACAAGGTTACACACGCCGGCTCGGATTTAGTTACTCTTGATAAAGAAGGTATTTGTAACCTGATCACATGCCATTTAATTAAAGTTGGTAAGTAAGGGTAATACTAATGAATGCCAATCGAGCGATTTTAAAAAATATATTTTACGGATACAAAAAAGCCCCGTACAAACGGGGCTTTCTAGAAGTGGTGGAGCTGGGGGGATTTGAACCCCCGTCCGAAAAACCTCGACCTTCGGTCCTACATGTTTAGTCTCGTCTTTTAGTTAACCT
>JBGTXC010000018.1:0-22255 GCA_041937835.1 Alteromonadaceae bacterium | reverse complement strand
AGCAGGCAGGCGCTTTAGGAGCTGTTGTACTTTTACTAACCTAGGATCCATTTCAGCGTGCATTCTTATTATCATTACCTCGCATAGTAACCTTTAGTAAAATAGACAACAAGCACACTCACGTTACATAAACCGTGAAAATCCTAAGTTTATATAAGTTAACACCTTGCAAACACAGGGTTACAAAGGTGTTCTTGCCAGTCCCTAAAACAGTAAACAACTTTAAAAAATTCCCTTTTTGTGCTAGTTTTCGTGCACTTTTCAGCCAACTCCTGAGACAATTCCCCTTGGCGAATCACAAGTCACAAAGTAAAAAAAGCACTGAGTCACACGGCAGCGAAAAGCTTCGGCTTGATAAATGGCTGTGGGCTGCACGTTTTTACAAAACTCGCTCCATTGCACGCGAAATGGTGCAAGGCGGGAAAGTGCATTACAACGGACAACGCTGTAAGCCCAGCAAGGAAATCGAAGTTGGTGCTAAAGTCACTTTAGCACAAGGCTACGATGAAATTGAGGTGACTGTCCTCAAGCTCATTGAAAAGCGCCAAGCTGCCCCCATTGCTAGGACCATGTATGAAGAATCTGAGCAAAGCATAGAGAAACGCGAGCAAAATCGCATTGCCCGCAAAAACAACTCGCTCTTTGCACCGCGCCCAGATAACAAGCCAGACAAAAAACAGCGTCGCGAACTGATTAAATTTAAGCATATTTAGGTAATTCTGCTCATGTCGAACGATTTATTACACCGCTACATTTTTGAAAACTTAGATGTCCGCGGTGAATTGGTGCAAGTGCACGATGCATTTGAACAAATCATTGCCAACCACAACTACCCTGAGCCTGTTGAGGCCTTACTGGGTGAGTTACTCGTTGCTACCTCCTTATTAACAGCCACTTTAAAGTTTGAAGGCGACATTGCTGTACAGCTGCAAGGAGATGGCCCAGTTAAATACGCAGTGATTAATGGTGATCACCAACAAAACATGCGTGGCGTAGCACGCTTACAAGGCGAAGTGACTGGCAGCGCAATGGGCGATTTGATCGGCAAAGGCTATATGGTCATCACCATCACACCTGATAAAGGTGAGCGTTACCAAGGCATAGTGCCCCTAACTAAACCGACCCTTGCTGAGTGCCTTGAAGATTACTTTGCGCAATCAGAGCAATTACAAACCCGCTTATGGTTTGCCACTAATACTGAAGCAGGTGCTCGTAAAGCGGCAGGCATGTTGCTTCAGATTCTGCCTGTTGATAAGCAAAAAGCAGAAGCAGACTTTGCTCATTTAGAAGCGTTAACAGACACTATCACTCCTGAAGAGCTGCTTACTTTAGACGCCCACACAGTGCTGACGCGCCTATACCACGAAGACAACCCGCGTGTGTTTGAACCTCAAAGCGTTAATTTTGTTTGCGGTTGTAGCCGAGACAAAACCATAGATGCGCTCGTCAATGTTGGCCGTGATGAGCTACTGAAAGATGTCGCTGAAAAAGGCGAGGTGGTGATCAGTTGTCACTTCTGTTTAACGGATTACCGTTTTAACCAAGCGGACATTGAAAACATCTTCAATTAAGCCTGTGCTTATTTTAAAAACCGAGCCATGTTGCTCGGTTTTTTTATGCTGACACTTTTGCCCCTACACCGCACTTTATCAATTTTTAAAATGACACCGGTATCATCTCAAACCCTTGTAAATAAAGGGCTAAAAAGCCATTTTTAGGCTCGAATCATCAGATTTCATCTGCTACTATGGCGGCAACTTTTAACACCTTGTTAATTAAAAACTGCCTCTCCAGCACATGGTTTTTAATGCCTCAGCAAGGGTTATTGGTTTACCCGTTCAATCTCTCACAGTTTAGGTAAAAACATGACTTCAAGCGCTACTCGTTTTGTAGATTTGACAGCCGCAGAATTAGTCGAGCACGCGATTCGCCGCGGTGAAGGAACACTCGCAGCTAACGGCGCCTTCGTAGCACAAACCGGTCGCCGTACAGGGCGCTCCCCTAAAGACCGTTTTATTGTTCAAGAGCCAAGCACTCAAAATGACATCCAATGGGGCAATGTAAACCAACCATTTGATGCCGACCAATTCGATGCGCTCTGGGCGCGCGTTGAAGCACATGTGCAGGACAAAGACCACTTCGTTTCTCACTTAGAAGTAGGTGCTGATCCTGAGCATTATTTACCACTTGTAGTGACCACAGAAAAAGCATGGCACCACATTTTTGCAAAGAACATGTTCATTGAGCCTGAGCGTTACAACGCCAGCGACCTGCCACAATGGCAGATCTTGAACGTGCCTTCCTTTGTGTGTGAGCCAGAACGCGATGGCACTAACAGCGATGGCGTAGTCATCATCAACTTTGCACAGCGCAAAGTATTACTTGCGGGCATGCACTATGCCGGTGAGATGAAAAAATCCATGTTCTCTGTGCAGAACTTCTTATTACCAGCGAAAGGCGTACTACCTATGCACTGCTCAGCCAATGTAGGCGAGCAAGGTGATACGACGTTATTCTTTGGTTTATCTGGCACAGGTAAAACCACGCTTTCAGCTGATCCAACCCGCTTTCTAATCGGTGATGACGAGCATGGCTGGGCACCAGGCAGTGTGTTTAACATTGAAGGTGGCTGTTATGCTAAGTGCATCGACTTATCACAGAAGAACGAGCCAGTAATCTGGGATGCCATTCGTTTTGGTACTATCTTAGAAAACGTTGTGCTAGATGACACGCGCACGCCTGATTACACAGATGCCTCATTAACGCAAAACACACGCGCTGCATACCCACTTGAGCACGTTGAAAAACGTAAAGTAGAAAACCGTGCCGGTGAGCCTAAATCAGTGGTGTTCTTAACCTGTGATGTGAGCGGTGTTTTGCCACCTGTGTCTATTTTGACTGAAGAAGCTGCGGCTTATCACTTCTTAAGTGGTTACACAGCAAAAGTAGGCTCAACTGAAATTGGCTCAACTGCTGATATCGAATCCACGTTCTCAACGTGTTTTGGCGCTCCTTTCTTCCCACGTCCTGCAGGGGTATACGCAGAGCTTTTGAAAAAGCGCGTACGTGAGTTTGGTGCCAAAGTTTACCTTGTAAATACAGGTTGGACTGGCGGCCCTTACGGCATTGGTAAGCGTTTTGACATTCCTACAACGCGTGCCGTTGTGGATGCGATTGTATCGGGTGCGCTTGAAGGTGTTGAAACACAGCACATTGATATTCTAAACCTAGATATCCCAGTTGCTGTACCAGGTGTTGATAGCCAACTACTTAACCCAGTAAATACCTGGGATGACAAAGCGAAATACGTTGAGTATGCCAACAAGCTTGCCAACGATTTCCAAGCGAATTTCGCAAAATATGATGTGTCTGACGCAATCGTTCAGGCAGGTCCAAAAGGCGAATAAGGTGTGATTGGGGTGCCATAAAAAAACTAAAGGCACCCACTTTCATACTAAGTCACGGGAACAAAGCCACGCTAAGCGTGGCTTTTTTCATTGTGTTTGATGGGTAATGCCGCAATGGCAATCAGGCCACCTTCTGGGCGGTTTTGTAGTCGTACATAGCCGTTATGCATATCCACAATGCGTTTAATGATGGCAAGACCAAGCCCAGAGCCTTCGCTACCGCGAGCTTGATCGCCCTGTGTAAACGGCTGAAATACCCGCTCTAATTCAGACTCTGGAATGCCAGGGCCGCTGTCCATCACATGCACTTCTACATAGCGGCGGTCTTTACTTGGCACTGTCAGTACGTCAATTTCGGCTTCTGAATAGCGAATCGCGTTTTCTATCATGTTAGTGACCACGCGCTTGATGGCCACATCACTCACTGGCACATCTGGAATACTCAGATTTGGCGAGAAGCGGATCATCCTTTGGTGTTTTTGCTCAGACACCACCACATCCCCCACCAATTTATTCAGGTTCACTGGCGTTAAGGTTTGTAGCTTTTGATGACGTAGGTACTCAATGAATTGGTCGATGATGGCGTTCATGTCTTCAATGTCATTGATGATGCCATCGCGCAGGTAATCTTCATCGTCCGACATCATTTCTGTGGCAAGACGAATCCGAGTTAACGGCGTGCGTAAATCGTGAGAAACGCCCGCCATTAGTAATCTACGGTCATTTTCTAGGGCTTCGATACCGCGAGACATCTGGTTAAAGGCGCGGGTTACTTCGATGATTTCTGTCGAGCCTTGCTCTTTTAGCTGGCTGGAAAAGTCCCCTTTACCCACTTTAACCGCCGCATTTTGCAGCGCCTTTAAAGGGCGGTTTAAGTAACGGGCAAACAACCAGCCGCCGAGCACACTTAACACCCCAATGCAGGCTAAGTAAAAGGTCAAAAACTCGAGGTTGGTTTCTTTAAAGCCAGATAATGGCACCCGCACCCAAAAACCCGGCGCATGTGGCGGCTCAACCCAATACACTAAGGTATCTTGCTGAGAGATACGCACACGCGCTTGCCCGCCCAACTGCGCGGACATTTCACGGGATAACAAGGTGTATTCGGTGGCGCTAGCTAAACCCCGGCGCATGGCCTCTGGCTCATTAAGCACCTCAATGCCGGTGGCCTCAATAAACCGAGTGGACACTTCAGGACTCACCTCGACGCCGTCATCCAACCCGATGAACACAGTTTTAACTTGCTTTGCCAGCATTAAGTTAACTTGCTCTATGGTTGGTTTAACCACATAAAGGGTGACCGAAATGTATGACACCACCTGATTAATGAGCAGCAAGGCACCAACTAAAAATACGGTTTGCCCAAATGCGCTGCTTGGCATTAATTTCATTTAGCTTTGCTGCCCATCAGGCACAAACACATAGCCTAAGCCCCACACAGTTTGAATGTAACGTGGAGAAGCAGGGTCAATTTCAATCATGCGGCGTAAACGCGACACCTGCACGTCAATACTGCGCTCAAGTGCTGAATAATCACGCCCACGGGCTAAATTCATTAATTTATCACGGCTTAGTGGCTCACGCGGATGGCTTACTAATGCTTTAAGTACAGCAAATTCACCACTGGTGAGCGACATCACTTCTTCGCCCTTGCTCATTTCACGGGTAGCAAGGTTTAAAGTGAAATCACCGAACGCCACTGTGTTTTCTTCAGACGTTGGGGCGCCTGGCACTTCTTTTGACTGGCGGCGTAGAATCGCTTTAATACGCGCCAATAATTCGCGTGGGTTAAAAGGTTTAGGAATGTAGTCATCAGCGCCAAGCTCAAGACCAATAATACGGTCAACTTCATCGCCTTTGGCTGTCAGCATCACAATAGGGATGTCGTCTTGTTTTTGCCTTAGACGCTTACAAATAGACAAGCCATCTTCACCTGGCAGCATAAGATCAAGCACAATAAGGTGAAAGTTTTCACGCTCTAGTAGGCGATCCATCTGCTCTGAGTTGGCAGCTGTGCGCACAATAAAGCCTTGCTCTACTAAATAACGCTCTAATAAGGCGCGTAAGCGCATATCATCATCAACGACGAGGATTTTAGTGGTTTCTTGTCCCATTGTTATTGTCTTTGTTGCTTCCTAACTCATTTAATATAAAAGAATTATGCTTTAAATCGAATAGGGACAAGTCACTAGTTTGTTACCGAATGTGTCTCGTTTTAAGTGGCGTCATACTCAATGCCATTGATATACCAAATACGCTCTCCTTCTGGGGCGTGTACCACCACCTCGTCATCCACTTCTTTTTTAAGTAATGCCCGCGCCATAGGTGAGTCGATGGAGATGCAGTCAGTGCGATCATAAATTTCATCTGGGCCAACAATTTGAAAGCGTTTTACTTCGCCGTCTTCGCTCTCGATTTCAACCCATGCACCAAAAAACACTTTGCCTGCTTGCTCAGGAGCAGGATCAACGATGCGCAACTCATTAAAACATTTGCGTAAATAACGTACTCTGCGGTCAATTTGGCGCAGTAATCGTTTGTTGTACTGGTAGTCAGCGTTTTCGCTACGGTCGCCAAGGCTGGCTGCCCAAGTCACTATTTTGGTCACTGCCGGGCGCTTTTCATGCCAGAGGTGGTCGTGCTCTTGTTGCAGTTTATTAAAGCCTTTACGGGTGATGAGCTGGGTTTTCAATCTTGTTATCTCACACTGTTGCGTTTACGCCAGTATCTTAACGTGCTTTAAGTGCGCTAAAAAGGTGCACATGATGCCCTAAACCCTTTTCAATGCGCTTTGTCTGTCATAGTCTTATGCTTTCATCAGGCTATGTTATTATCCCGATTCTTATTTGCGAATAACGCAATCATTAGAACAGACAACAAGGTTATTTAATGAGCTCGCTATTTTATACCCTAGCGCAGGAGCTTGGCGCTAAAGAGCAGCAAGTGACAGCTGCGGTCACACTGCTTGACGAAGGTGCTACCGTACCTTTTATTGCCCGTTATCGTAAAGAAGTAACCGGGGGTTTAGACGACACCCAACTGCGTACACTTGAGCAAAGACTCGGCTATTTACGTGAGTTAGAAGAGCGTCGTGTTTTTATTACTAAAACCATTGCAGCGCAAGATAAACTCACTGCAGAGCTAAAGAGCGCCATTAATGCAGCCAACACCAAGACTGAGCTTGAAGATTTATACCTCCCTTACAAGCCAAAACGCCGCACTAAAGGTCAAATTGCCATCGAGGCAGGGCTTGCCCCACTTGCAGAGGCGTTGTTAAACAACCCTGACTTAGACCCAACAACAGAAGCCGCTAAATACTTAAACCCTGAGCACAAAATTAACGATGAAAAAGCCGCATTAGAAGGCGCCAAATTCTTCTTAATGGAGCGTTTTGCAGAAGATGCCAGGCTCATTGCTTTATTACGCCAACACATTGCGCAAAATGGCGCATTAGAGGCCAAAGTCATCAGTGGTAAAGAGCAAGAAGGGCAAAAGTACCGCGACTATTTTGAGCACAGCGAACACATTAAAAAAGTACCTTCGCACCGCGCTCTTGCCATGCTGCGCGCGCGCAATGAAGGGGTACTCAATCTAAGCATCAACCCAGATCCCGCGCTTGAAAGTGCCGACACCTATTGCGCTAATCAAATTGCGAAGCACCAAGGGCTTGCCAATCAAGGTAAAGCCGCATCCGAATGGTTACAGCAAGTGGCGCTGTGGACATGGAAAGTAAAACTCAAATTACACCTAGAAAACGAATTTTTTGCCCAGCTTCGTGAACGCGCTGAAACCGCCGCCATTGATGTGTTTGCTAAAAACCTCAAAGATTTGCTGATGGCTGCACCGGCTGGTGCCAAAGTCACCATGGGGTTAGATCCTGGCCTTAGAACAGGTGTTAAAGTAGCTATTGTGGATGAAACAGGACGCCTGTTAGCCACCAGCACGATTTTCCCACATGCGCCGCAAAATCAATGGGATAAGTCATTACGTACTTTATCTCAGCTGTGCAGGCAGCATAAAGTGGCATTGGTTGCCGTAGGTAATGGCACTGCATCACGTGAAACTGACAAACTTGTTGCCGAGTTAATGAAAGAAGAGGGCATCACCCTAAACAAGGTGATGGTGAGTGAAGCAGGTGCCTCTGTGTACTCTGCTTCTGAGTTTGCTGCCAGAGAGTTCCCTGAATTAGACGTAAGCTTACGCGGAGCTGTGTCGATTGCTCGTCGCTTGCAAGATCCGCTTGCCGAACTGGTAAAAATTGAACCTAAGTCGATTGGGGTTGGCCAATACCAACATGATGTTTCTCAGTCTCAATTAGGGGAAACCTTAACCCATGTGGTGGAAGATTGCGTTAACGCCGTGGGCGTGGATGTCAACACAGCGTCAGAGCCGCTGTTAACCCGTGTGTCTGGTTTAAATAAAACGCTGGCGCAAAACATAGTGCGTTATCGTGAAGCCAATGGCCCATTTAAAAAGCGCAGTGAGCTGAAAAAAGTCGAGCGTCTTGGTCCTAAAGCCTTTGAGCAAAGTGCCGGCTTTTTACGCATCATGGCAGGTGCTAACCCGCTTGATGCCTCTAGCGTACACCCTGAAGCCTACCCTATAGTGGAGCGCATCAGTGAGAAAACTCAAGTCGCCACCGACGCCTTAATTGCTAATACTGCGGTTCTTAATCAGTTGGTTGCCAACGACTTCACCGACGACGAGTTTGGTCTACCCACAGTCGAAGACATTATCAAAGAGCTTGAAAAGCCAGGCCGTGACCCACGCCCTGAGTTCAAAACGGCTGAATTTAATGCTGACGTAAACACCATTGCCGACTTAAAGCCAAACATGGTGCTAGAAGGTGTGGTGTCCAATGTGGCGAATTTCGGTGCATTTGTGGATGTTGGGGTGCATCAAGATGGCTTAGTACACCTTTCTGCACTAAGCGATAAGTTTGTTTCAGACCCAAGAGACATAGTGAAAGCTGGCGATATTGTGAAAGTGAAAGTGATGGAAGTGGATGTAGCTCGTAAGCGCATTAGCTTTTCAATGCGATTGAGCGATGAAGCAAACCAAGCCAAACCGCAAAGCAAAGGCAAGCCAAGTGGTTCGCAAGGCCAAAAGCGACCACAAAATAAGCCGCAGCGAAAGCAAAACAACCAAGCAAACAATGCCGCTATGGGCAATGCCTTCGCAGAAGCATTCGCTAAACTCAAAAAATAAGTAACTTACTGACACTAAAAAGCCGCATTGAATGCGGCTTTTTATATGATGCGGTCAAAACGACTTGGGGAGTTAGGTGAGGTAGCTGCTTGATAAAAGCTGGCTATACGCGCTGCCCGCTCGTCCACTTCTTGCGGGCGCTGAAATTGTAAATCAGCAAATTCAGTTTGCTGCCTACCCGGCGGTGCTATTGGGCTTTCGGAATCTGAGCGAATTTCCTGCCCTTCCACTTCAAAAATCTGTGTGGCTAATTCCGCTTTTGCTTCTGCAATTTTTTGCACTGCGTCTCGTGCAATTTCTCGGTCTTTACCAGAAGGCTCAGCGGGTGCCAAGGCGGCCGCTTTGACCTGCTGCATTTTGTCTATGGTTTGTTGAGGATCGCCCGGGACGATGGAGATATCAATTGGGACTTCGCCGCCCACCGCATAGTTACGACCATCAGGGCCACGTTGAAACTCATAACTTGGTGAGCCGGCGTATTGACCACCTACAGTGGCATGCGCCATTTCATGAGCACGCACCTCTGCATCACGTGCTTTCAGCTCTTTGAGTTGCTCAGCTTCTTCTTGCTGCTGCTCTTGCTCTCGGCGCTCCGAGGCTGATTGCTGTGATTGCTCGCCGTTTTGTTCATCACGCTCAGCATCGCCTTCAATGGCTTCAGCTGTTTCGTTTTCAGTGCTTTCTTGGCTTGCTTCTAATTCAAACGCACCTTGCAGGCGGTTTTTGTCATTATCACTGAGTTGTTTAGGATCTAGCTGACCAGCAGGAAGTTGCTTAGTTTCAGGAATGAGTTCACGTATCTGACTATCACGGCGTGCGCTTTCGGTGTAAACGTTCGCCGTGTTGAGGTTAAAGTTAGGATACGGAGTAACTATGTTCATGTTAGTCAGCGATACATGCTAAAGAATTGCGCCTTACGCGCGGGTGTCAATTAGGGTGCCGAGCACTTCGTCCGCAGTTTGAATGCTGTTTACGTTGGCACGCGCATTAAACTCTTCCACACGTAAATTTACGAGTGCTTCATCAACACGTTGCGGCTCTACTCGGGTAGCGTCTTGCACTGGCTGAGTGGCCGCTTCATTTGTTGCAGCGGCTTCAGCTTGACGCGCTTCCGCGAGTTCATCTTGCTGCTGCTGAGTTTGTGTTTGGCGGTTAATGTCTAAGGCTGCTTGCTCAATGCCTTGGCTTGCACGTTCAAAACCTTGGATACCGCTTTGCAATGCATCATTAATGGGCATAACTCACCTATTAAACTATGACTCGTATTGCATAGTATCGGTCAAAAAGCGAACAAAATAAAGCGTTTTAGCTTATTTTAGCTGCTTTAATAAGGCAGCAACAAAGGCATCAGGGTGTGAAATAAAAGGCGCGTGGGATGCTTTTTCAATCACGTCTGCTATGAACTCAGGGTTGAGCTTTTGCATTGCAGGTACCGCTTTTACAGGGACGAGCGCATCCAAACACCCAAAGATGCCGCAGATGTTGTTACCAAGGGCTTTAAATGTGTCTCTTAAATCAACATCTGCTAAAAAACCAAGGCCAGCTTCCAGTGTGCTGATACTTGCTTGCGGCCTTGCTAACACTAACTCTCGGATGGTTTTAATGTCTGCTTTAGCAGAGCTTGACCCCATGGCTTGAATTGCCAAAAATCGCTCTATGGTTTTATTGATATCGCGTGTTAGCTGCTTTCTAAATTGTGCCAATACAGGCGGGCTGATGCCAGGCCACTCTTGTTGGGCTTGAAATAAAGGGCTTGAGCCAACGAGCACGGTTTGATGAACATGCTTTGGCGCTTTTGCCTGAATTGACATGGCATATAACCCCGCCATAGACCAAGCCACTAGAGTCGCATTCAAAGGAATACGGCTTTGAAGATCATTTACTGCGCTGGCAAAATCAGCAGGGTCATCAAGCGTGCCTGCATCACCAAACCCAGGGAGATCTAACGCCACAACCTCACGCCCTGTGGCACTTTTAAGTTTAGCTTCCAGAGGTTGCCAAACAGCGCGATTCATACCCCAGCCATGCAATAAAACAATGGGACCTTGCATCTTTTCAAACCTTACTCATGCTTTATAAAACATTTCGGAAAGCGCCATGCAGCTGCTTAAAGCACTTTTCACACCTGAGTGTGTGCTTTGCAATATGCCTCTAGAGCCAAATTGCCGGCTTTGCGAAACTTGTATAGACACCTTACCAGTGCCTGAAATACCAAGGCAGTATGCTAACCTTTTATTAGACCCAAGCATATCCGAGCTATTAAAACAGCCTAAGTTTGATGTGCTGCATGCTTTATTTTGGTACCAAGGGTTTATCGCCCAGTGGCTAAGTGCACTTAAATTTCGCCAGCAAATTCATCACATCCCCTTGTTGCAAAGCCTGATTCAACAGCGTTTTAAGCATATTTGCATGCACCCATGCTTTATTCCACCCGATCTCGTGTTAGTGACCCCTTTGTATGCACGGCGATTATTATGGCGCGGCTTTAATCAGGTTCATCAAACCTGGCGCCCTGTACTTAAAAACTTTGAGTATGTGCCCGAAGGCCTTACTCGTACCCGCGCAACTAAAGCACAAGTGGGTTTAAGTCGCCGCGAACGGTTACGTAATTTAAAAGGGGCGTTTGCGTGTGGCAATGTGGATGTAGCAGGGAAAGTGGTGGCCGTTGTGGATGATGTGATCACCACTGGGTCCACCATAAACGCCATTAGCCAGATGCTAAAAGCGCAAGGGGCGAAACAAGTACAAGCTTGGTGCACTTGTATTCGCGCATTAGACGAGGTTAGTTAGCGCGTGCACTAAATGCTGGCGAGAAAAACAAGCTATTGGCAACCAAGCGACTGGTACCGTGCCAAAAGCCCCTAAATACTGGGTTTTCTGCCATAGCAATGACTTTACCGCGACCTACACTGTGCGCCACCATAGCCGTTTGATTAGCAATTTGTGACACGTTATCAGCATGGGTAAAGCCGGCTAATAATGGAGCCGCCGTATACTGCGCCACAGTAACAAACGGCACATCACTGTTTTTAAACACAAACTGACTATTTTTAAACACCGGCAAGGTCGCATCTTGCATGCCATACATCAGTGGGTGTGAGGTATCCACTTTCGTTTTAAAAATAGCGCCTGCAATGCGTTTTTTGCCAGCTAAGTCGTCTTTATCTTGATAGCTTAGGCCATCAGTAGCAAAGGCTTCGCTCATTGCTTTTGCATCAAGGTATTGGGCTTTTAGGATTTCGTTATCACTGAGCCATTTGGCCCCCCCTTTATGGGCCACAATCACACCACCTTTACGCACCCAGCCTTTGATGGATTCAGTCACTGATTTGCCAAGCGAGTAACGCCCATCCGCCATTACAATGTGAGTGTATTTACTTAAATCCACACGGCCTAAGCGATCCAAGTCCACAATGGTTGGCGACACACCCAGCTGTGTATCTAAGTAGTACCACATTTCACCTACTTCATACTGACTTGTGCCTACACCACCAAGCAGTAACACTTTAGGTGCTGTTAATGGCACTAGCTGGCGCGAGCCAAGGTCGATGCCTTTTTCTGATAACCCTGTCGCCAGTGGCATAATCGGCAGGTTAAATTTAGTTTGCGCTTTATTAAGCACGTTAAGCCAAGTCTCACTCTGTTGAATGCCCGCAGGAATCACCACAGCACCACGCTTAAAGGCACGCTCACCCACAGTAAAATCATCGTTTGCGACACGCGCTTGTACACCACGCTGTAATAAATAGTTCAACATGGCCGCGGCTTTGGAGTCTTGCCAACTAAACGCATAAGCATAGTGATGGCCAAGCTCAGGTAGCGCTGTCGGCGCATTTTTCTGCCAAGGGGTGTTCGCTATTTTTAGCCCTGAGCGGCTTTTGATTTTGGCAAATGGCACATCAAACGCATGCGCTAACGTCCAACCAGAAACATCGTAAAAAGTGTTGTCTTGGAAAGTTTTTTGCTCACTAAAAATGGCCTTAATTAAGCGGTATTGCGCTTGCTCTAAAGGCACAAAGTAACTGCCTTTTGCACTAAAGCGCACGCCACTCTTTTGGTAGCCCTTAGTTAGCGGGTAAGCATTAATTTGATGCTGCTTTAAAATCGCGAGTAACGCATTTAGGCGTGTTGCGTCTTCGGCTTCATGCAAGATGTAACCAGCAAGGTCGTCCTTTTTCGCCTCTGCTTGTGCACTTTGATAAAAGTCAGCTTGGTACGTCAGCAAATCATTGCGCGCATTAATGGCGGCATCAAAGGTCGATAAACTCGTGATCAACTGTTGCTTGATTGACTTGGCAAAATGCAGTGGGCCATTAATGGTTTCTTGCAAGTGACCACGGCTGCTGGCTTGCTCAAATAAAATACCAATACTGCCGTTGATGTCTGGGTAGGTTGAGCCCTTACCATAGTAAAAATCATCAAAGCTTTCTTCGGTAAAATACAACGCGTCTTGCTTGTCTAACGCTTTGGCGTGGAAGTTCGCAATGCGCTTAGTCAAGGTCACGTTTGCCGCAGGTGTGAGCGGGTGTTTACGAGTTGGAATACCAGGCTGGAAGAAGTACGTGCTGTTTGGTCCCATTTCATGAAAATCCGTCAACACGGTAGGCATCCACTCATGAAACGCCTTAATGCGCGCTCGGGATTCAGGGTGTTGTAGCAACAACCAATCGCGGTTTAAGTCAAACCAATAATGGTTAGTGCGGCCGCTTGGCCAGTCTTCCCAATGCTCGCGATGATAGGGGTCGCTCGATACATTTTTGCCTTTGTGCATGTTAGCCCACTGAGCAAAACGCGATAAGCCATCGGGATTAAGCGCTGGGTCTAAAAGCACAATGTTATTTGCAAGCAATGAGGTGACACGCTCATCATTGGCAGCCGCTAAATAATAAGCCACCAGCATGGCGGCGTTCGCCCCTGAAGGCTCATTACCATGCACACTATAGCCCATCCAAATAACGCCTAAGTCATCTGCTTGCGGTGCCTGACCTTGGCGCACTCTTGTAACATGCGCTTGGCGGATATCATCCAGTTTTGCTTGGCGTTCAGGTGTACTAAAACGCAGCTGCAATAAAGGGCGCTGCTCATGGCTATACCCCATGACTTCAATCGAGACACGGTCACTTTTCTCTGCAAGTAGGGTGTAATAGGCAACGAGTTGGTCGTGCCTAACGTGCCAATCACCCACTTGATACCCAAGTACCGACTCAGGAGTTGGAATACGGCTATCAAATTGCACTGGGGCGGCAGTGCTAGCTTGGTAGTGATCCGGGCGTACTTTTGATGTGAAATCAAAGTAATAATCTAACGCTAGATCGTCTGGGTGGGTGGCAATAGCTGCCTGACTAAATGGGCTAAGTAGCATTAACGCAAGCGCGCCTGCGCGAGCAAAGTGTGATGAAAATCGAGTCATACTGTCCATTTTATGTTTATTTATTAATCTAGATTCACGTTATCACTGGGCTCGGTCGTGTGCCAACTTTTTACGACCAACACTGGCGACTGCTAAGTGATAAGAGTATCATAGGCAATATCTGAGTAATTTAGTCAAGTATAGGGTGAATATGATCACTATTTCCGAATCCGCACAGTCGCATTTTGCAAAACTTTTAGCCGACCAAGCTGAAGGCACTAACATCCGAGTGTTTGTTGTTAGCCCTGGTACGTCTAAAGCTGAATGTGGGGTTTCTTACTGCCCAGCTGACTCGGTTGAGCCAACTGACATCCGTTTGCCATTTAATGGCTTTGATGCCGTCGTGGATCAAGAAAGCGCGCCATTTTTAGAAGACGCAGAAATTGATTTCGTTACTGATAACATGGGTACTCAGCTCACGCTAAAAGCACCTAACGCCAAAGCTAAGCGTTTAAGTGATGATGCGTCACTGGAAGAGCGTGTACAGCACTTTATCGACACTGAAGTAAACCCACAGCTTGCCAACCACGGCGGTCAGGTTCAGCTTGTTGAAATCGCAGAAGATGGCACAGCCGTTCTGCAGTTTGGTGGTGGTTGTAACGGCTGCTCTATGATTGATGTCACCTTGAAAGACGGTATCGAAAAAGAGATGGTCGCTAAGTTTGATGAGATCTCTGGAGTACGAGATGTCACAGACCACAGCCGAGGCGAGCACTCATACTACTAAGCAAATGTAAGCCTTGGGTGTATCGCCTAGGGCAAAACCCTAAACACAGTGTGCGCATTTTTTTGTGCGGTATAGGGCTTTTTGTGATTGCAGGCGCTTTGCTATGGCAAGGCGCTCATCATCCCTACCTACATTTAACGGGCTTGGTATTAATGGTGATTGCCATTATAGTTGTCAGCCGCGGTTATTTAGGCATTTTCTGCCATCGCCTTGCGCAATTTATTGCACGGCAAGAGGCACTCGCCGCTAAGCGCAAAGAGTGCGATTTTTAATTGCCCGCCTGTAATGCCACACCAGTGTGATCCCACGTAGTGCCATAAACACAGTAAACGATAGCCACAAGCCATGATTTCCTAGCGACTGAGTGGTATATACAAGTACAAAAAAGCCGATGAGCGCCATAAGCATGGTATTTCGCATCGCTTTGGTTTGCATCAGCCCAACGTATACACCATCAAAAATATAACATGCCGTGGCAATCACAGGCATGGCAATGAGCCAAGGTAGGTAATGGGTTGCTAATGCGACCACTTGGGATGCCGTGGTCATTAAATGAATGATGGCCCCACCAAAGGTGATAAAAATCACCGCGTAAATTAACGCAAATACACCGCCCCACAAGGCACTGATACCCACCCAAAGTTGCACCTGCTTTTGCTTTTTTTGCCCTGCTGCGGCACCCACTTTGGCTTCAGCTGCATATGCAATGCCATCTAAAGCAAAGCTCACTAGCATCACAAAATTCATTAATACCGTATTTGCTGCCAAAGTCGCATCGCCAAACTGGGCACCATAAAAGGTGATAAACACAAAGCAGATTTGCAGCATTAAAGAGCGCAAGAATATATCGCGATTAAGTGATAATAAGGTCATTATGGCTGCACGGCTAAATCGTGGAACATGCCATGTAAGTTGATTTTTTTGCGCGACTGTCGCCACCAATAAAAAAGCCACCAACAAAGCGCTGTAATCAGCAATCAAGGATGCCCATGCAGCTCCTGCAACGCCCCATTCCAGCCCCACCACAAACACAATATCCAAAATAATATTAATGATGTTGGTCACTAATAACAGAATAAAAGGGCCGCGGCCGTACTGCATGCCCAACAGCCAGCCTAGCATCACCATGTTCAATAGCGCGGCAGGTGCTGCCCAAATGCGAATATGGACGTACTCCACCGCATGGGTGAGTGCCAACTGACTGACCGCCTCACCGCCAGCAAACGCAAAGTGGGTCATAAAGGCCACAATCGCGGATTGGCTCACAATCAGCAGCAGGGCAACCACCAGCGCGAGTGCCATGGCCTCAAACAGTGCATCCACTTGCCTAAGCTTTTGCTTAGCGCCATAAGCTTGTGCCACCAAACCTGTGGTACTCATGCGTAAAAAGCCCGCCAACCAAAACAATACGGAAATCACAGTGGCGCCTAAAGCTATCCCAGCCAAGTAATGGGCGCTGCCTAAGTGCCCAATTACAGCGGTATCCACAAGTCCTAACAGGGGCACAGAAATATTTGATAGAATCATTGGCAGAGCCAACAATAAGAGTGCCTTGTGATAATGAAAATAACGCGTCAAATACTGAATCATGTGTTTTGGTTAAGTGTGTTCCTGTTTACCACTGCAGCCCAAAGTGCTGTTATCTTACAGTATCACCATGTCAGCACCAGCCTACCGCGCGTTACTAGTTTATCCAGTGAGGAATTTCGCGCTCACCTTGAGCATTTAAAAACTGAAAACTACCAAGTTGTGCCGCTAGATACCTTATTAAGCCAGCTGCAAAATGGCGAAACGCCAGCGCTTAACACTGTCGCGATCACCTTTGATGATGGCTATGACAACAACTACGATGCAGCCGCCCCCATTCTTGAAGAGTATGGCTACCCATACACAATTTTTGTAAACCCTAAGCTCATCGACGAAGGTAAATCCTATGTGATGACGTGGGAGCAACTGCGCACGTTGGCAAAAAAAGGCGCGCTGATTGCCAACCACAGTGCTGAGCACAACTACTTACATCAATACCTTACTGGGGAAACCCGGGAGCAGTGGCTTGCACGCACTAAAAAAGACATTCTCGACTCTGAAAAGCGCATCAAAGAAGAAGTTGGCCACAATGCAAAAATCCTTGCCTACCCTTATGGTGAGTTCAACCGTGACTTACAGGCATTAGTAAAAGAGTTGGGTTTTATTGGTATTGGCCAGCACTCAGGCGCCATTTCAAAGTACAGTGACTTTACCCGTTTGCCACGCTTCCCAGCTTCTGGTCGTTA
This sequence comes from Alteromonadaceae bacterium, assembly GCA_041937835.1. GTDB lineage: Bacteria > Pseudomonadota > Gammaproteobacteria > Enterobacterales > Alteromonadaceae > Pseudoalteromonas. The sequence continues at coordinate 5,230 of JBGTXC010000018.1, read as the reverse complement.
CGCCAATTTAGACACGCTTAAAACGAAAATTGCGGCACTGCCATTTAATATCAAAGCCATTGACTACCAAGACACCATTACCGAAAACACCCAGCCTCAAGTGCGCTATCAGTTTGATGGTAAGGACTTTTACCAAAGTCAATTTGCGTGTTTTGCCTCAGGACAAGGCCGTGCAGAAATCGAATGGCAAGATGACTTGGTCAGTGTTAAATCGCCTGCCGCACTTGGCAAAGGGCGTGCTCGCTATAACTGCACAGCCCCTTCTAAAACCCATGCTGGGCGTTACTATTGGCTGTCACAGCCTTGGGTGATCACAGTTCAGTGATTTTTAGCGGCCGCCTGCATTAATTTACGGGCGATTTTATCGAGCGGCAGTTGCGAATCTGCCGCACCGATTTCCACCGCCGCTTTGGGCATCCCCCACACCACAGACGTTGCTTGGTCTTGAGCAATGCAAAACGCGCCGGATTCTTTTAACGCTAACATGCCTTTAGCGCCATCACTGCCCATCCCAGTTAGCATCACACACGTCATGTTTTTGGCATAAAAGCATAAGCTATCAAAGAGCACATCCACCGCTGGACGATGGCGATTTACGCGCTCAGTTTGGTCTAACTGGCATACTAAGCGGCCACCTTGTTTCACCACTGTTAAATGATAATCCCCTGGGGCTATGTACACACAACCTTGGTTAAGTACTTCGCCATGTTCGGCTTCTTTTACATTCATGGGGCACACATCATTCATGCGCTGGGCAAACGAGGCGCTAAATACAGGTGGAATATGCTGGGCTATTACAATCGGCGGAAAGGCGGCTGGTAATCCAAGTAACACCTCTTTTATGGCTTCAGTCCCGCCAGTGGAGGCTCCGATGGCCACCAAGTAATTGAGCTTAAATTCAAGTTTATCGCCACTGGGCGTGCGGATAGGTTCTTTTGGTGGCGTGACCGACTTAAATGTACGAATTTTTGAACGTGCTGCAACGCGGATTTTTTCATGCAGGATTTCGGTGTAGCCTTTAAGCCCAGAGATCACGTTTTGTGTTGGCTTTTGCACAAAATCTACCGCACCTTGCTCAAGTGCCTCTAAAGTGGCGGGCGCGCCTTCTTGGGTTAAAGTAGAAATCATCACCACAGGCATAGGCCTTAAGCGCATTAAGTTTTTTAAAAAGCTGATGCCGTTCATCTTTGGCATTTCTATGTCTAGAGTGATCACATCTGGATTAGTTTGTTTGATCACATCACGGGCCACAAAAGGGTCTTCCGCCACTGCCACCACTTCAATGTCTGGGGCACTGTTAAGAATCTCACTTAAAAGACCGCGAATTAATGGTGAATCGTCCACCACCACCACACGAATCATAATCACTCCTAAAATAGCTCGATATCGGACTGCTTGTTGCTTGCTGCCACCTGATGCAGGTACTTCTCTTCGCGCTTCTCAATGGTGTCGTTGTGCATGCTACGCAGGCGTTTTACTTGCACTCGCCCAGTGGTTGGGTGAAATAATATTTTCCGCGGCCAAGGCCCGCCTACGTCTTCAGAAACCAGTTCAAAGCCTTCGCGTTTTACATACTCTCGCGCAAATAAAATGTTGCCTTCACCGACATCCGTCATAGAGCGAATAATCCGCCCACCCCCAAACAGCTTCACTTTTAACGCCTCACGCCGGCCGCCATGCTTTAAAATTTCATTGATTAAATATTCCATTGCCCAGTTACCATATCGGGCGCTTTCACTGTCAAAACTCACCGAATGCTCTGACCCTACCGGCAACATAAAATGGTTTAAGCCACCGATGCGCCTTAAGGGATCATAAATGCATGCCGCGATACACGAGCCAAGCACTGTGGAAATAAGCTCAGTTTCTTGCGACACATAAAACTCCCCTGGCAACACTTTTGCCACAGGTTGATGGCGGCCTTTATCCCAATAGCGTTTAACATGCTCAAAGCCGCTAAACTGCGGAGGGAAGTGCCCGTTCAAATGGGCTCCTTGCCGTACATGGTCTTGCCGTAACTGATAAATTGGGAATGTCCTTTAGAAAGGCTCTCTGAATGCCCTAAAAAGAGTGCACCGTGTGGTGCAAGGTAATCAGCAAAGCGGTTAAACAATTGGTTTTTGGTGGTGACATCAAAATAAATCACCACATTGCGGCAGAAAATTAAATCGAAGGGGCCTTTCATCGGCCAGTGAGCAAGTAAATTCAGCTGTTTAAAATGCACCAGCTTTGCCACATCCGGTTTGACCTTATACACATTTCCATCGCGACTTTTTTGCATGTACTTCTTCTTATAGGTGTCAGTGAGCCCCGTCACTGAGCTGGCAGTGTAAGTGCCGTTTTTTGCTTTTGTCAGTACATTTGAGTCTAGGTCAGTCGCCAGAATTTTCACATCCCATCCGGCTTTGGGTGCGCATTCTCTTAAGGTCATGGCGATGGAGTAAGCTTCTTCACCGGTTGAACACCCCGCAGACCAAATGCGAATGCGCTTGGTCTGTTGATTGGCCGCCAGTATTTTTGGCATCAATTGATGTTGTAAAAAATCAAAATGATGCGATTCACGAAAAAACGACGTGAGGTTAGTGGTGATGGCATTAATAAACTCGGTAAATTCAGCGTCTTTATTAGCGTCCAAATACGCTAAATACGCGGCAAAGTTTGCTAACCCTAACGCCCTTAACCGCCGCGTTAAACGCGAATACACCATCTCCTTTTTATGTTCGCCAAGCACGATGCCGCAAGCAGCATACACTTGCTCGCGGATGCTTTTAAAATCCTCTTCTGTGAACAAAAACTCCTTGCCCATCGCCTAAGCACCCCTTAAAAATCTTCCCACTCTTCGTCATCGCTATCACTTTGCGGCGAGTAAGTTTTGATTTCTTCTGCGGGCTGTTTGGCTGCTGGTTTTGCTTGGCTACTAGCACCAAACCCACTGGCACCATTGGATTTAGCGGCGGGCTTGCTGCTGGCTTTAGGTGGCGCAATCGCCGGGCTCTTAGCGGCAGGCTTATTAAGTGCAGGCTTTGCTCGCATTTGCCCTTGCTGCTGACGCACGGCAAAAAAGCCGAGTAACTCACGCATGGTGTTAGCTTGCTCTGCCATGGCCTCACCCGCTGCGGATGCTTCTTCCACTAATGACGCATTTTGCTGCGTCATTTCATCCATTTGCGTGATGGCGCGGTTTACCTGCTCGATGCCGGCGCTTTGCTCTTCAGAAGCAACCGAAATATCACTGATCATGTCAGCCACTTGTTTTACCGCATCCACTATCGCTTGTAAGGTTGTGCCGGACTCATTCACTAACAAGGTGCCATCTTCTACCTTCACCACGCTGTCGCGAATTAAGTCTTTTATCTCTTTCGCGGCGGCGGCTGAGCGCTGCGCTAAGTTACGTACCTCACCCGCAACAACGGCAAAACCACGCCCTTGCTCACCCGCACGTGCGGCTTCAACCGCCGCATTGAGTGCAAGCAAGTTAGTTTGGAAGGCGATTTCGTCAATGACGCCAATAATGTCAGAGATTTTTTTACTGGCCGTGTTTATTTCAGCCATGCTATCCACCGCACGATTAACCACAGCACCACCCTCAACCGCTTTACTTTGGGTGTCTTCTGCTAACTTACTGGCTACTTTGGCGTTATCCGCTGATTGCTTCACCGTACTGGTCATTTCTTCCATGGAACTAGCAGTTTCTTCAAGGCTGGAGGCTTGCTCTTCCGTACGTTGACTCAAATCTAAATTGCCTTGGGCGATTTCATCAGCACCACTGGTCACCGCATTGGCTGACTCTAAGATTTGCCCAACCACATCAGTTAAACGCTCTGCGGTCATGTTGGCGTCATCGGCCAGCTTTTTAAACGCACCTTGGTACTGAGTTTCTATGCGCTTGGTGAGATCCCCTTTTGCCATGGCATCAAGCATATTGCCGGTATCCGCAAGCGCGGCATCTACTGAATCGATTAAGGAGTTAACACCTTGTGATAAGCGTAAGAAGAAGCCTTCTTTGTCGCCTTCAGGTAAGCGTACAGACAAATCACCCGCCACCGCGGCCGTGATTAAACTGTTTACCTCGTGCTCGATTGCCACTTCTTTGGTGCGATCCGTCCACTCTACCACGGTACCTATGCGCTCGCCTTCAGCGCCCACAATCGGGTTGGCAATTAACCCAAAGGTGCGCCCACCCACTGTGATTTCGGTTTCATATTTGCCAGTTAAACGCGCCAACATCTCCCTTTGGTGTGCTGGGTTTTTATGGAACACATCGATGTTCTGATGCAGTAAATTGTTGGCATCAAAGTTTGGCAGGGCTTTTTTGATATCCGCTTGGGCATTACTCATCATTTGCACCACAGCATGGTTGAGGTAAATGATGTCATGCTGGGCGTTGGCGATCATGATGTTTGTTGCCACGTTATCCAAGGCTTGACGAACGCGGGCATTTGCACGATTAACCTCTTTTTCTTCACGCTCTTTGGCAAGCTGCTCTGTGAGGTCATCAAATTCGATTACTGTACCTAAGCGCTGATTGTCATCATCCAACACTGGCGTAAAGTTGATGTTGAAAGTTAACTCGCCAATTTCAACGAGCTCTTGCTGTGTTTGCGTCAGCCCTTCTATTTGCATGCGCCTTTGCTGTGCATCATGTGGGAAAAACACATCTAAGCTGGCACCCATCACTTGACTGACATTGAGCCCAGGCAAACTACTGGCTAATTGCGATGCGCGTTGCGTTAAGGTGTGCTGCATTGAGTCATTACAGTAAACCACTTCAAAGCTTTCGTTCACCATAAGTACATTGGCTTCACACACATCTAAGGCACTGGAAATACGGGTGTTGCGCGCCAATATGGTTTGTTGTTTGATCTCTTCTTTGAGCTCTTCTGTGATATCTCGCCACTCAAGTACAGTGGCTTGACGCTGATTAGCATCATCAAACACAGGGGTGGCGGCCAAATCAAAAGTGAGATCATTCACTTCAATTCGCGAAGTGTGCGGCATGCTGAGGTTAGATAACTGCCCTATGTAACTTTGCCCAGCCGGATGGATCATCGCTATCGATTGCCCCTCAAGCGGTAATTTAAAGCCTCCGTGTTGTGATTCAAAGGTGCTTTGATGTGTTTTAAATAACGCTGCGATGGATTCGTTGGCGTAAATAACATCACCACTGTTGCCCACTAACATGACTGCCGCTTGCGATACATCGAGCGCGCTTTTAATCCGGTTAGCAGAG
>JBGTXC010000189.1:0-5578 GCA_041937835.1 Alteromonadaceae bacterium | reverse complement strand
GACTCAGCAGTGCTGCATCGTAAAACCCCATTTGGGATGTCGAAATACAAAGTAGATGTTGAGGCCATTATTGATGATGGCGAAATGAAGACCAATTACGAGCTTCGTCCATCGGATGTCATTATTATTCCAGAGAGTATCTTCTAATGAACGCCATTACGCCTTTTATCGCACTCAGTATTGTATTTAATGACTTAAAGAAAAAACGCCTTAAGTATGTGTGCTTATTTTTGGTGATCACCTCCGTGATTGTGTTGTTGGCGTCATTTAAAAAAGACACCTACCAATCTAGCATCACCATTTTTGCGGACAACCAAAACATCATTAAACCCCTTTTAGGGCGTAAAGCGCAGGTCACAGAGGTCAAACAAAGCAACATTGGTCATGTCCGAGAAGTGATTTATTCACCGCGTTTAATGCGCACTTTGGTGACCCAAACTGTGCCAGGTGAGCAATTACTCACCCGTGATTTAATCGAACAAAAAATCACTGAGTTTCGTGCGAAAGTGTTTGTAGAAGGCCTTGCCGGTAATTATGTCAAAATCACGTTCAATGATAATTCCCCTGAAGATGCCTTTAGCCGCATCAATAGCCTGGTCTCCATATTTATAGATGACAGTGCTAAAACTAAAAAGAAAGAGAGCCGTGACGCATATCGCTTTATAGAACAGCAAGTTGAGTCTTACAAAGAGCAGCTCACCACATCAGAAAACCGTTTAAAAGAGTTTCACTCCACAAACACTGACGGCACAGCACAAGAAGCAGAAACCCGTATTGCTCAATTACGTAACACCATTGAATCACTGAAAATCGAAATTGAAGAAAACGCAGTGCAAATTGCCTCGCTAGAAAATGAAATTGCCAGTGAGTCACGTTTTAGTGCTAATGACTATGAAGCTTCCATTTATCACGCACAACTTGAGCGATTAAGGCAGGAGAAAAGTGCGCTGTTAATGCGTTACTTTGAAGAGCACCCAGATGTGCTTGATATTAATTTTCGCATTGAAGCGATTGAAAAAACCATAGCTGAATTACCTGAGCAAGAGAGTCAAGTAGGTGCCAACATCAGTCCTGTTTACCGAGAGCTGCGCAGCCAACTGGCTAAAACACAAGTTGAAAAGCGCATTTTAGAAAACCGACTGAATTCAATTGAGCGCCTTTATAATGAAGCGACTCAAAGGCGGCAACGCATTGCCGCGAATGAAGCACAATTGTCGGAATACAATCGCGATTATCAAGTGATTAAAACCCAGTACGAGGAAATGTTAGCGAAAAAAGAAAAAGCCAGATTATCCATGATTTTGGATATTGAAGGTCAAGGGGTGAATTATAAAATCCAAGAGCCAGCTGTATTTCCTAATAAACCCAAGGGGCTCCGCTTTATCCATTTATTAATTGCAGCACCGATTTTGGCTTTGATGGCCATCGTAGGTATCAAGCTTATTTATGCCTTTATTGACCAAAAGATACGTCATCGCGCGTTATTCAATCGTGGCCAATTACTCAGCACAATTCCTAATTATCGCAGTCACGCCAGTTTCACGGGTGTTTTAAAAGTCACCGCTACGCTGGTTATCAATATTGCCTTATGTGTGGCACTCATTGGGCTTGCTTATCTAAACCAATTTAACCCCGCGGCCATTAACCATGGCATGTCTCTTATCACCGGAGGTCCCTAATGGAAAACGCTCTTGCGAGTCATTCTGCTAATGTGTCGGCATTTAGCCCTGTTGTGGCACACAAAAAACCGCACCGCTTTAGTAATGAAGAAAAGGATAAACTGAAATTGATTTACCCAAGCTCGAAAGATTTTGCTGCGCTTAATGCTTACCGCGAACTGCGTACAAACCTATTTAAGCGTGCTGGCGATAGCAATTTCACCTTGATGCTGACAAGTCCTGCATCAGGTTCAGGAACCACTCATGTGACGATGAACCTAGCGTGCAGTATTGCGTTAGACCCATCTAAGACGGCGTTGGTGATTGACTGTAACATTCATAACCCTAGGCTCAGTGAATACACCAAAGAGTCGATTCATTTGGGTTTAACGGATTACCTAAACGCCCAAGATGTGGACTTACAAGACATCATTTACCCAACCGGCTTATCACGCATAAAAATCATTCCAACCGGTGGCAGCACCATTGGTGCCGCAGAAAGCTTTTCGTCCAGTAAAATGGCAGAGCTTATCGCTGAGCTAAAAACTCGCTACCCGGATAGGTACATTTTAATTGATGCACCCCCTGTGAATTTGAGTGTGGAGTCTCAAATCATTTCATCGTGTTGTGATATGGCGATGCTAGTGGTTAAAAATGGGGTCAGCAATCCCACTGAAATCGACACCGCCGCAGACACCCTCGCAAGCAGTAATTATGTGGGTTTAGTGTTTAACGAAGGGTAAAGCTGATGCTGATAGTGACGCAACTGGTGTTATCAATGGCGGTGCAAAGCAACCAAACCATTATCCCGCAGCCCCGCGAATACACCTTTTTAGAGGTGGGGGCTAAGGCCATGACCAGCAATAATATCAGTCGCACATCAAGCAACCCTGAACGCGGCGAAAAACGCACAGTGTTTATCAGTACCTTGTACGAAAAAGCCCTGCGCCGCGTGGCATTAAAATTGGATTACGATTTGGCTCATAGCCAATATAAGGACGACCGATTTGCTGATGAAACCTTTTTAACAGGCAGCGGCAACGTCAACTTTACTGTGGTGCCTAGTACCTATCACATTATCTTGGGGCACAGTCGCTACAAACTGTTATCCGACCCTGCTAAAGGGCGAACGCCGACCAACTTCAGTGAGCAAGAGTCATTTACACTTGGCCAAAAAATTGAAACAGCACCTGCAACTAAGCACCAAGTTACGTTAGAAAATAATCTCTTTAAACATGATTTAGAGAAAAACCGCTTTCAATCAAGCCAAGGGCATAACCATATCTTCAACTGGCATTATCTATTAAGGCCCAGTTTTTTTATCGGCTTAGGTGCATCGTATGCAGAAATCGAACTCGCCAGTGACATTAACTATGATTATACCACCCCCTTTATGTCGATGCGTTGGCAAAGACCTAATAGCCAATTGATGATGCAATTAGGGCAATCACGTTTATCCAGTGACACGCTGTCGCAAACTGTTGATGGTGAGAGCCTCAGTATTGTGTGGTCACATATGAGTGAATCACTTAACTATGCCATCAGTGCAAGCAGGCAAATTAAAGATTCATCTCGCTCACAATCATTTGGCGAGTTAACCAATGAAGAGCAAGCTCTTGAAGTGCGCTCGGTACGGATATTCTGGCGCGATGAAGCTGTGATGCGTTTTGAAGTACCATTTTTTAATAATCAACTCTTTACCCAATTTAGCTTGCTTTATGGCAAAGAAACGCCAATCGAAACCTCTAATCTGATTTATCAAAATGGTAAACCCACCGGGCTTGAGCTAGGCGGTGGCGACACTGGCTATAAACCAAATTATTACGGGGCCATTATCGAGGCGTATTACCGTTTTTCTGGGCGTTTAGTCTCACGGTTACGTGTGCGTAGTACGCGTTTTGAATATCAAAATGGCAATGAGGTAGACCGTCAACAAGGCAAACTCAGCCTTGAGTACAACTTCTACGAAGGCTGGATAGGTGAACTTGAGCTGCGTTTAGAAAAAAGCGATGACCCTTCACTTATCCAAGAATATGACGAGCAAACCATTGCATTATCATTACGTTACAGGTGGAAGTAATGAGTAAAAAACACCCCATATTAATCGTTGAAGACGATGCCGGCTTACTTGCGCAACTTAAATGGGCACTTACAGATTTTCATGTGGTGACTGCAACAGATAAGCGCGACGCATTGGCTGCGCTTAGGCGCTTTGAACCTTGCGTGATGATCCAAGATTTAGGTTTACCGCCAAAGCCAGACGGCGTTGAGGAAGGGTTTGAATTACTCCAACAAGCCTCCAGCATGCTGCCAAATATGAAAATCATTGTGATGACAGGCAATGAGGGTAATGAGCATGCCATAGAAGCAATTCGCTTAGGGTCGTTTGATTATTACCAAAAACCCGTTAATACCGATGAACTCGAGGTAATTGTTAAGCGCGCGGTACATATTCATGAATTAGAGCAGTCCTGTCAGCAGCAAAATGACAGTCAAAGCAGTTTTGAAGCCACAGATGCGGCCATGCTCAGAGTAAAAAACGTCATTACTAAAGTGGCACCGACCACAGCAACCTGCATGTTGCTGGGTGAAAGTGGCACAGGTAAAGAAGTCATGGCAAATGAAATTCACAGATTAAGCCAGCGCGCATCTGGGCCTTTTGTGGCAATAAACTGTGCGGCAATCCCGGAAAACTTAATCGAATCCGAGCTATTTGGCTATGAGCGCGGCGCCTTTACAGGCGCTAATCGCACCACCATAGGGAAAGTTGAGCAAGCACAAGGCGGCACCCTCTTCTTAGATGAAATTGGTGATATGCCCTATGCACTTCAAGCTAAGCTCCTTCGCTTTTTACAAGAGCGAGTGATTGAACGCGTTGGCGGCCGCAAGCCCATTGAGGTGGATGTGCGTATCATCTGCGCGACCCATAAAAACATCGAAAACTTGATTGCAGAGCAACAATTTCGAGAAGATTTATATTACCGACTGTGTGAAATTGACATTGCTTTACCGCCATTAAGAGCCAGAGGAAGTGACTGCTTGCAGCTCGCTCGAAGTATTCTCAAACAGCAAGTGAAAGAGTCAGGTGCTAAGGTGGTGGGCTTTTCTGAGTCAGCCATTAATGCCATTTGTGAGCACCCTTGGCCTGGAAATGTGCGCGAACTCGTCAATCGCATTAAGCGCGCCTTGATCATGACTGAGAATAAATTCTTAACTGCCGCAGACTTATGCCTGGATGAGCAAGACACTAAAGCATTAAATCTACGTGAAATCCGTGATGATGCAGAGCGTAAAGCCATCAATTCTGCATTACAAAGAGCCAATGACAATATTTCTTTGGCGTCTGAGCTTTTAGGCGTCACCCGACCAACCTTTTATGATCTAATGAAAAAACACCGTGTGAAGGAGCAATAAGATGCTTATTACCAAGGAGTGGGTAGTCAATCACAACCGTCGTTTTCAAGGGCTATTAGCACTGTGTTTGCTTACGCTCAGTGCATGTGGCGAGCTAACACCTAACAAAAAAGAATCCGTCGACTTTAAGCCTCTTTTACAAGCGGAAAGTTACTTAAAGCAGCACCAATATTTAGATGCCTTACAACAAGCTCAGTTGTTTTACGCACAAAACCCAGACAGTGCGCCTGCATTGGAAATTTTGTTAACAGTGCGCTTATCGCTTGGCCAATATGGGCAAGCATTAATGGATTACGCGCGTTTTGAAGGTGCGCTAACGGCACCGATTGTGAAAGACATGCTGACGGTGTTTGAAAAGAAAAAGAAATTTGCAGATTTAAGCTCTGGCATACGAAGCTTTGGTAGCGCATTTTTAATGACAGGACATTTTAGGATTGAAGAAGCATTGGCAGCTTCGGCCAAAGTAGCCTATTTGAATGCTATTATTCTACAAAAAGAGGATGTTG
>JBGTXC010000188.1:0-5624 GCA_041937835.1 Alteromonadaceae bacterium | reverse complement strand
TGTGGTTAGTTTCATAAATTAGCGCGAAGGTGTCGTTTTTACGGATGTCGTTAGCAAAATCCACATCAAATTCAAAAATGGCCGCAAAATTCATGATTTGCTTTTGCGTCAATCCAGCTGCAATCCCTGCGCTCCAAAAATTGGACGTGATTTTGCCAGCCGCGTATTGCTCAACAACTTCAATGGTTTTAGACGTGATGTGAGTGCGGTATTTCTTGGCGTCACTTAAAGTCACATGCAGTGTGTCTGTGCGGTTAAGCTCATATTTCAAGGCTGCAAGTTCACCGTCGGCGTTTTTAGCAAAGCTGAGGACTTCGCCAGGGTGAATGTTGGTGAGCTTTTTAGTGTGCTTGTCAGAATTAACAAGCTTATGCAGCGTTTGTGCTGAAAATCCGGCGCGTTTAAAGATAACGGCTAAGTTATCACCTTTGCGAACGGTAAAATCATGGTAATTAAGCGGGGATTCTTCAACCTGAGACGTTGGAATCTCTGCTGTCTCATTGGCTTTATTAACTGACGCTGGGGTAACTTGCGTGGTTTTAACATCGTCATTGAGGGGAACATTAACCTCGTAACGCTTGCCCACTTCAAGTAAGCCTGTGTTGTCTTTTGAGGCAACTGCATCGTCACTGGGCATAACAAAAAGCACAGCCATGGCTGCAGCAAGCCCAAGAATCAGCAATTTATGTTTTTTAGGAAGCTTGTGTACAACGCCTACCATAACTTACCTTTTCACATGTCGAAAAAACCAACGTCAACCATCGAGGATATCGTTAATGATTAGTAAATACCAGCATTTTGTGCATTTAAAGTCGCCTTGAATTAGGCTAGAATCAAAGCCCTATTTTTAGCAATTTTATTAAGCGCAGCGCGACCAAAAAGTCGTGCGCTAAAGGTGAGGCAAACAGCTCTCACTCAAGCAAGCTAGCTTATTGATTTACAACGGAGAGTTGCATGGCCGACGTTCAGGCAGCATTGGCGGAGATCAAACGCGGTGCAGAAGAAATCCTCATTGAGGAAGAATTAGTAGAAAAATTAAAATCTGGTAAAAAACTGCGTATTAAAGCCGGTTTCGATCCAACTGCCCCTGATTTGCACTTAGGTCATACCGTGTTGATCAATAAGATGAAAACCTTCCAAGACTTAGGTCATGAAGTGATTTTCTTAATTGGTGACTTCACTGGCATGATTGGTGACCCAACAGGTAAAAATGTGACCCGAAAGCCACTTACCCGTGACGATGTGCTTGCCAACGCAGAAACCTACAAAGAGCAGGTGTTTAAAATTTTAGACCCAGCTAAAACGACGATTGCGTTTAACTCCGAGTGGATGGAAAAGCTTGGCGCTGCTGGCATGATCAAACTCGCGGCACGCCAGACGGTCGCACGTATGTTAGAACGTGATGATTTTAAAAAGCGTTACACAGGTGGCCAAGCCATTGCTATTCATGAGTTTTTGTATCCATTAGTACAAGGTTGGGACTCAGTGGCACTCGAAGCTGACGTAGAGCTTGGCGGTACGGATCAGCGCTTTAACTTACTTATGGGCCGCGAGCTGCAAAAAGAAGAAGGGCAAAAGCCACAAACCGTATTGATGATGCCATTACTTGAAGGCACAGATGGCGTTCAAAAAATGTCTAAGTCGCTGGGTAATTACATTGGTATTACCGATGCCCCAACTGAGATGTTTGGCAAGGTGATGTCGATTTCTGACGATTTGATGTGGCGTTACTATGAGCTACTTAGCGCTAAATCTCTTGAAGAAATTGACGCATTAAAAGCGCAAGTTGCTCAAGGCACAAACCCGCGTGACATCAAAATTGCTTTTGCAAAAGAGATGATTGCGCGTTTTCATGATGACGCGGCAGCAGAAGCAGCGCATCAAGATTTTACTCAGCGCTTTTCAAAAAATGCCTTACCGGATGACATCCCTGCTGTGACTTTGACAGTAGAAGGCGATGCCATGCCAATAGCTAACTTGCTTAAAGAAGCGGGTCTTGTGGCCAGTACTTCAGAAGCGATTCGTATGATCAAACAAGGCGCAGTAAAACTAAACGGCACCGACAAAGTGTCTGACACTCGCTTAGAAGTGGCAAAAGGCACTGAGCAAATCTACCAAGTGGGCAAGCGTAAGTTTGCTAACGTGACCTTGGCGTAATTTGCCTAATAAGTTAAAACCCGCTTCATGCGGGTTTTTTTATGCCTTGGGATAACCAAGCTCACAGAGTTTTTTTAACTCAGAAAGCATGCGCGGCGTAAAGCGACTTAGTTTATTGGCATTGACGTAATAGACTTGCTGATTTTTAACCGCTGTCATTAAGCTGAAGTTTTGCCAGTCTTTGGGAGTGCCTGTTATCTCTCCATTATGTGAGATAAAGATTATCTCTGGGTCTGCCATTAACACATACTCTTGCGTGAGCGTGGGGTAGGGCATACCCATCTTTGCTGTGATATTGCGATACCCACATACTGACATCAGATTATGGATCCACGTGCCTTGGGCAGCACTGGTGATAGGGGAGTGCCACAATTGGTAAAAAGCACGCTTGCCAGAGCCAGTTGCAAAGCGGGTTTTTAGTTCTAAGAGTGCTTTGTTATAGCGCGTAAGCACAGGCGCATTAGGTTTATCAAATAGCTCCGCAACAGCGGTTAACTCAGTGAGTACATCTTCAGGGGCTTTGGGCTTGGAGATAAATACCTTAATGCCTAAGTCATTTAATTTAGCGACCACACTGGGGTGGCTACTGTCTTGCCACAGCAACACATGGGTTGGGCGAAATCGCAATAGGCGCTCAAGGTGTACACCATTTATATCGGCAACGACGGGTTTTGTGCGCGCAGCCTCTGGGTAGTCGCTGTAGCTACTGACTGCGACAAGTTGCTCTTCAAGCCCAAGCTCATACACCCACTCAGTTAAATGAGGCGCAAGCGCGGCAATTCTTACTTCCTGCGCATTAACATGACTAAAGCTTGCAAGCACCACAAAAAATGCCAAAAGGTTACGAAATAACAAGCAAATACCCCACTAAAATAAGTATAAATAACATGCCCATCCGGCCAAGCAGTTGGATGCTCGCATGAATGTGATGAGCTTCAGGCGCGCGAAATGTACTGATGCGGGTTTTAGCAAAGCGTACGCCTTGGTATTTTGCAGGGCCGCCCAATTGCACTTGTAATAATGCACTGAACTGCGCAAGTAAGGCACAGGACAAGAAATGATACCCATGACGAGCATAAAGCTTAATCAATTTAAACGTGAGCTTAGCGTGCCCGGCTAATAAGCCTAAGGTTAAAAATAACCATAAGGGCGGCGCTTCAAATAAGGAGCATACCCGGTTAATCATATGATTAAACGCCGTATTCGGCGGGCTTTGCGTTTGAAATGCCAAGCGAATACGCTGGCAAAGCACGTACGCTAACGCCGTGGCAATGCCGCCAATGGCAAACCAAAATAGCACCGCATAATAAAGCCGGGCTTGGCGTAAAATCAGGGTTTCTATACTGGCTTTGACTAGCCCCATACTCGAAAGCACATCCGCATCACGGCGAACAAAAGGTGCAAGTAACTGTTTAGCAGCGGCTTTATTGTTACGCGTTATGAGCGCTTGAATTCTCTTAGCACGGCGCTCTAGCGGGGTGGCCTCTAGCAGCAAATAAAGCACCGCAAAATCAAATACCTCAGGGTAGTAAGCAAACAACTTCACCCCAAGCATTAAGCTGATACAAATCAAAAACAACAGTATTGCCAAAAGCGTGCCGGCAAAATGTTGGTACGAGTTTGACTGAGAAGGGCGATAAACCCGCTGTTTAGCGCGCGTAAAGAGTAAAGAGAGAAAGGTGTTTGGGTGATACCACACCGCCAATGGCAACCAGCGTTCCAGTGCCACAGCGCCAAGCATCACCCAGAGGCTCGAATAATCAGTGAGCCAAAGTGGCATTAGGCCGCCTTATGGATACGCTCAACCAGTAAGGTAACCATCTGCGAGCTGTTTTTTGACGCGGTTTCTAAATAGGCATCAAAAGACGTCGGAGACTCTTTACCGGCAATGTCTGAGAGTGAGCGGATCACTAAAAATGGGGTGTTAAGTTGATGGCAGGCTTGTGCAATGGCAGCGCCTTCCATTTCAACGGCTAGCATAGTTGGGAACTGCTCGCGAGCCACATCAATACGCGCTGGGTCACACATGAATGAGTCACCAGTGCAAATTAAGCCGCTCATGGTTTTAATGTCGTCCATTTCGGCAATGGTTTCTTGTGCCATGCTGACAAGCTCAGGAGCACTTGTGAATGCCGCAGGCATGTTTGGTACTTGGCCCATCTCATAGCCAAATGCGGTCACATCCACATCGTGATGGCGAAGCTCAGTACCAATAACCACATCACCGACGCGTAAGCTTTGTTCAAAGCCGCCAGCAGAGCCAGTGTTAATCACATAACGTGGAGCAAAATGTTCAATCATTAAGGTGGTTGCTACGGTTGCCGCGACTTTACCAATGCCAGATTTGACCAGTACAATCTCCGCACCGTTAAGTTTACCTGAGTAGAAAGTAAACCCAGCTTTTGGGGTTTCTACTAGCTCAGTCATGTTGGCTTTTAAAATGGCAATTTCAGGCTCCATCGCGCCTATGATACCTATGGTCATAATCTACTCATAAATAAAATAAATTTGCCGTTAGTATACATGACTTTAACTAAGTACAGGCAGAACCAAAAAAGAGAAAAGGCGCGATTGCGCCTTAACTTAAGAAACTTGTGCAAGTTGCGTTGAGTTACTGACTTTAGCTTGTGATGGCGAAAGCACAGCCGGTTTTGATGAGGAGCGGCGCGGCTTGCTAGGTTGTGGTTTCATCATCGAATGTTTGCCAAGTTTAAACATAATGGCGTTTCTAACTTCCACCGCTTTATAGCCGGCTTTAACTTTAATGCGAATGTGCGGCACGCCACTGGCTTCAAGTGCGCCACTGACAAACCAATCGCGTTGTGCTTTATAACCGTCGCGGTTTGCGTTGTTGACTAAATCCACTGCTGCCACAATGTTCAGGGTGTCTTTATCAAGTAAAACAAAGTCCAATGTTTTGTTTTTAGCTTTTGCGATGGCAGCGCGTTTGGCTTTATCTGACATGCCCGCTTTAAAATCAATTACATCCATTAGCTTTACACGGCTTACGATGCGGTATTGCTCGCCAACAGCGCCTTCTAATAAGCGCAAAAAAGCGGTTTCTACTTGGGAAAACATGGTCGTTCTTTTAGCAAACGGGTATGGATTACCGCTGTCACTAAACTTATTGGCCACCATGGCCGCAATCACTACCAAGATTAAAATTGAAAAAAGCACAAACTCCATAACGCACTCCGTTACAACAAATTGACACACTGTCAGCTTAAGCAGAAAGTGTGCCAATCAATCTTATGAAGTGGCCTAGATGTACTTATTAGACTTGATAACCGCCTTGAATGCCTTTTACAGCCATAGCTACGGCATCATGTGCATGGAGGGATTCGTAGTGATTGATGCGCAGCCAAAAATCAAACACGTCACTGCGCTGATTTAACGCGTGTTTTAATTTACGTGCGGCGTCTTCACAAAACATCAGGTTTTGCCCGTTCAGTCTGGCACATTCTTGC
>JBGTXC010000187.1:0-5633 GCA_041937835.1 Alteromonadaceae bacterium | reverse complement strand
TACAAGTTACTGATACTGGCCTCTAAGGCGAGTCACTGTATGCTGTAAGCTTTGGCAATCTACCTCATTGCCACTTTGTAAGTCGCCCACTTTAATGTGTACTTTTGACCATGTAGGCCTAGGTAATCGCACCGCGCGTTTACGGCTAAACATGCTGCCCCACATTCCTTGAATGGCCACTGGCAACACAGGCACTGGGCTGTCTTTTAAAATGCGCTCAATGCCCGGCATAAAGGTGTCTATTTCGCCATCTGCGGTTAACTTACCCTCAGGGAAAATACACACAACCTCGCCTTCGGCTAAATAGGTTTTAATTTTGGCAAAGGCGGCGTGATACACTTCAGGATTATGCTTTTTACTGTCAATCGGGATGGCGCCAACCGCACGGAAAAAAGCATTAAGCACAGGGATGCGGTAAATTGGCTCGTACATCACATAGCGCACAGGACGCTTAAAGGCACCAGCAATAATAAGCGCATCTAAAAAGCTCACATGGTTTGCCACAATGACCGTAGCGCCCTCGCTCGGTAAGTTATCAATATTGTGATGACGCACGCGGTAAATGGTGTGGGTGATCACCCAAAGTACAAAGCGAATCACAAACTCTGGCACTTTCCGGTAAATATAAAGCGCTACTAATACGTTAATGATGGCAAGGCTTAAAAACAGCTCATTCACACTGAGCCCAAATGACAGTAGTGCCATGGCGAAAATGGCACTGCCCACCATAAAGAGGGCGTTCATCACATTGTTAGCAGCAATCACGCGGCTGCGCACTTTTTCTTGGCTGCGCGATTGAATGAGCGCATATAAAGGCACGGTATAAAGGCCGCCAAAAAAACCAATAAAAAAGATGGCGCTAAGTAAATAAAGCCCGGCGGCCTCATTAAATAAATGGCTAAAGGTAATACTTACTGCTGCATCAAAGCCTAAAGCGCTGTGCCATAGCATCACACCAAACACAGACAACCCAAGTGAACCAAGTGGCACAAGCCCAAGCTCCACTTGTTTGCGTGAAAGCTTTTCACACACTAATGAGCCCACCGCAATACCAATGGAAAAACACGCAAGTAGGGTGGTGACCACGCTTTCATCGCCCCCTAAGCTTTGGGCAAACGCAGGGATTTGGGTTAAGTATACTGCCCCTAAAAACCAAAACCATGAGATCCCAAGCACAGATTTACCCACCGACTCACGCTCTTTGTTTAATAAGGTAAATAAGGCTTTAGTTTGGCTAAACACATTAAAGGATAAGCTCAGCCCTTCGTTTGCCGCTGCCGCTTTAGGAATAAAGCGACTGGTGACATAGCCGAGGCTTGCCAAAATCACCACAGCTAGGCTGACATAAAGCGCCCCACCTTGCTGATTAATAAAATACGCCCCAGCCATGGTGCCAAGTAAAATCGCCAAAAAGGTGCCCATTTCCACCAAACCGTTGCCACCAATGAGCTCATCGTCTTTTAAGTGCTGCGGTAAAATGCCGTATTTAGCAGGGCCAAAAAAGGTCGATTGCGTGCCCATTAAAAACAGCACTGCAATTAATAGCTCCGGGCTTTGTAAATAAAACCCTAGGGAGCCCAGCAGCATAATAGGGATTTCCGCCAGTTTGCAGCGCTGCATTAACATGGCTTTATCAAACTTATCGGCCAGTTGCCCAGCAATGGCTGAAAACAAAAAAAACGGCAACACAAAAAGCGCCGCAGCAAGGTTGACGTAAATGGCGCTATTGGCACTTGCCAGTTGGAACACGATTAACATGATCACCGCGTTTTTATACACGTTGTCGTTAAAGGCACCTAAAAATTGAGTGAGGAAAAAGGGTAAAAACCGACGTTTTCCAAGTAATGATAATTGGCTACTCATTATTATCCTTATGATTTCACCTTAGTTTTACCCTAAAGCATTGCATCATTAAGGCAAAGGGCGGATTTGTTTTATTTTGTAATGGCGTTTTTTTACAAGTTAAAGCGTGGCGACATAAAGTCTAAAAAGGCGCGAATGCGCCCAGCAACCGCACTGTGGCGATAATACACTGCGTGAACGCTTTCACGGCGGTTTGGCGTTTGCACATGTTGCGGCAGCAAAGCGACGAGGCGTCCAGCGTCGATATCTGCTTGGCACATAAAGCGTGACAACATGGCCACCCCCATCCCATTTAAACAAAGCTGGCGAACCGTTTCACCGCTACTGGCTTTAATGTGGAATGCCAATGTAGCCATAGGGATTAAAGGCCACTTATTGAGGGCAGGGGCATCACTAAAGCCAATTAAAGGGGCGTTTGTTAAATCATCAATATGTTCAATAGGGTATTGTTTTAAAAACTCAGCACTGGCAACTAAATGCAAAGGGCTTTCACCGAGCTTTTTAGCGTGTAGGTTAGAATTGCTCAATTCGCCTACCCGTATTGCTACATCGGTTTTGTGTTCTAGTAAATCAATGATGTTGTCATGAGAGGTGATTTCTAAACGAATGTCTGGATACCGCTTTTGAAACGCTTTGATGTGCGGGACGATTTGATGAAGCACAAACGGGCTTGCTGCATCAATCCGCAAAACACCTTTTGGTGAGGCATGGGCACTGCTGAGCTCAGACTCGGCGGTGGCTAATGCGGTTAGCCCTTGGCGAATTTGCTCGGCAAAGCGTTCGCCTTCTTGGGTGAGCTCTATGCGCCGTGTTGTGCGGTTAAACAAGGTGCAATGGTGCTGGGTTTCTAAGCGTGCAACGGCGCGAGATACTTGCGCCACATTTTGCTCTAGTAAATTAGCTGCTTTTGAAAAACTGCCACTGTCTACCACAGTGAGAAACGTGGTTAAGTCCTGCGTTTTTGAGCGAACCATGTAAATTCCTTTGCGAAAATAGCAAAAGTATTTTGTCATTAAAGCTGTTTTTTCAAATAAATCTCTGGGCACACTGCGGCACATTCATATTAGAGGAGATGAATGATGCCATTAGCATTACTTGCATTGACGCTGAGCGCCTTTGCAATTGGAACAACTGAATTTGTGATAGTGGGCTTGGTACCCACCATAGCCCAAGACCTTATGGTGAGTTTACCTAGCGCTGGATTGTTAGTGAGCTTGTATGCAGTGGGTGTTGCCATAGGCGCCCCCGTGTTAACTGCTTTAACCAATGGCATACCCCGTAAAGCTTTGTTACTTGCCTTAATGAGCTTATTTATTGCGGGCAACGTGATGGCATGGTTAGCCCCTAGCTATCACACCCTAATCGTGGCTCGAATTGTTACCGGGCTTGCCCACGGGGTGTTTTTTTCCATTGGCGCCACAATAGCGACAAGCCTAGTGAGTAAAGATAAAGAAGCCAGTGCCATTGCGATTATGTTCAGCGGCCTGACCGTGGCTTTAGTCACTGGCGTGCCACTCGGTACGTGGATTGGTCAAATGTTTGGTTGGCGAGCTACTTTCATGGTTGTGGCGCTACTCGGAGCAATAGCGCTGTTGGGCTCTGCACTTTTATTACCTCGCAACTTAAAGCAAAGCACCAAAACCAGCATTCGTTCGCAACTTAACGTGCTCAAAGAGCCTCGTTTATTGTTAGTGTTTCTGATCACTGCGCTTGGGTATGGCGGTACTTTTACCGCGTTTACTTTTCTTGCACCTATTTTGGAGCAAGAAGCAGGTTTTAGTGCGGCGAGCATCAGTTTACTCATGTTGCTGTATGGTGTGTCTGTCGCGGTAGGTAATCTCTGGGGCGGCAAACTTGCCGACAACCTAGGCCCGATCAATGCGTTAGTGATTATTTTTAGCGGCTTAGCACTGACATTATTGCTATTTACCGTCACTATGACGTGGCAAATCACAGCCGCGATGACCTTACTTTTATGGGGCGCGTTTGCTTTTGGAAATGTGCCGCCTTTGCAGGTTTACGTGGTGCAACTAGCGCATAAATATGCCCCTGATGCGGTGGATGTGGCATCAGGCTTAAACATTGCTGCATTTAACATTGGCATTGCGCTAGGGGCATTACTGGGGGGCTCTGTAGTGAGCTTTGGCGCGCTCAGTGATACTGCTTGGATAGGTGCCTTAATTACACTCGCCGCGTTAGGGTTAACCCTGATTTCAGGAAAGTTAGAAAAACCTCAGCGAGCGTAGGTGTACAAAGAGGAGGGCGAACGCCCTTCTTGTTGCCAAATTAGATACATGCACTAAAGTTAATAATCCTATAGACCCATTCATGGGCAGTCTTATGTAGTTGCCTAACAACTCGCCGCATGGAGGCAATCATGACCGCGTCTTACCACCCAAGCACACACCCATTGTTAAAACGTAAAGCCAAAGGTGAAGCCGTTACCCAATTACAAACCTGCTTATGCCAACATTTACCTAAACTCAACCCGAGTAAGTTTGTTGATGGTATTTTTGGCGGCGGCACAGAGCACGCAGTGCGGGTGTTTCAACGTAAATCTGGCCTTACCCCTGACGGCTGTGTCGGAAAAGACACATGGCGTGCTGTATTAACAGCACCAAAAGCCAAGCCCAGCCCATTATCCGATGTCACCGCACCAACAGAATCATCACGTCGTGATTTAGTGACGCGGGTAAAAAAAGCGTTATCTACTAAAGGCTATGAGTTTTTTGATGACGGCAAGCCTTACTATCTCAACATCATAGGTGTGCGCGCCAATTCCACCGACATAGATCATTTTGATGACCAAATCTTGGTGATTTACCGCGATGAATCCAATACGCAAATATGTTGCTCTTTCAGTGCCACCACAGATCCCGGTCAATACTACACCCAAGAAAAGCTCTGTAATGCAAAGGGCGCCGCAATTTTACAGCCGGGGCAGTATCGTAATGTCTATCAAATCGATTTACATGGCGGTAAATACAAAGCCTTATGCCAAAGAGGGGGGCCTGTGCGGGTTTGGCGTGATGGCGATATGGATAATGAACTGGACATGTGCGGGCAAACGGATGAGGGCTATTTTGGCATTAATATCCACCGCGCCTCAGTGAACGACTCTGAGCGAGTAGGGCGTTATTCAGCAGGCTGCCAAGTGTTACAAAAAGCGGATGACTTTAATACCTTAATGGCCCTAGCTGAGCGCTCTGAAAAAATCAGAGGCAATGCGTTTAGTTACACCTTATTGAACGAAAATGATTTAAGCCCAAATTAGCTAAGTGTTCTAAGACGAGCATAAAAAAGCGCGTTTAAACGCGCTTTTCTAGTTTTTATAGGTTAGCTGTCTTTTTTCGTTTTAGGCGGCGTCTTTTTACTGCCGCCTGCTAACACCACATCCGCACTCGGTTGCGTGAGTGATGGCTTAGTATCTATAGCCGGTGTGGCATAAAATTGGCTTGATAAAATAAGAGTTGCTAATAAGGTCATGTGCTTTCCTTGTTGATGAATTTACTCCAGATTAAATAAATATCGGGACAAAACAACTGTTAACACAGCACTTTTAAGTTAATTGGGTAAAATAAAGCCGCTTTAAGCCCTTAAATTCAAACACCTTTCAAAATGCCACACTTTGATGTGTTTAATCGGCATAAAAATGGTAATAAAAAGCATGTAAAAGCATGGCTTTGTATGTAAAATCAACGACCTGTTCAGAAAAGAGTCAAGCGAACTTTGGGCGCTAAAAAACTGTTGACTTTGTTTGTGAGGCTGCA
>JBGTXC010000186.1:0-5770 GCA_041937835.1 Alteromonadaceae bacterium | reverse complement strand
CTCAGGTGAGTGGCAATGGGTTGATGCCTCGCAGTTTGCACAAGGGCAGTGGATCTCGGACATTTTACGTGACCGTCAAAATAACATCTGGTTGGCAAGTTCCAGCGAAGGTTTATGGCTGGCTCACACCGGTCGCATAGAGCGCATGCCGCTTGCTAATAATGAGCTAGGGTTTGTTAATGCCATTACCCGCACTGCTGCTGGTGTGTTATGGGCCGCCACTGAGCAAGGGGTAGGTTATTACGATAACGCCAATCTATTTCAACTTGTGATCAGCGCCAAAATGCTTAAGCGCAACCGCATTAATGACCTGCATTTTGTGGGTGAGCGCTTGTACTTAGCCACAGAGCGTGGGGTGCTGTATTACCAAAACGGTGTGCTGACAACCGTTGCTAGCCAATTACTTCGTAATACGCCTGTATTTGCCATTACCCGCTCAAGCCAAGGAGGCTTATGGCTTGCCACAGGGCGCGGGCTTTATCGCTTTGGCTACAATGGCTTAACGCCTTTTGCGTATAACGCCTTTTTAAGTTCAAAACTGGTGACCTTTATAGACGATAAGGGCAACTATGGTGTGCTAGGCACATCAAAAGGGGCGCATGTTTTTTCGCAAAATGGCATTGAAAAGCTCGGTATTGGTACGTCATTAGAAAACGCGTATGTGACAAGCATCACAGAAATTGCTAAATCCCGTTGGTTAGTGGGTACGTTACGAGAAGGTATTTTTTACAATACCCCTGATGGCCGCTGGCATCAGCTAGATGTCACCGTGGGCTTACCTTACGGCTCGATTTTGAGCCTGTATAAATCCACCGCCGATGACAAACTTTGGGTGTCGACAACTAAGGGCGTGTATCGCCTAACGCTGAGCCAGTTTGCTGAGAAGATCACTAACCTTCAGGTTGAGAACGTGATTACGGCTTATGATAAGCAGCTCAACGGCCAAGCCAACCAATGTTGTACAGGGATCAGCAGTGACGCCTTTGCCGCTGACGATGCCACAATTTGGTACCCGAGCACAAAAGGGGTGGTGCAAATCCCTAAGTCCATCCGCTTATTTAATGATGCTCGTTTGCATGCCAAGGTAGAAAGTATTCAAACCAGCAGCCGTTTAGCCTATTTAACGGGTACCAATACCGTATTAGATACCAGCGAACGTGACATAACTATTAATTACACAGCCATTGATTTTGCCGCACCTGATAGCATTGAGTTTCGTTATCAGCTTTCTGGGCTTGATACGGATTGGCGTTATGCCGATGGCCGTCGCCAAGCGATTTATACAAACTTACCGCCTGGGCAGTACCAGTTTGTGCTAGAAGCAAAACGTCAAGGTGAAGAGTGGGGAGAAGCCCCAAGTGACAGCCTAACGTTAACTGTGCCAAAACGCTTCGATGAAACCATGTTATTTAGATTGCTACTCACAGGCACAGGCTTATTGCTTTTATATTTGACCTTTAAAGTGTTGCAAGCGCAGGAACGTCGTAAGCAAGTGGCACTGGCAAAGCTGGTTAATGAACGCACTCAAGCGTTACAAGAATCAAAAGAAAAGCTGGAGGCGGTGAATGCGCAACTAAAACGTGTGAGTCACTCTGATGAGCTAACCGGGCTTCGCTCACGTCGCTTTTTGTTTGATCAGCTCCCTAAAGACATTGAAAACTTCCAGCGTAATGCCGACAGCTTAAAAGAGCAGGGTAAAGCCTTGGTGTTGGTGATGCTGAACTTAGACAAATTTGCCAAAATCAATGATGCCCATGGCACCCTTGCCGGTGACTCCTGTCTGCAGCAAGTATCCACTTTACTCATGAACGCCAGCCAAAGTGCAGACTACGTAGTACGTTGGAGCGGTGATGAATTTATCATTGTACTGAGGGATTTTGAGGTGGCAAAAGCCAGTGACTTTGCACGCTCGATTGTGACCCAATTAGCCAGCCAGCGCTTTTCGTTACCCAATGGCCAAACAGTGGCGCTGACTGCCTCTGTGGGCTGGTCTTGTTATCCACTGCCTTTATTAGGTGGGCAGATCATTAATTGGGAAACCTCGATCAATTTGGCTGATTTAGCCCTAAATAAAGTGAAGTTTAAAGGGGGCAATGGCCTTGGGCACATTAGTTTTGATGACGCGCTCGATGCCTTTGAATTTGAAAGCACGCAAGATTTAGACAGTCAAGTGGCACGCTGGCAACAAGCCGGTTTAGCCAGTGATCATATTTGGATGAATGCGTCAGCTGAGTATTTAATGACGGATTAAAGATCAGATAATAAAAAAGGAGCCAATTGGCTCCTTTTTTAGGTATGCATGTTTACCCGTTGATGAAGTCGTTCACGCGTTTTGAAATGCACTCAGCGCTTAAGCCAAGCTCATGGTGAATTTCATCTTGCGTACCGTGCTTGATGAACTCATCAGGCAAGCCAAGCTGCAATAAACGTGGGGTGTGCCCTTGTTGGCTTAAATATTCAAGCACAGCACTGCCTGCACCACCTGCAACGGCATTATCTTCAAGGGTAATAAATTGATAGCCTTTGCTGGCAAGTTCATCAAGAAGCCCCGTATCAAGCGGTTTTACAAAGCGCATATCCACTAACATGGCATCTTGCTCAGTTGCTGCTTTAACGGCATTTTCAAGTAAGGTACCAAAAGACAAAATCGCAATCGGTTTGCTGCCTTCACGCACAATTTTGGCTTTACCGATTGGTAAGGCGTCCATGTCGCTTGATTCTGCAAGCTCACCCACGCTGCCTCTTGGGTAGCGCACAGCGGTTGGACCATCTTGATAGATATGACCTGTGTAAAGCATGTTTCGGCATTCAGCTAAGCTGCTTGGGGTCATGATCACCATGTTCGGAATGCAGCGCATAAAGCTTAAGTCATACGCACCTTGGTGAGTCTCACCATCAGCACCCACAACACCGGCGCGGTCAATTGCAAACATCACCGGCAGCTTTTGCAGTGCCACATCATGGATTAATTGATCGTAGGCACGCTGTAAGAAGCTCGAGTAAATAGCCACCACAGGTTTTAGCCCTTCACAGGCAAAACCAGCACCGAGTGTGACTGCGTGTTGCTCGGCAATGGCAACATCAAAATATTGATTTGGGTATTCTTTTGAAAAGCGCACCATGCCCGAACCTTCACGCATGGCAGGTGTGATGGCCATCAGGCTGCTGTCTTGGTGTGCCATGTCGCACAGCCAATCGCCAAATACTTTAGAAAAAGTAGGCTTGCTGGCTTTGGCTTTTGGTAAAGAGTCCACACTCGGGTCAAATTTAGGCACGCCATGGTAGCCAATTGGGTCGGCTTCTGCTGGGTGGTAGCCTTTTCCTTTTTGCGTTTTTACGTGCAGAATTTGTGGCCCTTTTAAGTTACGCATATTGCGTAAGGTGTCAACTAGGGTGTCTACATCATGGCCATCAATCGGGCCGATGTAATTTAAACCTAGCTCTTCAAAAAAGGTGCCGGGTACTACCATGCCTTTAAGGTGCTCTTCCATTTTGGAAGCCAGCTCTTTTACCGGTGGCATACCGGATAGAAGCTTTTTACCGCCTTCACGAATGTTGGTGTAAAAGCTGCCAGATAAAATACGTGCAAAATGATTATTAAGAGCGCCAACGTTTTCTGAAATCGACATTTCGTTGTCGTTAAGCACAATCAGCATGTCAGATTTAACATCACCTAAGTGGTTCATGGCTTCAAACGCCATGCCCGCGGTAATGGCACCGTCGCCAATCACGGCAACCGTTTTACGGTTTTGGCCTTCTTTTGCAGCAGCGATGGCCATACCTAAAGCACCGGAAATAGACGTACTTGAATGGCCAACACTGAAGGTGTCGTATTCACTTTCTTCACGGAATGGGAATGGGTGTAAACCATCTTTTTGGCGAATAGAGTGCATTTGGTCGCGGCGACCAGTCAAAATCTTGTGCGGGTATGCTTGATGACCCACGTCCCACACTAAGCGGTCAAACGGAGTTTGGTAAACGTAATGCAGTGCCACGGTTAACTCAACCGTACCTAAGCCCGACGCCAAATGGCCGCTACTTTGCGAAACGGAATTTAATAAGTAATCACGCAGCTCGGTGCTTACTTGTTTGAGTTTGTCTTGGGGTAAGTCCCGCAATTGCTCTGGCACGTCAATAAGGCCAAGTAATGGGTACTTGCTACTGTCCAATTTCATACTGTTAAACGGTTGTCCTTTACAGCCTAAGTGACTGGATGCACTTAGGTGAGTGATTACACATCAAGTTTTAGTAAAACGCGTGTTTTACATACGTATGCGTGTAATTTAATGATCTCGTTTGATTATATAGTTTGCGACCAGCTCCAGTCGAGCGGTATCCGCGTCTATTTGCGCTAAGGCCAACAAGGCATTTTTGATTAAGGCATCGGCTTTGTCTTTAGCGCCAGCCAGCCCTAATAATGCCGGATAGGTGGCTTTGTTTGCAGCTTCGTCCGAGCCTTGTGGTTTACCTAGTGTAGAGGTATCCCCTTCAATGTCCAAAATATCATCTTGTACCTGAAAAGCCAGCCCGATGTCTTTAGCAAACACTTGTAACTGCTTAAGGGTGTGCTCATCCACATTAGGGGCACACAATGCGCCTAAGGTAACTGAAGCTTCAAGTAATGCCCCTGTTTTTAGGGTGTGCATGTGCGAAAGCGCCTCTAATGAGCGAAATTGCCCCGTTGCTGCAATATCCAGTGCTTGGCCACCACACATGCCCATGACACCGGCCGCTTTGGCAAAGTGATTAATCAATGCAAGTTGAGAGTGTGGGCTAAGTGCCACGTAATCGTCTTGGCTAAGTAGCTCAAAGGCTTTGCTTTGTAAGGCATCGCCTACCAAAATGGCGGTGGCTTCATCAAACTGGATGTGACAGGTCGGTTTACCACGGCGTAAAGCATCGTCATCCATTGCGGGCAAGTCGTCATGCACTAAGGAGTAGGTGTGTAAACACTCCATTGCGCAAGCTACTTTAATAAGGTCGGCTTCATTTGCACCAAGCATCTCGCCGGTGAGCATGACTAATGCTGGGCGAATGCGTTTACCCCCATTGGATAAACTGTATCTGCATGCTGCTGTAAGGGTATTGCAAGTGTGAGGGTCGTCTGGAAACAGAGTCACTAAATGAGACTCTAGCTGCGACACTATGTCCCTCAATATGGCTTGAATGGTCACGAATTATTCTACTTCTGGATCAAAAGGCGTGGGTTGGCTTTGGGTGTCTTCGCCCATGATGATGGCCACTTTTTGTTCTGCTGCTTTGAGTTTGTCGTGTGAGGCATTTACTAAGCTCACACCACGCTCAAAGTATTTTAGCGACTGCTCAAGATTTAACTCACCGTCTTCCATATCGTGAACGAGCTGAGTGAGTTCTGTCATCGCTTCCTCAAAGCTGAGGTTTTCAGGTTTTTTATTGGCCATGTGTTTGAACCTGCTATAAATAGTGGCAGCAATTTTATGTAGATTACCATGCTAATTCAATCGCTGTGATGGTATCTAGATTGGCAAGTTACGTTTAAATTGCCAAGAGCTGGCAAAATTAAGCTAAAATTTTGCTTAAGGTATGCGGATGTTTGCCGATATCATGATGAAACTTAATGAATTTTTGATAAGAAATCACTTATCAAGCTGTGCGTATAAATCGGAGGGGCAGTGGATTTAGCAACGGTAATAGGCATTGTTGGCGCAATTGGCTTTATAGTGATGGCGATGGTCATGGGCGGCGACATTGGCATGTTTGTCGACGTCCCTTCGGTTCTAATTGTATTTTG
>JBGTXC010000185.1:0-5840 GCA_041937835.1 Alteromonadaceae bacterium | reverse complement strand
GTTAAAATTTGATATCAATCAAGATGAGCAAAAAACTGCGGAGGCAGAAGCCCTTAGAGCTCGCTTTGGTGAGCGCTTTGTATGGATAGCAGGCTCCACTCACCCAGGCGAAGACGCGCAGATTTTAGCAGCACATACCGCATTGGGTGATGTGATTAATAACCCACTCTTAATTTTGGTACCGCGCCACCAAGAGCGCTTTGATGATGTGTACGCCCTTGCCAAGCGCAGCTTTAACACGCAAAGAAAAAGCACTCTAAGCTCAGATACGCCTCTGACAGAGACCCAAGTATTACTCGGTGATACTTTAGGGGAGTTATTCATGCTTTACGGCTGTGCTGACTTGGCACTGATTGGCGGTAGCTTGATTGAACGCGGTGGCCATAACCCTTTGGAGGCCGCGGTTTACGGTATTCCGGTGCTCAGCGGGCCACACGTGTTTAACTTTACTGACGTTTACCAAAAGCTCACTGACGCCAAGGCGGGCGTGGTGTTTAATCATGCCCATGAGCTACCAGCACAATTGATTGCTTTAGCTCAGTCAGAATCCACTCGCCAGCAGCAAGGTCAACAAGCCCTTAATTTTATGGCACAAAACCAAGGTGCAATGGCACACACTTTAACGCATTTAAAGGCATTGCTTGACCATGAATAAGGCCATTACAGCGACCCAAAATTGGGTTAAAAACGTGGTAATTAAATACAACTTTTGCCCTTTTGCCCGAAAAGAAGTGGAATCAGACGCAGTGCGTTACCTGTGTGCCCCAGTGTATGACAAAGACGCTACCATGGAGGCTGCGCTGGCATTAATCGACGAGTGCCGTTATTTGCAAGCCACCCCCGATGTTGAAACCAGCTTATTGATTTTTAGTGAGCAATTTCGCGATTTTGAGGACTTTTTAGACGTGATTACTCTTGCTGATACCTTGCTCGATACCTATCACCTAAGAGGGGACTTTCAAATTGCGCACTTTCACCCTGACTACCAATTTGATGGTGTGGCACCGGACGATGTAACCAATTACACCAACCGTGCTCCCTATCCTGTGCTCCATGTATTACGCGAAGCATCCATGGCAGCAACCTTAACCAGCGTTGACAATCCAGATGCCATCTACGAGCACAACATGGCGCTCACCGAGCGAAAAGGGAAAGCATTTTGGCAAGCTTTGTTAAATGCTTGCAAAAATCGAGACTAACTACCAATTGTGTCTTTCGCATGGCCGTCCGTCATGATCGCCATCCATTTTCGTATTAGGGCAGTTTCTAATAAAAAATAATGCCTCGTCCTTACTCTTCATTTGTGAGCAATACTGCCTTCCGTCACACTTAAACCCAGAAGAGCTTTTCTCAAATTGAAAAACTTGAGATTCAAATTGTTGGAGTGCCTCGTTGTGATGAGGGGCTAGCATGGTTTCGCTATGCTTATAGGGCTCATCTTGGTTTAAAAGTCGAAAATCAAATTCAGTAAAACTGATGTAAGCTACATAGGCTATGGCTAAAAGCGGCACAAACCTAAACACTCTTTTAAGAAAAGTAAGTCCACCACTATGTCTCCTAGTCTTATATCGATTTGATTTAATAAGACCCCGCTCCCCGAGTCGCTTAACATTAATTGCTCGGGGCTTTCCGCCACCTCCTACTTGTACTTCAAAGCTAAAGAGCTCACCTTCTTGTGGGGTAGCATGCTTGTTCGATATCTCACTAATATGCAAAAAAACATCACGACCACCAGCAAGGGGTTGGATAAAGCCAAACCCTCGCTTCACATTCCATTGCTTAATCTTTCCTTTTTGGATCATTAGTTTCCCTTAATTTAGCGCGCTTACTTTTTCACCCATTGACCATTAAATTGCACATACAAGCCGGCTTGGGTTTTTTGAATCGCTTTTTTACCCGCCAATTGCTCTACTTGCGCTAGGGTGATTTTGTTAGCGTCTGCCAACTCTTGGTATTTTGCTTTACGTTTTTTGTTAATCTCGGCAATTAATTTCGCCACGGTTGCGGTGTCTTGATTGCTGATGTTTTCCGTCACCATAGCTAAATAGCCTGCGGGTGTTTCACCCACTAAACCGCGCTTTTTAGCGTCATCCAATGACATGCCTGCGGCCAAAGCATGGGCACTTACAAACAACATAGTTAACACAGCTAAAATCTTTAATTTCATGTTGGCTCCTTAAAATAATTCGCTGTCGGCACTAAAAAGCTGGTCGAGCTCTTTATCCACTTTAACGCGGATTTCATGATCCACCTTCACGTTCAAATTGATTGTGATGGGCTCTTTTGCCGTCACTTCCACTTTGTGGCTACAGCCGGCCAAAAAGACCACACTGGCCAGTAAAATTGGGAATACGCTGTGCACACTTACCTCCTTGATTGATTTGCTTTTTGCTCTAAGCGTTTTTCGATACGCTGCTTAATGGCATCATTAAGGCGAAGCGCTCTTAGCAACACATTGATGTTCTCTTGGTGACTGTAATTTAAGTTAACTGGCTGAGCTTCAGCTGGGTTAACCCCTTCAATTCTTAGTAATAAATCTAGCCAACCTGCTTCATCTAAGCTTACATCAGCGCTCAGTAAAGAAAACTCTAAATGACTCAATACCGACAACACACTTTGTAGCTCCTTGCCGGTGCTGGCCAATAAGGTTTCTAGCCGCGCTTCATCCACCATGACAGTACCCGTCTGATGATTTACTAAACGCCCTTGGTTTATCACCATAGCACCGTTTTGAAACGAAAAAGGCAAATGCCCGCTGAGCACCGCATCAAAATACACGTCTTCTTGATTCTCTAATGCCAACAATTGCTTACCTTGAATTTGCTCTACGTGAAGCACACTTGGGGAGGTGCTTTTTGTGGCAAAGTCGTACTGCAATGAAGGAACGCTTAGCACACCATCAAAGCCTTTAGCAGTAATGTCACTGAGCATCACAACTTTTGGGGTGATCACCCCAACCGCGCGAATGTCATTAAGTACTAAACCACTGCGAAAGGTCTCAAGCTGAAAGCGATTTAAATCAAGCCTTATGCTGGGTTTTAACACGGCATCAGCCTGTAAATTGAGCCCCTCTAACACATGATTACCGCGAAGCCCCACGCCATTAGCCACAGATACACTCAGCTGCCCTTCACCTGCAAGCCTTGCTTGCCCAGTAACGGCAAAGCTGCCACTGACAAAGGATAAATCATACGGTTTAAGGAGTGGCGTTAATGCTGTGAGAGGCGCTGCCACCAAAGAAACATCAAGCACATCCTGTGTTTGTTGAATGTTCGCGCCCAGCTCACCTGAATCTAGCGAATGCACACCCGCTAGAGATTGACCTGCAAAATCATATTCCAAGGTACTTTTTAGGCTCACTGAATGCGGCCAATTAACGCTTTCAAGGGAGATGTTTTGCGCGTGAACTGTGCTTGCAACTAGTGCGCTATTACCTTGTTGTTGCATGGTCGCCGTAGCTTCTATGTTTTGCAATACTCCTAGGGCGTCTGCCAGCGTGGCCGTGGCTTCAAAGCGCTGCCCTTTTTGCACTAGATTAAGCTTAACACCATTAAATGTTTGTTTTGGCGCCAGCATGATTTGCTCAGCGTGCACCTTTAACGCCGATACCTTACCCGTAGCTAATTTAAAGTCAGCATTCACACCTTTAAAATTCACTGCGTGGTATTTAAATTCAGGTGTTTGCCACCGCCCTTCTAATAGCCAATGATTGGCTAAATCGAGCCAATTGAGCTGCCAATTTAGTTTTAAAGCACCGGCGGTTAAGGCGCCATCACCTTTAATGAGCTGATGAGATAACTGAAATTCATGTTCGCCAAACAGTCCTTCAGCATCTAGCAGCATAGGTGCTAACTGCAAAGTGGCAGACACTTTACTTTTACGGGTTTCACCTAAAAATGCATGGGCTAACTCAACATAACCACACTCTTGATTTAACTCATGACTAAAAGCACCGCTGAGTGCAATGGTTTCTTCATTTAAATGCCAGTCAAGATGAAGGGGCACCTCACTTTCAAGCGACAAAGTACACTCTGATAAAGGCATTACTGCATTACCGCTCACACTTATTGAAAGCGTATTTTGAGTCAGTAAGATGCGATTGATATTGAGCTCCAAAGGCGCAAGCTCAAGGGATTGTGGTAAACCAATACCCGTGACGGTGAGCCCCCCGTCAGGTGCCACTTCAGCGGTTAAGCTGATATCCCCTGTCAGAGTTAACTCTGCACCAAGCGGCTTTTTTTGCATCACAAGTGAGGATGTGTAGGCATGCTCACCATGCACTAAGGTGAGCGCGCTGATGTTAAGCGACTGCGGGCTAATATTCAGGGCACGGTTAAGTTCTGCAAAGGTACTTTGAATCGTGTTTTTTATAGTTTGATGGGATAAAGGCGCGCTTTTTTGGCTCGGTGTTAACGTGATGGTAAGCGCATTTATGTTTATTTGGCGAGGGTATACTTTAGCCTTTGTTACTTTTACATTAGCGCTTTCTAGGTGCACACACAGTGCATCTAAGTTGATGCCTTGCGAATTAATGTTAAAGCGTGAGCAGCTTAACGCAAAGTCATCAAAGTAATGCTCATCTAAGCCACTTAAAATGGGATAACGCAATAGGTATAAGCTCACTATCATTAATAGCAAAGTGAGAACCACACCCAACATGCGTTTTAGCCAAATCATCCTTTTAAGCTCTCCCTGTGATTAAAAAAGGCCGCCACTGCGACCTTTTTAATTTTACCCTAAATGCTTACGTGCATTCCTAAACATGCGCATCCATGGGCTGTCTTCTTGCCACTCATCAGGGTGCCAAGAGTTAGCGACCGCTCTAAACACACGCTCTGGGTGCGGCATCATGGCAGTAAAACGCCCGTCAGTCGTCGTTACCGCAGTGATCCCATGCGGTGACCCATTCGGATTGCTTGGGTACTGAGTGGTCACTTTACCGTAGTTATCAACGTACTTTAATGCGGCTGTACCTGAACTTAACGCTAAATCAAGCTGAGCTTGGCTGGCAAATTCGGCGCGACCCTCCCCGTGAGACACAGCAATTGGCATGCGGCTGCCGGCCATATCACTGAAGAACAACGACGGGCTTTGCTGCACTTCCACCATGCTAAAACGCGCTTCAAAACGCTCAGAGTGGTTGGTTACAAAACGCGGCCAGTGCTCAGTACCTGGAATGATGTCTTTCAAGGTGGTCAGCATCTGACAACCATTACACACACCAAGCGCCAAGGTATCTTCGCGATTAAAGAAGTTGCTAAATTGCTCTCGAGCACGGGCATTAAATAAAATCGATTTTGCCCAGCCCTCACCGGCACCTAACACATCGCCGTAGCTAAAGCCGCCACACGCAGCAAGCGCATTAAAGCCATCTAAGGTGATACGCCCAGACAAGATATCACTCATGTGAACATCAATGGCGCTAAAGCCTGCGCGGTTAAAGGCAGCTGCCATTTCAACCTGAGAGTTCACCCCTTGCTCACGCAAGATAGCCACTTTTGGCGCAGCCCCTGTGTTGACGTAAGGCACTGTGATGTCTTCATTTAAATCAAAGGTTAAGTGGGCATGTAAGCCAGGATCTTGCGCGTCTGACTTAAGCTGGTGCTCTTGCTTAGCACACTCTGGGTTATCACGGCGTGCCTGCATGTGATAGGTGGTTTCTGCCCACATCACACGCAGATCAGTGCGGGTTTTAGCAAACACAGTGTCGCCATCTTTATGAATGGCGATGCGGTCTTGTTGCGATAAAGTACCGATATTATGAAGTGCCTCACTTAAACCATGCTCAGCAAATACTGACATCACATGCTCTACGTCTTCATCACGTACTTGAACGGCAC
>JBGTXC010000184.1:0-5920 GCA_041937835.1 Alteromonadaceae bacterium | reverse complement strand
CTCATCAATAGGCAGTGACATGCAAAGGGTGTTAGCGATTATTTTTCGCGAGTGTAACAAAGAATCGGCATAATCGAAAAAGGCCTCTTGAGTTTTAATGTCTCGCCCACATAGCAATTAAAAATGATAAGAGCAAAGTCACATGCTGAACGTATTACTCCTCATCGCCCTAGTGTGTGGCATTAGCCTGTATTGGTATCAAGAACGCATCAAATTTGCACTCACGTATCGCAAAATTGCCATCACCCCGTTTAGTCGTAAAGAGTTGGCGTATTTGCTGCAGCACATGCCAGTGTACGCCCGTTTAAGTGAAGGCGAGCAAACACAGTTATTGCGCCATTGTCGGTTTTTCCTTCATCAAAAACGCATTATCGGCATGGAAGGCTTAACGCTAAGCCAACCTCAACAATTGCTGGTGGCCGCCAATGCAGCCTTATTAGTGCTTAACCATGCGTGGCCAATTTATCCTAATGTGCGTGAGGTATTAGTGTATCCAAGTGCGTATTACGCCAAAGAGCGCCATTTTGATGGGGTATTAGAAAGCTATCATGACGTTGTACGCCAAGGGGAGAGTTGGCCGGGCGGCACCTTAGTGCTGAGCTGGCAAGATGTGTTAAAAGGCGCGCAAGATGACACGGATGGCCATAATTTAGTAATTCATGAGTTTGCCCATCAGCTGGATCAGCAAACGGGCACCATCAATGGCACGCCGCCACTTGGCAGTAAAAGCCAGTATCAAAGTTGGCAAGCCGCTTGCCAACATGCTTTTAACAAGCTTAAAAACGATAAAGAGCAGGGGCTTTTTAACGTGATTGATTACTATGGCGCCACCAATGAGGCCGAGTTTTTTGCCTGTGTTAGCGAAGCCTACTTTGAACGTCCCCATGCGTTATACCGCCAAGACAGCCATTTGTACGGCGAGTTACTGGGTTATTACGGCACTGACCCAAGAATGTTCAGCCAAAAACCGCGTACTTATGCGTAAAAACTGCGATACGCCGTGGCTGAACGGCACTTCACCTTAGCCCACTTCCAAATGCCCGCGCTTTTTGCTCAAATAAGGGTGACACAATAACAAGAGAACTCATTATGAACGCATTTGCTAAAAGCATGGTGGCTGTTGCCATGGGTGCGGCACTAAGCCTGCCTACCTATGCTGAAGAAGAAAAAAAGGGCTGGGATGTGGATGCCCCACAAGGGGAGTTTTTTGATGCCAACATCGAGGTGCAATCAGGCACTTGGATGAACGTCGACATCAGCCCAGATGGTAAAACCATCGTCTTTGATATGCTAGGCGACATTTACACTATGCCTGCAAAAGGCGGGCAAGCAACCCAATTAACCACAGACATTGGTTGGCAAATGCAGCCACGTTTTAGCCCAGACGGCACGCAAATCGCGTTTACGTCTGACCAAGGTGGAGGCGATAACATTTGGGTGATGGATATTGACGGCAGCAACCAGCGTGCAGTCACTAAAGAAACGTTCCGCCTATTAAATAGCCCAGCGTGGTCACCGGATGGCGATTACATTGTGGCGCGTAAGCACTTTACTGCAACCCGTTCATTAGGTGCCGGTGAAGTGTGGCTATACCACAAAGCCGGTGGCAAAGGCTTACAGTTGACCAAGCGCCCGAATGACCAAAAAGATTTAGGTGAGCCTGCGTTTTCACCAGATGGCCGTTATGTGTATTTCTCACAAGACGCGACGCCGGGCAAAACCTTCCATTATTCAAAAGACTCCGTGGGCGGCATCTACAAAATTAAACGTTATGACCGCGAAACGGGTGAGATTGACACCATCATTGAAGGGCTAGGCGGCGCGATTCGCCCAACGCCATCACCGGATGGTAAAACCTTGGCCTACATCAAACGTGATGATTTCCAATCAAGCTTGTATCTTTACGACCTTGAGTCAGGCAAGCACACTAAGCTTTACGGTGAGCTTGAGCGTGACATGCAAGAGACATGGGC
Organism: Alteromonadaceae bacterium; assembly: GCA_041937835.1. Classification (GTDB taxonomy): domain Bacteria; phylum Pseudomonadota; class Gammaproteobacteria; order Enterobacterales; family Alteromonadaceae; genus Pseudoalteromonas. Next base: position 3,947 of record JBGTXC010000184.1, on the reverse strand, counting down.
TATTCACGGCGTTTACCCAACCATGGCATGGTCAAAAGACAACGATGCCTTGTACTTTTGGGCGAAAGGGCAAATTCACCGCTTAGATGTGGCAAGTAAAACCGCTGAAGAAATTCCATTTACGGTTAAAACCACTAAAAAGCTGCAAAAAGCTCTGCGCTTTGCACAAAACATCGACACAGACACCTTTGATGTGAAAATGCTTCGCGACGTGGAAATTTCACCAGACGGTAAAAAAGCCCTGTTTGAAGCCATGGGCCACATTTATGTGCGCGATTTAAAATCGGGCAAAGTGAAGCGCTTAACGAAGCAAACGGATCACTTTGAGTTTTTCCCAACGTTTTCGCGCGATGGTAAAAAGATTGCCTACGTTACGTGGGATGACAACAAGCAAGGCAGTGTGCGCGTAGTTTCGAGCCGCTCAGGCCGAGGCGATACCTTAACCCAAGAGCCAGGCAAGTACATTGAACCGACCTTTAGCCCAGATGGTAAAACTGTGGTGTACCGTAAAGTGCGTGCGGGCGGTATTTTAAACCCTGAGTGGTCACTAAAGCCGGGCGTGTATCAAGTCCCAACTAAAGGCGGTGACGCTGAGCTCGTCACAGAGCGTGGTTTTGCACCGCAATTTGGTGCCCAAAACGACCGCATTTATGTGATGCAAGCTTGGCCTAAACCTAAGCTTGATGTGGTTGAGCTTGACACCAAAGCACAGCGCACCTTGTACGAAGCCAAACATGCCACGGAATTCCGTGTGTCACCGGATGGTAAATACCTTGCCTTTGCTGAGCGTTTTAAAGTGTACGTAACGCCCTTTGTTGAGCGCGGCAAAACCATCAACATCGGCCCGAATGACTCGCAAATGCCAATGGAGCAATTGTCAGTCCGTGCCGGTGAAAACATCAGCTGGAACCAAAAAGCCAATACCCTGTATTGGACCCTAGGCCCTGAGCTTTACACTGCAAGCCTAGATGGCCTTTTTGACATCACCGAAGATGATGCCGATTTTAAAGTAAAAAGCGGCAGCAACATTGGCTTTAAAGCCGATATGGCAGAGCCTAAAGGCATGAAAGCCTTAGTGGGTGCCAAAGTGGTGACCATGAAAGGTGACCAAGTGATTGAAAACGCAGTGGTTCTAACCGATGGTAAGCACATTAAAGCGGTGGGTGCTAAAGCGGATGTGAGTATTCCAAAAGGCGCTGAAATCATTGATGTCACAGGCAAAACCATCATTCCAGGCCTAGTTGATGCCCACGCGCACGGCGCTCAAGCATCTAACGAAATTGTGCCAGAGCAAAACTGGAAGAACTTGGCATCCCTTGCCTTAGGTGTCACGACAATTCACGACCCATCAAACGACACCTCAGAAGTCTTCGCTGCCAGTGAAATGCAAAAGGCAGGTAAAATTGTTGGCCCGCGTATTTTCTCAACGGGTACAATTTTGTACGGGGCGAATATGCCGGGTTACACCTCGCATATTGACTCATTAGAAGATGCTAAGTTCCACCTTGAGCGCTTACAAAAAGTTGGTGCCTTTACGGTGAAATCCTACAACCAGCCGCGCCGTAACCAGCGTCAGCAAGTGGTACAAGCTGCCCGTGAAATGGGCATGATGGTGGTGCCAGAAGGAGGCTCACTGTTACAGCACAACCTGACTATGGTAGTAGACGGCCACACAGGCGTTGAACACTCCATCCCAGTTGAAAACATCTATGACGATGTAAAACAGCTGTGGGGCCAAACTGAGGTAGGCTATACCCCAACACTGGGCGTTGCTTATGGCGGTATTTGGGGTGAAAACTACTGGTATGACAAAACCAATGTATGGGAGCACCCAATCTTAAGTAAGTACGTGCCAGATAATTACTTACTGCCGCGTTCAATGCGCCGCACTAAAGCGCCAGATCATCACTATAACCACTTTAATAACGCCCGCGTATCAGCAGAGCTGCAAGACGAAGGTGTGATGGTTAACCTTGGAGCTCATGGTCAGCGTGAAGGTTTAGCGGCTCACTGGGAAATTTGGATGTTTGCCCAAGGTGGCATGACGCCACTTGAAGCGCTTCGTGCCGCGACGTTAGATCCTGCTAAGTACATCGGTCTTGATAACCACATTGGTTCCATTGAGCCGGGTAAACTGGCTGACTTGGTTGTGATTGACGGCGACCCCCTTGCCAACATTCGCGACACAGATAAAGTCAGCCATACCATGATCAATGGCCGTTTATTTGATGCAGCCACCATGAATGAAGTGGGTGCTAAAAAAACGCGTGATGCCCTTTACTTTGAAAAGTAATTAGCACAACCAAGAGCTAAAAAAGCCCGCAAAAGCGGGCTTTTTTTATTGCCATCACCCCGCTTAACTGGCAGGGTAAAGTTAGGAACTAAAAACAAAAAAGGAACAACCATGTCAGAATCTGTGATGTCTTTATCCGAGCATGAGCAGCAAGCCAAAACTCACGCCATGATCGCCTATATTTTAATGCTCTTGGGTTACTTCACTGGCTTTTTATCGCTGGTGGCGTTTATCTGGGCGCTGATTAAAAAAAGTGATGCTAAAGGCACCCCGTTTGAAGATCACTACAGCAATGTGATTAAAACCTTTGTGGTTGCGGTCATTGGCTCCATTGTGGGTGTGTTCACCTTGTTTTTTGTGGTGGGCTACTTTATTTTGCTTGGCGTCTTTATTTGGACTTTATATCGCCTCATCAAAGGCGTGATCCGTTTATCAGACAATAAGTCTTTCTACGGTATTTAAGGATTTTACCATGACACGCTTTTTACTTGCTGTGCTGGCAATGCTTAGTTTCCAGAGCGCATTTGCTAACCCCAATTACGATGCCGATTTGGCAAAGCGCTTAGGTGCTGATGACTATGGTATGCGTAGTTATGTGTTGGTGATTTTAAAAACTGGTCCAAACGATGCCACCTTAACTGACAAAGCCAAACGCCAAGAGGTGTTTCAGGGGCACTTTAGTAATATGGGCCGTTTAGCTGAAGAGGGTAAATTGGTGTTAGCAGGCCCCTTGATGGAAGCGTTTCCTAAGCGCGGTTTGTTTATTTTTAATGTGGCAAGCCTTGAAGAAGCAGATGCATTAGTAAAAACGGATCCCGCTGTGGCCGCTGGCGTGTTTGAATATGAGCTCATTAAATATTACGGCAGTGCCGCGATAATGGAGCTTAACGCCATACACAGTAAAATCCAAAAGCAAGGTATTTAGCAGACATAAAAAAACCACCCTAGGGTGGTTTTTTTAATGTGCGTCTGACTTAAACAACGCCGCGTGGTAAGCGACAGTCGTGCTCAGATTCTGCTAGCTTCACAATCCAAAGCTCTTCCGCTAGGAAGCCTTCTTCATTGTGCTTAACCACTGTGTAGCCCTTAGTGCCTTTTGCTTTAGCAGGCGCTGCTGCTTTTTTAGCAGGTGCTTTTTTCTTAGCTGGGGCTGCCTTTTCAGGGGCTGCAGTCTCACCAGAAGTGAGCGTTTCAGTCAGTGCTGCTACGTCAGCAAGGCGCATGTTTTTGCCGCCATCAATGCTGTACCAGCCACTTTTCGCAACGATTTCCGGCTTTTTACCATTCGCTGCCTCATAGGCTGCTTCAAACGCTGCAAGTACTTCTGTTTTGTCTAATTTACTCATGGGTTCGATTCCATTGCAATTTCACTGTGAGTGAGCCAGCAATAGTATTTAAAATTAACTTTTTTTTCAAATTTACAATCTATGCTGATTTTTTTGTCAAAATTTGCGGCGCAATCTGATTTTAATTTTAGGTTTTTTTCAAAATTTAGGTTACAATCTTGATTTTAGTTTTAGGTTTTTTAGGTTTTTAGGTTAAAAAGTTTTTTTTTCCCAATTCTACTTTTTTTTTTCTTCGGTTTTCGATCTAAATGAAATCAAGATTTTCGATTAAACAAAAATAACCTAAAACTACTAAAGTCACCTATCCT
>JBGTXC010000183.1:0-5946 GCA_041937835.1 Alteromonadaceae bacterium | reverse complement strand
ATGGCACCCTTACACCTCTATGACGGATCCCTTACCTTGTTATCATGTCAAATCCGCAAGCGGATGCGAAATTGAGCTGTCATCCGGCGAAATCTTGGTGGACGGTATGTCCTCTTGGTGGGCCGCTATTCACGGGTATAACCATCCTCAACTCAATGCGGCATTGCATGCGCAAGCCGATAAGATGAGTCACGTGATGTTTGGTGGCCTCACCCATCAACCCGCAATCAACATGGTTGAGCGTTTAATAGACCTCACACCTGCACCTCTTGACCGCGTGTTTATTGCGGATTTATTGCTCAAAACACCGCAAAAGCTAGTCTCGAGTATGAGGCTTAATTAATTTTTGCCATTGCCAGTCGGGGTGGCCCATCACAATAAAGTCGGGGTTTTCTGTGGTTTCTCTCTGGTTATAGCTTAAAGGATTAAATTCGCCATCGGTGATAGTGCCACCGGCTTCTTCTACGATGATTTGCGATGCTCCTGTGTCCCACTCACCCGTTGGGCCTACTCGCAAAAATGCATCCGCCTTTCCTTCTGCAACCATACAGGCTTTTAATGAGCAAGACCCGACAGCTATGGTATTAAAAGGCTGGTTAATAAACCTGCTTACTTTTTCAATCTTTTGCCTGCGGCTAATCGCAAGGGTTAATTCATTTGGCGACTCCACAGAAATTTGCGTGGTTTTACCCTCGGTGAGTTTAAAGGCACCCTGCCCTTTTGAAGCATAATAAGTAATGCCTTCGGTCGGCCAATGAATCACACCTAATACAGGTTGGTTGTCTTCAATGAGTGCAATATTCACCGCAAAGTCACCACTTTGCAAAATAAACTCGCCCGTGCCATCCATAGGATCAATCAACCAATACCTTTGCCATTGGCTGCGCTTTGCCAGTGGCGGAATCGGCGACTCTTCAGACATGATTGGAGTGTCAGGGGTTAAGTTCTCAAGCCCTGCCACAATCACCTTATTCGCGGCTAGATCCGCTTTGGTGACCGGCGTATCGTCTTGCTTCGTTTTTTGCCCCACGTTTTCAGATTGGTATATATCTAAAATTGCTTCCCCAGCTTGCTGGGCAAGGGTAATACAAGCATCAAGTAACTGCTGCATGCTCCACTTCCGCTTCTAAAAACTTCTTTAATAATAGCAAAGCGGCTACGCTACGGGCTTCAGTGAAATCGGGCTGAGCGAGTAATTCACTCCAGTTCGATAACGGCCACTTTACAACCTCGAGTGGCTCCGGCTCATCACCGGGTAAGGTTTCTGGGTAAAGGTCACGGGCAACTAAAATATGCATAAAGGCATTAAAGTAACCCGGTGCCATGGATAACTGTTTTAATTCAGCTAACTGCTTAGCACCTACCCCAACTTCTTCTTTTAACTCACGGTTTGCTGCTTGTTCAGGGCTTTCACCCGGATCAATGAGTCCTTTTGGGAACCCCAGTTGGTAATCATGGGTGCCAGCGCAGTATTCTCTCACGAGTAATAAGTTATCACTGTCATCCAATGCCACTATCATCACGGCACCCCGGCCACCGCCACGAATGCGCTCGTATTGACGCTGCTCACCATTTGAAAAGGTTAAGTCGAGCGCTTCAACTGTGAATAAGCGGCTTTTAGCAACCACATTATTTTGGGTAATTTCAGGCAGTTGGTGGCTTTTCTTCTGAGTCATAGCGCATCATGAGTTATGATTGATTAAGTCGTTATAGTAATCGTTTTAATAGGAAATGCCCATGCTAGATTGGTCAAAAATCGACACGGTTCTGTTAGATATGGATGGCACTCTGCTCGATTTGCACTTTGATAATCATTTTTGGCTCGAAGTCATTCCCGCTCGCTTTGCCAAGCAGCAAGGCATTAGTTTGGCAGCAGCTCGCCATGAAATCGCCAAACGCTATGAAGCAGTTGCCGGCACACTTAATTGGTACTGCCTTGATTACTGGCAGCAAGAGTTAAACCTGCCGATCATGACACTTAAAAAAGAAATTAAACACCTGATTCAATTTAGGCCAGACGCAGAAGCGTTTTTAGCTGCTCTGAAACACAGTGACAAACGTGTAGTGATGCTAACAAATGCTCACCCTGACTCGCTGTCTTTGAAAGTCGAAATGACGGCGTTGGATGTCTATTTTGATGGACTTATCTCAACCCATGAGTTTGGTGTGAGTAAAGAGCACCCAAGCCTTTGGAAGCAAGTAGAAAAGCATTTAGAGTTTGATCCAAAGCGCACTTTATTTGTGGATGACAGTGTGCCCATTTTGCATGCGGCTGAGCGCCATGGCATCGGTCATTTATTGGCTATCGCTAACCCAGACAGTAAAAAAGCGGCAAACACCATAGAGGCATTCCCCGCCATTACTGACTACCGCAGTGTGTTACCTATTAGTTAGTTGGGTAACGCGCCTCTAAACCTTGGTACACACGCTCTTTAAAATCTGGGTGTGATGTATCAAGGGACTTAACAACTTCCACTAAGTGTTCGTTGTCTTCTTTGCCATGCCATATCTTATGGTAAGTGCCTTCTTTATAGCCGTGATCCTGGCGGAAGAAGTTCAAGGTGTTTTTACCGACATAACCTCGGTATAAATCATCTAAATCCATACCGATTTGCGCCATACAACCTGCAAATGCACGGGCATTAAAGGTTTTCTCAACCACAGCGCTGCCAGCTAGGATTTCGAGTGTTTGCTTAAAATCCTCAGCTTGTAGTGGCTCTGCCATTTCGCTCGCTAATTGCTCCGCCAAAGCTTGGTATCTAGTTTTACCATCAATGCGCATGGCAATACCAAAATGGAAAATATCAACCAATTCTAAGATTACTTGCTCTGTGTCTGGGGTTTGTTTTTTCCACCATTTCCAACCGTAATGGTCTAGCATCTCAGCACACTCTACCCAAATTGCGCGATACCATTCAAACCCTTGGCTAAACCATTGTGGGTGAATTTTTTCATTCATGGCGTTTTGCATTTCCAACATAGTGGCAAGTTGATTTACATGGGCTGACATCAGAGTTCCTAGTGAGTGTTATTGTGCGTTAATCATATCAAGCAGAGAAAAAAATGCCTATCGGTGAAAGTTTTAAATCAATTTGCCTGTCTGCTTGGGTCTAAAATAATGATTAGGAGTGAATTAATGCGCCAACTTTTTAAAACGTTAGTTCTGAGCGTGATGCTTATTGGTGGGCAAGCACATGCTGCGAAAGTGTTTAATATTAGCCAATCGGCTGAATCCGTTTCCCCTTTAATGCCGGGCCTCAAAGTGCCTAGTTCACAAATCGCCACAGCCCAAGGTGATACACTATCTACTGATGCCTTATTTGCAAGCAAACCCACTGTGCTTGTGGTGTATCGTGGTGGCTGGTGCCCTTATTGCAATCAGCAATTGAAAGACTTACAAAAGATTGAAACGGACTTAGTAAAGCTTGGCTTTCAACTCATTGCTATGTCACCCGATAGCGCAGAAAAGCTGGCTCAAAACCCACTTGAGTCCAAAAACTACCGTTTAATTTCAGATTTCAATTTTGAGCTTACGCAAAACTTGGGCTTAGGTTATTACCTTGATGAGAAAATGAGCTCAGCCTATAAAAATAAGTTAGGCGCAACATTTGTAGGATTGGATGGTAAAGCTCAAGTGGCGCTACCTGTGCCTGCTGTGTTTGTGATTGACCAAACTGGGTTAGTACATTTTCAATATGCCAACCCGAACTACCGCGTACGTTTAGATGAAAGCGTATTATTGGCAGCCGCCAAAGCAATGCCAAAAGCATAAAATGAAAAAGCGCACCTAGGTGCGCTTTTTTAGTCTTCGTCGCCTAAATCGAATTCAGGCATAAAATCACACTGTGGTGACACATAGGTAGCATCGTCTATTTCCACAGTCACTGAAATAACAGGCCCATTGTTCACAATCAGTGTCGCTGGGAGTTGATGTACACCTTCGTCACTACTGTTGTCTGGGCGCATCACATTCACATCTTCAAGCGCAATACTTATGCTTGTATCTTGGCTTGGGTTTTGGCAAATCTCAGTCAGCAAAGACTCTGTTAATGGAATGGCAGCAAGATAATCAGGTGCTTCAATGTCGCGCTCTGCGAGGTTATCTGCCAATTCAAATAAAGGCAGTGTGAGTAATTCACCTAAAGGTAACCCTTCAGAGGTTGGGTTTTCATCAGCCATAGTGTGATCTCATAATTAATTGTGGCGCAAGCCTAACAAAAGCGCTGACAACCGACAACGTTTACCAAGGCAGTCGCTCACCATTGCTATGCCAAAAGCCACCAGTATTTTCTAAGGTAAGCTCAGCAATACGTTTAGTAAGCCCCTCTGCTGCTTGCTTTGGGGTAATATGACCGGCAAAGTTCACCATTTCTGTTTGTACAAACCCAGGGTGTAGTAGCGCTAATGAAACACCCTGCTCTTTAAGCTCATGCGCTAATGACACACTCGCCGCGTTCAAGGCGGCCTTTGAAAGTCGATAGCCAATGTAACCACCTGAGCCATTGTCCTCAATAGACCCCATACGAGATGTGATCATCGCGATTTTGGCGCCAGACACGAGTAAGCCTTTAAAGTGATAGACTAAATTAATCGGTGCTAAGGTGTTTACTTCCAGCTGGCGTCTAATTCGGTCTAAGTCGAAATCCTGTAAGGTCTCTTCCGTTAAGATACCCGCGTTATTGATAAGCAGATCAAAACGCTCATTTTCAAGTGCTTGCTGCGCTGCTTTGATTGAATCGCTGTCAGTAACGTCCACGTTTTCAATCACACGCGTTGCAACCTTAGCAAGTTCATCGCTCGATTTACGAACTAAAGCCGTTACTTTTGCTCCATGCTGGGCATAGTGCTCGGCAAGCGCTAATCCAATACCGCGATTAGCACCTGTAATTAATACTGATTGACTCATTCATGACTCCATTTCTGTGCCTTTGATAATAGAAAAAACGGCTCCTGAGGGATCCGTTAAGACGGAAAAAGTGCCCACATTTGGCACCTGTGTAGGAGGCACACAGATTTCGCCTCCCAATAAAGTTGCTTGCTTGGCCTTTGCCTCACAGTCTTCAACAGCAAAATACACCATCCAATGTGGTGGCACGGACTCTGGCCACTCTTCGGTCATTTGCAACATGCCAGCTACAGGCTGATCATTCACAGTAAATAATGTGTACTCAAACTCACCCATATCTTGTTTTTGAATGCTCCAGCCTAGTAAAGCCGTATAAAAGGATTCGGATGCTTGTATGTCTCTTGTCGCAAGCTCTGTCCAGTACAAAGTACCGGGCTCTTGAATACGCTTAGCCCCTGGGTGGGACTTACCTTGCCACAAAGCACACGTGGCGCCTGTCGGGTCTGCTAGCATTACCATACGGCCTGCATCCCCAACCTCATGAGGGCCATGTAATACTTGCCCACCTAGCTCTGTGATCTTTGGCACTAAGGCATCTACGTCGCTTACTGAGATATAACTCAACCAGTGGCTTGGCACATTTTTTTCAACTAAAGAGGCTTCCATCTGGTACATAGCAGCAACATCGTCCCCAGCGACTTGCAGCATGGTGTAATACATATCATCACCAATGGGCTGATCGTCAAAGCCCCAATTTAATAATTCGCAGTAAAAAGGCTTTGCAGCTTGCCAATTATTTGAGGTGAGTTCAGGCCAACAAAATGAGCCGTGGGGATGTTGCGTTACCTTTGCCATGAGCTTTCCTTAATTTTTAGTGAGCTTAAAATCTAATGTAAAAAAAATGATTTAGCTAGCAAAGTAAGGGCAAGATTAATTAATAAGGTGAGATGAGATTACAGACATACTAAAAGAAAGTGTTTCTCATGCAGTCGTTAGCAGTTAGGTGTTTAGAAGAAGGTGCTAGAAAGGAATGTCTGGGTTCTTGTATTTCAGCCCATAAAACAAAAACCCCGACGCGCTAGCATCGGGGTTTTCTTAAT
>JBGTXC010000182.1:0-5948 GCA_041937835.1 Alteromonadaceae bacterium | reverse complement strand
TAGCCGCTATCAAATTTACACCAGAGCTGATTGACGAGATCATTTGATTGATCTTTGCCTGTATTTGCTGTATAAAGAGCGCCCTTTGAATTTATCCCGGGGCAGATACTTTAAGGCCGTTAGGGGAAATTTAGCTCGAGCGAAGTTATTGGAGATAAATAGACATGTCTAAAGTCTGTCAAGTTACAGGTAAGCGTCCAGTGGTTGGTAACAATCGCTCACACGCTCGCAACGCAACTAAGCGTCGTTTCCTTCCAAACCTACAAACACACCGTTTTTGGGTTGAAAGCGAGAAGCGCTTCGTTAGTCTACGTACTACTACTAAAGGTATGCGTATCATTGATAAGAAAGGCATCGACGCGGTATTAACTGAAATCCGTGCTCGCGGCGAAAAAGTTTAAGGAGCTTAAATCATGCGTGATAAGATCCGTTTAGTTTCTACTGCTGGTACTGGTTACTTCTACACTACCGACAAGAACAAGCGCAACATGCCTGAAAAAATGGAAATCAAAAAGTACGATCCTAAAGTACGTAAGCACGTGATTTTCAAAGAAGCTAAAATCAAGTAATTTGATTTGGTTGCGAAAAAACCCGGTTTTATACCGGGTTTTTTGTTGCCTAAAATTTACCCTTGCAAAAAATGAGTGTCCTTGTAATTATGATTACATGTGTAATCTTTAATTATTCGCAAGGAACCAGCGATGCGACATCTCTTTTTGTTCAGTGTGTTTTGTGTCCTATTGAGTGGCTGCACAACCACATTGCACTTAACGACTTCAGGTTATTCTGAAACACAGCAAGCTGAGCTTGCCGCCTCCCTTAAAAGCGCGTTAAAAGCACACGATGTTAACGTGGTGCATACTCGCGTGTTAGTACCAAAACAGTTTGATGACGCCAGTGTGGCACTCAACCCAGGTTTTGATGGTGCCTCGCTCATTCAAGATTTAGATCTTTGGTTGCAACGTCAAGGCCATAAAGCCAGTACTGAATACCGTTTTGCCGAAGGTAATCACTTTTATCGCCAAGGGCATGTGGGGCTTTATTTACGAAACCCTGATGCGAGCAGCCATTACGCTATGCCTGAGTATCTTCGCACCCAATATTGTAAAGCGGCAGATGGCACCTTGGCCTTTATGCCTAACAAGCAGTTAGTGCTGGAATATGAAATGAACGGTGACAGTGACGATACCTTATTGCGTGAAGAAGGCACGTGGCAGTTAAATGGTACTGTGTTAACCCTTACGCTTAAACGCCAAGACTACGCATTTACTTTAACCAAAGAAAAGCGCTCAACCCCTTATGGCATGAAGCCTGCGGATGTGTTTAAACCCCGAAGTGATCATTCAGATAAACCTGTATTAGGCTGCGACTTTTTGATCATTTACATTTAACCCGGCATAAAAAAACCGAGCAAAGGCTCGGTTTTTAAATAGGTGCTGCGGATAAATTAAAGCGCAGCAAACGCGTCTTGCAGTGGTGGTACAACTTGCTTCTTACGGCTCAGTACACCGTCAAGCCACACTTTAGAGTCTTCTGGGCTTACGTCGTACGCTTTAGCAATTAGGCCTTCATCGTCAGAAGCGATCAGCATTTCTGAGCCTTCTTTCATGATGTCAGTCAGAAGTAACATGACTGAGTGGCGCTCGCCTTCAGCTTTTAGCTTTGCGATGTCCGCTTCTAAATCTGCTTTGATTTCATCAAATACCGCTAAGTCGATGACTTCAAGTTGGCCAATGCCTACTTTGCGACCATTCATGTTGAAGTCTTTAAAATCACGCATGACAAGGTCACGCACGGGTGTGCCTTCAACGGCAGATTTTACCTTGAACATTTCCATGCCAAGTTCTTTGAAGTCTTCAACACCTGCGATTTCAGCCAGCGCTTCAACGCATTTGATGTCAGCCGTGGTGCACGTTGGTGATTTAAAGATTACTGTGTCGCTTAAGATGGCGCATAGCATGATGCCTGCGATGTCTTTAGGGATTTCCACATTATAGAAATCGTACATCATCTTGATGATGGTGTTTGAACAGCCAACTGGGCGGATCCAGCACTCAAGCGGGGTAGACGACGTTAAGTCACCTAGTTTGTGGTGATCCACCACGCCCACTACTGTGGCTTGGTCGATGTCATCAGGTGCTTGTGTTTTTTCAGTGTGATCGACGATGTACACGTTTTCACCGGCGTAGCTCATTTTTAGCTCTGGCGCTTCAAAGCCAAAACGGTCAAGAATGAACTGGGTTTCAGGCGATACGTCACCTAAACGTGAAGGAATGGCTGGCTCACCGATTTGGTTTTTAAGGTAAGCAAGGGCGATGGCGCCACAAATAGAATCTGAATCTGGGATCTTATGCCCAACAACGTACATTGACATGCTACATTCTCCAAAAAATTTGTACGCATTTTAGCAAAGTCACTCCTAATGAGAAGTGCTGAGGGCGCTTTTTGTCCCGTATCATTTTTACATGGTCAGGTTATAATGGCTGGTAACAACCAGAGGAAGGCGCAATGATTCGCTTAAGTCGCAAGGCGTGGAATAACGTCCTGATCTTTTCCATGTTGATCATGATTTTTGTGTTCAATGGATTGCATACCAAAATCCTAAATAACAGTGAGCAGGTGGCGAGCCAGCCGGTATTTGCTGATGGGCAAATAACCGAGCTGAGGTTTGCTAATGTCACCATAGAACGCATTGGCGTAGGTGCCCGCGCTGTGTGGCAAAGTGATGATCCACACACCTTAGGTCAAGCACCTGGTGCGTATTTAGAGGCGTGGCAAGCTAAAGCGCTGTCGTTAACGGTAGCCCCAGCGGTTGAGGCGCCCACGATGGTTTCAGAGGTAGAAGTGCGCCTTGCCGGTGATAAAGAAACCTACGCCATTTTTGCCTACTACATTGATGGCGTATATTACCTTTACGATCGTTTTAATGATCTTTGGTATGCCTTAAACCGTTCTGAATTTACTTTACTATTTCCATAACACACTATGCCTGAATTACCTGAAGTTGAAGTTAGCCGCATGGGTATTGCCCCTCACCTTGAAGGGCAGACGATTAAAGCCATTCGCATTCACCAAGCTCAATTACGCTGGCCTATCCCTGAAGACGTACACCAAGCGGTGGGTAAAAAGGTCTTAGGTGTGGCACGTCGCGCCAAGTACTTGCTGATTCACACCGAGCCGGGTGCCATCATTTTGCACTTAGGTATGTCAGGTAATTTACGGGTGTTACCCAGAGATGTGCCGCTAAAAAAGCACGATCATGTGGAAATAGAGCTAGCTACAGGGGCCGTGCTCAGACTCAATGACCCACGCCGCTTCGGTGCTTGTTTATGGCAAGCCGCAGGCGAGCGCTTAGCTATGATTGAAAAGCTTGGCCCAGAGCCACTGACTGACGACTTCGATGCCGCTTATCTGCATCAAAAAGCCAAAGGTAAAAGCCAAGCCGTTAAACAGTTCATTATGGATAACGATGTCGTGGTGGGTGTCGGTAACATTTATGCCAACGAGTCCCTGTTTAAAGCTGGCATTCACCCTAAACGGGCAGCGGGTAAAGTGAGCTTAAAGCGCATGCAAAACTTAGTGCCCATCATTAAAGACACCTTAGCAAGGGCGATAGAGCAAGGCGGGACCACACTTAAAGACTTTGCCCAAACAGACGGTAAACCCGGCTACTTTAAACAAGAGTTACTTGTGTACGGTCGTAAAGGTGAGCCTTGTGTGACCTGTAAAGCGCCGCTTAAGGAAATTCGTTTAGGGCAGCGCAGCACGGTATTTTGTAGCCACTGCCAAAAGTAAAAACGCGCCTAAGCGCGTTTTTTTATAACTCAAACGGTGCAACACCAATGCCTGTCATCACATAGCCTGTGGTGGCAAGCTCACCTTCCCAGCGGCTGGTTTTGATCACGCCCGTCACAACAATGGCGTCATAAAGGCTATCAATTGGGATGCCGTCCTTAAAAGTGACATGCACAATTTGATTAGGCGGTGGCGGTGGTACATGAATACAAGCACCAAAATAAGGCACCAATAAAAACTCTGTGATGGTGTCGCTATTGCCTTCTAAAGGCACAACAAAGCCAGGCAAGGACACAGTTTTACCATCTAAGGCACTTACAACCGGTGCATCTAAATCTGGTTGCACCCAGTTCTGCTGCTCGCCTTGGTGTTCAGCACCTTGGCGAGTGTCTATGGTCATGTGCCCTTCAGGCACTAAATCTTCCCAAAAAATTTCTTTAGGTGGTTCAGCTACAACCAATGGGCTGAACAACATCACTAAGCTTATAAAAAAGCGCTTTAAAAACATGCAGATTCCTAAAATTGACGACTGCTAGATACATCTAAGGCTTGGCGATAAGCGCGAATGGCCACCACCAAAGCAGCTATAAGCCCCATTGCAAAGCAGCCTAACAATAACATAGCTTCGTTTGTACTTATGAGGTGCTGCGATAAATTCACCGCAAACTGGCTTTGTAATAGTGGCCCTAAGCTGGCGCTTAAGCCTTTTAAAATTAAAATGCTGCTAACCAGTGCCACACTCCAAAGCAGCAGTGACTCAAGTAACAGTACACCGGCTATGTGCCAAGGTCTGGCCCCAAGCATGCGAAACAGTGCCAGCTCGCGCTCTCTCAGTGGCATTGTTGCCAGCATTAACGCCGACATGGCCGCCACACTCACAGCAAACACAATTAACGTAATGGCAAACAGCAGCCACTCAACATGAGCAAATATTTGCCAAAGCTGGCTCAGGGTTTGGGTGGGTAAAATAGCACTGAGCGCCTCTGATGACTGGCGATTTAAGCGATATTGAAACGGCAATGCCATCACTGGGGAGTGCATACCCACTAACAACGCAGAAATGGCAGTGCTGTGGCTGTCGTGCAGTTCAGCTAAGGTGTGTAAATCTGTATAAATGGCTTTGTCTACTGGGGTGCCGGTCGCTGCTAAAACCCCTACCACAGGAAGTGGGTGTTCATCATGATGATGAAAGCTCACCGCCCCGGTGCCATGCGCTAAGGTAATCTCATCACCTATGGTTAGCCCAAGGGTATGAGCTACCTCAGCCCCAACCACAAGATTATGATGGCTAAATGCCTCACCTTGGCTAAAGCTAAGTGCTTGCTTATTGCCATATTTAAAATGGTTGAAGAAGTCCGTAGTGGTGCCGACGGTACGAAAGCCCTTATAAGAATCGCCAAAAGACAAGGGTATGCTAAAGGCCACTTGCTTGTTGTCACGTATGGCGTGGTAGCTTTGCTCTGATAACGGCGTACTTAAATGCCCTAAATGAAACACACTCGCCAGCAGTAATTGGATGTCCCCAGTGCGGGCGCCAACAATGAGGTGGGTGCCAGACACTGTATTATTAAAACTGCTCTTCACATCAACACGAATGCGCTCAAGGCTCATGATCAGAACAAGGCTAAGCACAATGCTTAACAGTGACACACCCATGCTTAAACGCCGGTGCCACAGGCTTTTTAGGGTTAGCTTAAAGAGCGTCATTGAGCACCCCATTAGTCAATACAAGCTGCCTATCAAATAACTCGGCTAAAGCGCGATTGTGGCTAACTACCACTAAAGTGCAGTCTTTTTCGCGGCACGTATCGATGAGTAAGCGGATAAGCTGGGTTTCGTTGTCGTCATCAAGGGCTGAGGTAGGCTCATCGGCAATGATAAGGCTTGGAGAGCCTAATAGTGCTCGTGCCATTGCTACCCTTTGCTGTTGCCCAGTAGATAATGCCGTCACAGATTTGTGAAATAACGCCTCAGGCAGATTAAGCGCTGTTAATAAGTCGAGTGCTTCTTTTTTATTGGTGTGAGGAGCTATGCGGAAAGGATAAACGAAAAAAAGGCCTAACAATGTTAGACCTCATGTAGAGAAGAAGCAATATTTAAAAAGAATTAGTACCTATTTCTAGGAGCTCTTCTCTCTTTTTGCTCTGCAATAT
>JBGTXC010000181.1:0-5958 GCA_041937835.1 Alteromonadaceae bacterium | reverse complement strand
GCCCTTAAACAACATACGCCGGGGCGTTTATGGTGTGTGTTTGGTTGTGGCGGGGACCGCGATAAAGGCAAGCGCCCATTGATGGCGCAGCGCGCTGCTGAAGTGGCAGATATGCTGGTGATCACCAGTGATAACCCGCGCAGTGAGCCGCCAATGGACATCATCAACGATGTTGTCGCTGGGCTTGCCAATGAAGAAAAAGCCCGCAGTGTGGCAATAGAGTCACGAGCGGATGCCATTGAATACGTATTAAGCCATGCACACGCCAATGATGTGGTGTTAGTTGCAGGCAAAGGTCATGAAGATTATCAGATTATCGGTGATGAAGTGCTGCCGTTTTGTGACCGCAGCTTTATCAGCGAAAGGATGCGAGGTACTAGCATATGATCCAGATGGATTTAGCATGGATTGCAAACGCGCTTGGACTTAAAGCGCCAAGCGTGAACCACTCAGTGGCTAACATCAATACAGATACCCGTACCATCACCCAAGGTGAGGTGTTTTTAGCACTGAAAGGGCCAAACTTTGATGGCCATAAGTTTATTGATGCCGCCATTGAAAAGGGCGCAATAGCCGTGATCGTGGACAAGCCAAGCACCACTAAAGTGCCAGAGTTTGTGGTTGAAAATACCCGTCTTGCGCTGGGTGAACTCGGCAAGGCTGTGATTGACCAAGTGCGTCCAAAAACGGTGGCAATCACAGGCAGTGTGGGTAAAACCACAGTAAAAGAAATGACCGCAGCAGTGCTGGCAACCCAAGGTAAAGTACTGGCGACAAAGGGCAACTTTAATAACGACATCGGCGTGCCGCTTACACTACTGCGTTTAAGCGAAGACGATGAATACGCTGTGATTGAGCTAGGTGCCAACCACTTAGGCGAAATTGCTTACACCACAGGGTTAGTTAATCCAGATGTGGCCGTAGTGTGTAATGTGGCCGAAGCCCACCTTGAAGGCTTTGGTGATTTATTTGGTGTGGCACGCGCTAAGGGTGAAATCTTTTTAGGTTTGCCAGAAAATGGCGTGGCTGTGATCAACGCCGACAGTGAGTTTGCCAGTTACTGGTTACGCCGCTTAGAGGGTAAACAGATCACTGAGTTTTCAATGCAGTCGCAAAAAGACGTGTATGCCAAAAACATTCAGCTAGATGCCATTGCCAGAGCCAGCTTTACCTTAGTATCGCCACAAGGTGAAATCGACATTCAATTGCCGTTACCAGGTAAACACAATGTGATGAACGCCTTAATTGCGACTTCACTGACCTTACCGTTTGGGGTGGCGTTAGCTGACATTAAAGCCGCACTTGAAGGCATGGGGAAAGTGCAAGGGCGCGTTAACCTGATTGAAGTGAACCCTAAGCTCACTGTGGTGGATGACACCTACAACGCCAATGTGCAATCCGTTAAAGCGGCAATCGACTTATTAGCAGACATTGAAGGCCACCGCATATTAGCTCTAGGCGACATGGCAGAGCTTGGCGCAGAAGCGCGCCGCTATCACCAAGAAATTGGTGAGTACGCGAAAGAAAAACAGATACATCAAGTGTACACGCTGGGGGTGTTAAGCCGTTATGCCAGTGATGTGTATGAAAAACCAGGCTTACATTTTTCCTCGCGAGAGGCACTATGCGAGCAATTAAAAGAGGATATCACCAACATTTCTGAGCCGATTACCGTAGTGGTAAAAGGGTCGCGCTCATCGCGTATGGAGTTGTTAGTGCAGGATTTAGTTTCATGTGGCCAAGCAGATGCCACACGCGGAGAGCAGTAAATGTTAGTTTGGTTAGCCGAGTACTTAACCCAGTATTACTCTGGGTTTAACGTGTTTTCATACCTGACGATGCGCGCCATCTTAGGTATTTTAACGGCGCTTTGGATGTCACTGTATTTTGGTCCTAAGTTGATCAAAGCCCTACAAAAAATGCAAATTGGCCAAACTGTGCGTGATGATGGCCCACAATCGCATTTATCTAAATCGGGAACACCAACCATGGGTGGTTTACTGATTTTGGCATCCATCTTTACCAGTACTTTGCTTTGGGCTGATTTAAGCAATAAATACGTGTGGGCCACGTTATTTGTGATTGGCTCATTAGGTTTGGTGGGCTTTGTGGATGACTACCGCAAAGTGATCCGTAAAGACCCCAAAGGCTTAATAGCCCGTTGGAAATACTTTTGGCAGTCTGTGATTGCTTTGGTGGCGGCATTTGCGCTTTATGCAACCAGCCAAGATCCAAATGAAACTGCGTTATTAGTACCATTTTTCAAAGATGTGATGCCTCAACTTGGCTTGTTCTACATTGTGATGACCTACTTTGTAATTGTGGGCACATCGAATGCGGTTAACCTAACCGATGGCTTAGATGGGCTTGCCATAGTGCCAACCATTTTGGTGGCCAGTGCCTTTGCTTTAATTGCCTATGTCACAGGTAACGTCAACTTCTCGGCATATTTGAACATCCCATACATTCCACTCACGAGCGAGCTTGTTGTTGTGTGTACCGCCATTGTCGGCGCAGGCCTTGGCTTTTTATGGTTTAACACCTATCCGGCCCAAGTATTTATGGGTGATGTGGGCTCGTTAGCTTTAGGTGGCGCACTGGGCATTATTGCGGTACTTGTTCGCCAAGAGTTGGTGTTAGTGATTATGGGCGGTGTCTTTGTGATGGAGGCCGTGTCTGTGATCTTGCAGGTAGGCTCGTACAAATTACGCGGTCAGCGCATCTTCCGTATGGCGCCAATTCATCACCACTATGAATTAAAAGGCTGGCCAGAGCCGCGCGTGATCGTGCGGTTTTGGATCATTTCCATCGTGTTAGTACTCATTGGCCTTGCCACATTAAAGGTGCGCTAATGACTCAGGTGCTGCAAGCAAATAAACGGTATGTGGTATTGGGGCTGGGCCTTTCGGGCTTGGCCACAGTGCGTTTTTTGCTTGCTCAAGGCATTCATCCTGAAGTGATGGATACCCGTAGTCACCCCCCTGGCAGTGACTGGCTCGACGAACACGCGCCGCAATTAGTCACATACTTTGGTGAGCTGCCAGAGGATGCCTTATTAGACACAGATTATGTGATCATCAGCCCAGGTTTGTCTGTGGCTTTGCCGGCAGTGCAAAACGCCATTGTTCAAGGCATTGAAGTCATCGGTGATGTGGAGCTTTTTGCCCGCTTAAACACTAAGCCTGTGATTGCAGTAACTGGCTCAAACGGCAAGTCATCTGTGGTAACCCTTACCCACCAAGTGCTCTGTGCGGCAGGCCTTAAAGCGGCGCTTGGCGGTAACATTGGCACCCCAGTGCTTGAATTACTCGACACAGATTACGATGTAGTGGTCCTTGAGCTATCCAGCTTTCAGTTAGAAACCACACAATCCCTTAGGCCGACCAGTAGCTGCATTTTAAATATTACTGAAGACCACATGGACAGGTACTCAGATTTTAGCGCTTACACCGCGGCTAAACAGCGCATCTACCAAGGTGCTGAACTTTGTATATACAAGCAAGATGATGCCAATACATTGCCACCTAAGGGCATCAATGCGGTATCGTTTGGTTACCACCAAGGGGATTTTCATGTTGCTGTGCGCGAGCATGACGACACGCCTTATTTATATGCAAAAAACCAAGCCATTTTACCTTTAAGTGATTTAGCGTTACGTGAGCCCCACAATGTGGAAAACGCACTCGCTGTGATGGCGTTAGTGTCACCCTTTAATATTTCAGCATGCAGCTTAAAAAAAGCGTTAGGTGATTTTAAGGGGTTATCGCACCGTGCCCAGTTAGTGGCAGAGATTAACGGCGTGCGCTTTATCAATGACTCTAAAGCCACCAATGTGGGCGCAGCTATTGCCGCGATTACGTCTTTTGCACCGAGTGCAAAACAACTTTATTTAATTGCCGGGGGCGATGCCAAAGGGGCGGATTTATCACCGTTAACGGATGTACTCAACCAACATGTTGCGCGGGTATTTTGCTTAGGCAAAGACGGCGACGCCATTGCGGCGTTATGCCCACATTCTCAAAAGGTGGCAAGCATACATCATGCTGTGGAGGACGCAGCACTACTGGCAAGTCCGGGTGATGTGGTGCTACTTAGCCCTGCCTGCGCCAGCCTTGATATGTACCCTAACTTTATGGCCCGTGGCGATGATTTTTGCCAAGCCGTGCTAGCGCGGGAGGCGGTGTAACATGGTAGCTTGGCTAAGTGATTGGTTCTCTGATAAAGAGCATGGCCGTTTGTATGACGCCACTTTGGTGTACTGCATTTTATTACTTGTGGGTATCGGTTTTGTGATGGTGACTAGTGCGTCTTTACCTATTGCAGAGCGCATGCATGACAACCCTTATCACTTTAGCTTCCGACACTTTGTTTATATTGGCCTGAGCTTTTGCCTCTTTATGCTGGCCACCAGTGTGCCGATGAGCTGGTGGAAAACCGCCAACCCTTATTTGTTATTAGGTGGCATAGGCCTGTTGATAGCGGTACTCATTATTGGCCGCGAAGTGAATGGCTCGCAGCGCTGGATTGCCATAGGGCCTATCACCATTCAAGCCTCTGAAGTGGCAAAGCTGTGCTTTTTTAGTTACTTGGCAGGCTACTTAGTGCGTAAGCGCGATGAAGTTCAAGAAAACCTCAAAGGCTTTGTGAAGCCCTTATTTGTGTTCATCGTGTATGCGGGATTAATCCTACTGCAGCCAGATTTAGGTACTGTGGTGGTGATGTTTGTCACCACTGTGGGTTTGCTGTTTTTAGCCGGTGCCAAATTGTGGCAGTTCTTTACGCTTATTATGGGCGGCATTGGCCTAATTATTTTACTGATCATTGCAGAGCCTTACCGGATGAAGCGCGTCGTCGGCTTTTTAGAGCCATGGGAAGACCCGTTCGGTAAAGGGTATCAGTTGGTGCAGTCACTTATGGCCTACAGCCGAGGCGAATGGTTTGGCCAAGGTTTAGGGAATAGCGTGCAAAAGCTTGCCTACTTACCTGAGGCGCACACAGATTTTATTTTTGCCGTGATTGCAGAAGAGCTTGGCTTTGTCAGTGTTGCCTGCATTTTGTTGATCTTAGGTGTACTGGTATTTCGTGCTTTGTTAATCGGCCAGCGTGCGCTAAAAGCCGGTAAAGAATATGAAGGCTATTTTGCTTTAGGGATTGGTATTTGGTTTGCGTTCCAAAGCATGGTTAACGTCGGCGCAAGCGCCGGTATCTTACCGACCAAAGGCTTAACCTTGCCGTTTATCTCTTACGGGGGCTCCAGCCTCTTGATGATGACGGTCGCCGCTGGGGTATTACTTAGAGTGGACTTTGAAGTAAAACTGGCCACTCGCCAAGCGATTCGCCGCAGTAAAAGTAAAGAGTTACGAAAACAGAAAAAAGCCGCCAATGTGGCAAGTGACGAGGTTTTGGAGCACGCAGTATGAGCCGCAAAATCATGGTGGTAGCCGGTGGCACTGGGGGGCATATTTTCCCGGGCATCGCCACAGTCGAAGAATTAAAAAAAGCCGGTTGGCAAGCCGTGTGGTTAGGAACGCCTGATCGCATGGAAGCGGATGTGGTGCCGCGCCACGGTATTGATATTCGCTTTATTAAAGTGAAAGGCCTGCGCGGTAATGGTATTAAGCGTTTGCTCAGTGCCCCCTGGATGATATTACGCGCCATTTGGGCCGCTAAAAGCATTATGCAAGCCGAGCGCCCAGATGTTGTTTTAGCTATGGGTGGTTATGTGACTGGACCTACGGGCATTGCAGCAAAGAGCTTAGGTATTCCTTTGGTTATTCATGAGCAAAATGCCGTTGCAGGCATGAGTAATCGTTGGCTAGCAAAGTTTGCCAATAAAGTTTTAGCTGCTTTTCCATCGGCTTTTGCAAAAGAACAATGCGAAGTGGTGGGTAACCCAGTGCGAGCAAGTGTCGCTAATGTTACTGTAAAGCAAACAGCGACACCGATTAATGTGCTAGT
>JBGTXC010000180.1:0-6004 GCA_041937835.1 Alteromonadaceae bacterium | reverse complement strand
GGCTGGTTAAGAAATGCTCTATGTCAGCAAGATTGTTATAAAATGCAAGTGAGGCGCGCAGTGTACCATGTGCACTCAACCCTTGCATTAGAGGTTGTGCACAATGAAGGCCAGCGCGAATTGCCACGTCATGTTCATCCAGTAAAGTGGCGACATCAAAAGGGTGTTCATCATCCAGATTGAAGCTCACTACACCTATGTTGTTATCTAAATCACCGTAAAGGGTAATACCACGCGCTAGAAGCCCTGCCACTAAGTGTTGAAAGAGGGTTTGTTCGTGCGCGAGCATGGCGGTTTTATCAAGCTTAGCTAGATAACGTAGGCTTTCAGCAAAGGCGATGACTTCAGCAATCGCAGGTGTGCCTGTTTCAAAACAGTGTGGGCTTTGGCGAAACTCGGTGTGCTCATAACTTACGGACGCGATCATTTCACCGCCGTATAAGGTTGGCGCCATCATCGCAAGCTTTTCTGAACGGCCATAAAGCGCACCTAAACCGGTTGGGCCAAGCGCTTTGTGGGCAGATAACACATAAAAATCCGCAGCCACTTTTTGGGCGTTAAAGCCTAAATGCATAAAGCCTTGGGCGCCATCCAACAAGGTTATTGCACCTTGGTTTTTAGCTGCACTTAAGATTGTTTGATGATCAGGAATGGAACCAAGGGCATTTGATGCCTGCGTCATTGCCACCAGTTTTGGTTTGTGATGATTTATGAGCTCACAGGCTGCATGTGTATCTATATTGCCATGATTATTGAGCGGCATGATGATGAGCTTGGCTCCTGTTCGTTTAGCAAGCATTTGCCAAGGAACCAGGTTTGCGTGGTGCTCAAGTGCTGAAACAAGCAAGGTGTCATTGGCGTCAAAATGTTCAGCTAAACCATTAGCAACCAGGTTTATCGCCTCGGTTGCGCCTTTTGTCCAAACTATGTTGTGCGGCTCACACGCTAACGTTTCTGCAAGTAACTCCCTTGTCTGCTCGTAAGCATCGGTTGCTGCTTCACTAAGACGGTGACGACCACGATGCACATTGGCATTTTGGAAGGTGTAAAAATCATTTAAGCGTTTTATCACACTGTGTGGTTTTTGCGATGTAGCCGCATTGTCCAAATAACACTTAGGTGTTTGTGGGTGACTAAAAAACGGAAAGTCTTGGCGAAAGGTGTTTACGTCAAACATGGCACATGGAAATCTTTAAAAGTGCAGATATTGTAAAGCCTTTTTGCCATTAGGGGTATGTTAGTGTGAGGGCGTGCAGATAAAAAGTGGGTAAATTGCTGAGAAAATAAAAAAGGCCGCAATTGCGGCCTTTTCAAAACACATCAATGATTAACGTGCTGAGTTGTCTTTGTAATCACGCTTTGCTTCGCCAGTGTAAAGCTGACGAGGACGACCAATTTTGTGGCCAGGTTGTGACAACATTTCATCCCAGTGTGAGATCCAACCAACAGTACGAGACATTGCGAAAATCACAGTGAACATGCTTGTTGGGATACCAATCGCCTTAAGGATGATGCCTGAGTAGAAGTCTACGTTAGGGTAGAGTTTCTTCTCAACGAAGTACGGGTCTTTAAGAGCGATTTCTTCAAGCTTCATTGCAACATCTAGCAATGGATCTTGGATGTTAAGCTCTTTAAGTACTTCGTGACACGTTTCGCGCATTACAGTCGCACGTGGGTCGAAGTTTTTATATACGCGGTGACCAAAGCCCATTAGACGGAATGGATCGCTCTTGTCTTTTGCTTTTGCAACGTACTCGTCGATGCGGTCAACTGAGCCGATTTCTTCAAGCATGTTTAGGCATGCTTCGTTTGCACCACCGTGCGCAGGGCCCCAAAGTGACGCAACACCCGCTGCGATACACGCGTATGGGTTAGCACCAGAAGAACCCGCTAGACGTACAGTTGACGTCGACGCGTTTTGCTCGTGATCTGCGTGAAGCATAAAGATACGGTCCATTGCTTTTGCTAGCACTGGGCTTACTTTGTACTCTTCAGCAGGTACTGAGAACATCATGTGTAGGAAGTTTTCAGCGTAGCTTAAGTCATTGCGTGGGTATACGAACGGCTGACCGATGCTGTATTTATAAGCCATCGCAGCGATAGTTGGCATTTTAGCAATCAAACGTGCCGCAGAGCGGTGACGCTGTTTCGGATCGTTGATGTTTAAGTCGCTGTGGTAGAAAGACGATAGCGCACCCACCACACCACACAGCATTGCCATAGGGTGAGAATCAACACGGAAACCTTGGAAGAAGTGGCCGATTTTCTCATGCACCATAGTGCTGTTAGTGATTGTGTGGCTAAATTCAGCAAGTTGCTCGTCGTTTGGCAATTCACCATTTAATAGCAGGTAGCAAAGCTCAATGTAGTTTGAGTGCTCAGCTAGCTGTTCAATTGGGTAACCACGGTGAAGTAGCACGCCCTTAGCACCATCGATAAAGGTAATCGCAGATTCACATGAGCTTGTCGACATGAAACCTGGATCGTGTGTGAAGTAACCGTGAGCGCCTAAGCTGCGCACATCGATTACGTCTTGACCCGCTGTACCTGAGTAAATCGGTAGTTCAACTGGGTCTAAACCATCGATATGTAGGGTGGCTTTTTTATCTGCCATCGAGATATCTCCTTAATGAGAACAAATCATCTTTTAAGTGTGACTTGATACTAGTGTTAAGCAAATTCTGATCATTTTAACTTACAAACCGTATGTAAAGTCAATTTTAATGCACGATTGCGGATTAAACATTCACTATTGCTGAAATATTAATCAAGCCGTGTAATCTAACCGCCTAGTTTTAAACAAGAATTGTAATATCAGCAGTGGCTATATATACTGTGATAGGTTTTAAACCGCGTCGTCTCTATGTTTAATGCTGAAGATTTCAGCGTTTTACTTAAGATGGGTCACCTAACCGTTTTAGGTGAATTTATAAAAACAACAGATTGACTAATATACAGTCAAAATGGGCAAGTAACTGTGAAAAAGCAAAGACCAGTAAATCTCGATTTATCGACTATTTCTATGCCTGCAACTGCTAAGGCGTCGATTCTGCATCGTGTCACCGGTGTAGCCTTGTTTTTCGCCTTAACCTTTGTCATCTGGGCATGGTCAGAGTCACTCTCTTCGCCGGAAGGTTTTGAATTCGTCAAGAGCCTATTTAGTGGGTTCGTTGCCAAATTCATCGCTTGGGGCACAGTGACCGTGTTGGCCTATCACCTACTAGGTGGTATCCGTCATATGATTATGGACATGGGTTACTGGGAAGAATTGGAATCAGGCAACAGCAGTGCTAAAGCAACTATCGCGCTTTGGATTGTTGTCGCTGCGTTAGCAGGAGTTTGGATATGGTTCTAAATCAAGCATCTCTAAAGCGTGATGGGGTACAAGACTTTGTATCACTACGCGCAACAGCGCTTATCATTGGCGCTTACGCACTATTTATTATCGGCTATTTCTTAACAACCGAAACGGTCACTTACGAAGCGTGGCAAGCGCTTTTCGGTAACTTGTTCGTTAAGATCTTCACACTGACTGCACTCGTTTGCACCATGATCCATACCCGCATCGGTTTATGGCAAGTGCTCACGGACTACATCAAATGCGCCAAGCTACGTGCAACTCTAGGGTTTTTACTAAACCTGATGGCATTTGTTTACGTAGTGGTTGGTCTATTCGTGTTATGGGGTGTTTAAGTGAAATTAACTGTTCGTGAATTCGATGCCGTAGTAATCGGCGCGGGTGGCGCGGGAATGCGCGCGGCCTTGCAAATCTCTGAATCTGGCAAAACCTGTGCGTTATTGTCAAAAGTTTTTCCAACGCGTTCACACACTGTGTCAGCGCAAGGTGGTATCACGGTTGCTTTAGGTAATTCCCACGAAGAT
Source organism: Alteromonadaceae bacterium (assembly GCA_041937835.1). GTDB lineage: Bacteria > Pseudomonadota > Gammaproteobacteria > Enterobacterales > Alteromonadaceae > Pseudoalteromonas. Next base: position 2,122 of record JBGTXC010000180.1, on the reverse strand, counting down.
AACTGGGAATGGCACATGTTTGATACTGTGAAAGGCTCAGACTACATTGGCGACCAAGACGCCATTGAGTACATGTGTAAAACGGGCCCAGAAGCCATCACAGAGCTTGAGAACATGGGTTTACCATTCTCACGTTTTGAAAATGGTCGTGTTTATCAGCGCCCATTCGGTGGTCAGTCTAAGAATTTTGGTGGTGAACAGGCTGCACGTACTGCGGCAGCGGCTGACCGTACTGGTCACGCGCTTCTTCACTGCTTATACCAGCAGAACGTTAAAAACAAAACTGACGTATTCTCTGAGTGGTATGCACTTGATCTAGTTAAAAACGCCGATGGCGACATCGTTGGCTGTACTGCCATCGACATCGAGTCAGGCGAAGTGGTTTACTTCAAATCTAAAGCCGTTGTACTTGCAACAGGTGGTGCAGGGCGTATATACGCATCAACCACAAATGCACACATTAACACGGGTGACGGTGTGGGTATGGCATTACGTGCTGGTATCACACTGCAAGACATGGAAATGTGGCAGTTCCACCCAACGGGTATTGCCGGTGCAGGTACGCTGGTAACCGAAGGGTGTCGCGGTGAAGGTGGTTACCTTCTTAATAAAGACGGTGAGCGTTTCATGGAACGTTATGCACCAAACGCAAAAGACCTTGCAGGTCGTGACGTTGTTGCACGTTCAATGATGACAGAAATCCGTGAAGGCCGTGGTTGTGATGGTCCTTGGGGTCCACACATCAAGCTCAAGCTTGACCACTTAGGTGAAGAAACACTGAACTTGCGCCTACCAGGTGTGTGTGAGCTTTCTAAGACCTTTGCTCACGTTGACCCTGCAAAAGAGCCAATCCCTGTAATCCCAACGTGTCACTACATGATGGGTGGTATTCCAACTAACGTGGATGGCCAAGTTCTCAACATTGCTGAAGACGGCTCATCTAACGTAGTTAACGGCTTATTCGCCTGTGGTGAAATTGCGTGTGTATCTGTACACGGTGCTAACCGCTTAGGTGGTAACTCACTACTTGACCTTGTGGTATTTGGCCGTGCGACTGGTCTTCACCTAGGTGAAAAGATTGCTGAAATCACATCGCGTGATGCAACGCAAGATGACATCGATGCAGCAATGGCGCGCTTTAACCGCTGGGAAAATTCAACAGCTGGTCAGGGCGAAGACCCAGTTCAAATCAAAAAAGATTTACAACAATGCATGCAGCTTAACTTCTCGGTATTCCGTGAAGGTGAAGCAATGGCTGAAGGTCTGGAGCAGCTTAAAGAGATTCGCGAGCGTCTTAAGTCAGCACGTCTTGACGACAAGAGTTCAGACTTCAATACCCAGCGTATCGAGTGTCTGGAACTAGATAACCTGATGGAAACTGCTTACAGCACAGCGGTAGCAGCTAACTTCCGTACTGAGAGCCGTGGAGCGCACAGCCGCTTTGACTACCCGGATCGCGATGATGAGAACTGGTTATGTCACAGCGTATACAACCCGGCAACTGAGGCTATGGTTAAACGTGATGTCAATATGGCGCCTAAGCTTCGTGAAGCCTTCCCGCCGAAAGTACGTTCATACTAAGAGGGGTTAGACCATGCAATTAACTTTTTCGGTATACCGTTATAATCCTGAGGTGGATAACGCACCTCGTATGCAGGATTACACCCTGGAAGTAGAAGAAGGCCAGGATATGATGGTGCTGGATGCACTGTTACTATTAAAGGAACAGGATCCAACATTGTCATTCCGTCGTTCATGTCGTGAAGGTGTTTGTGGCTCAGACGGCATGAACATGAATGGTAAGAATGGTCTGGCGTGTATCACGCCGCTGTCCGCACTGGGCAAAGGCAAGCTGGTTATTCGTCCGTTACCCGGACTGCCAGTGGTACGTGACCTCGTCGTAGACATGACGCAGTTCTACACTCAGTACGAGAAGATTAAGCCATTCTTAATCAATGACAATAAACAGCCGCCTGCACGAGAGCATCTGCAGTCTCCTGAAGAGCGTGCTAAACTAGACGGATTGTACGAGTGTATCCTTTGTGCATGTTGTTCAACGTCTTGTCCTTCGTTCTGGTGGAATCCAGACAAGTTCATCGGCCCAGCGGGCCTGCTACATGCA
>JBGTXC010000017.1:0-22490 GCA_041937835.1 Alteromonadaceae bacterium | reverse complement strand
AGTGACCAAGTAGAAAGCCGCAACCTCACGTTTAAAGACATCACATTAGAGCTCGATGAAAGTATCATAGAGCAAGATGTGGCACAGCTTAGGGCCGCCATTAGCCGCATTAAAAGTATGGGGTGTCGCGTATCGCTTGATAACTTTGGGGTGGGGGCGCTGTCATTATCCCATTTAAGTTTGATGGATTTTGATGAAATAAAAATTGGCCAAAGTAGCGAATTAAACTTAGCGCAAAATCCAGTGGCGTTAATGATCACCAAAACGCTATGCCAAATGGCGAAAAGCTTGGGGGTGGATGTGGTGATTGATGGCATAGAAACTCAAGATGTCGCCAGGCATTTGACGGATTTTCAATGTGATTATGGGCAAGGCTATTATTTTGCCCGCGCCATGAATTTTGAAGACTATTTAGATTGGCTTAAGACGTACGATAGCGTGTTTGTTGTTTCAACGCCTGACCTAAAGACGCGAAATAGTTAAACAGGTGCATAGAGGCACGTTCGTGCTCTGATTGACTTGGGTAGGCTCCTAGTTTTGCCCACTGGCCTTGTAAGGTGCCTTGCACTAAAAACTGGTTTTTAATTTCAGGGTGGCGCTGTAATGCGGACTCAAAAAAGCGCGCTGTGAGCTCTTCTGGCTTGGCAAAGTAAAGCTGGTTTTGCGCTTGGTCTAGCTTGATTGCACGTGCCATAAAAGGGCTGATGTTTTGCCCACATTCAGACACTAACACATGGCGAAAAAACGCCTCAAGCGGCAAATTAATAGGGTGTGGGTTCATCCTTTGCGTGCTAAGCCAAAGCTTAGAGGCAAAGCTGTGTGCAGGGCAGTCATCAAAAATACGTTTAGCAATGTAGTGATCAAACCCATGCCACCACTCATGGGCAAGGGCGCCTGCACCTGCCACTCTAGCGATCGCAAGGGTGTGACTTTGACTATTATAATGGGCTTGCACACCTAGGCGGCCACCTTGGCCATACGCAAAACGCAAAGTCTGATTAAGGCCTAAGGCTTTTTTAGGTAGGCCCAGCATCAAGGCTAAGTCAGATAATGCATCGTAAATATGATTTGCGGCAAAAGCGTAATCTTTCGCAGATATCTGCTTACCAACCGTCATGGTTAAAAAGCCAAACTCATCCTGAATTTGTAAAAAACACACTTGCACACCACGGCGATGATCCGGCCCGCGGCGGTAAAACGAAAAATCACTCAGGCCCATTGGGATATCTGGCTTTCACTGCATCTGGCATATTGGCCATTTGGCGGGCTATAAAGCGATCAAAGGCGTTTAATGCCAGTGCTAAAGGCATGCCTTCAAGGTGATGAAGTGCATGTGTTATGGCCTCGTAGCTTGAAAGGCTATCACTGCGTGGTGCTTTTCGATTTACGTAACGATTTGGCGGCACAGTGCCAAATGCGCGCGCCTCGATATGGTTAAGCCATGGATTAAGGGCTAACAGCTTATGGGCTTTTTTCCATGTGCCATCAAGCACAATGAGGCTAGAAACCGGATGTGATTGACTTAAATGCTCAATCGGTGTGGCCTTTTCGCTAGGATAAAGCAGCACTGGGTGTTGACCTAACCCTAATGCATCCGGATTGAATACCTCGCCCACATGGATGTGTAAATTATTAAACACTAAGGCACCAAAGCGAATGGTGTTTTTAGCCGCTTTCTGTTCGCTGGGGTGCATTAATACATGCACAGGCACAGTGTGCGGTATGTTTTCTATGCAATCACAAACGCAGGTTTTAACTGGATAATGACATTGGTCACATAACGGACGCTTAGGCTGAGGGGAATTGGTCAAAATTTACTTATTTATCAAGTTTTTTAAGCGTTTAAGTTGGGTTTTAGCCCAGTTCATCATAAAATTATATCACCTTAACCTTGTAGTAAAAAGGATGTGTAATGAGCCAAACCCAAATCGATACGGTGGCATTGGAAGGCATGGCAAGCCTACTGGGCGACCAATTTGATGATACAGTACAGTTTTGTTTCAGTGAATTTGATCGCCTCTATCAAGAAGTGGTTGCAAGCCTTGAGCGCGATAAAGCCGAAGCTATTCGTAATGCTCACAGTTTAAAGTCGAACGCGGCCCAGTTTGGCGCGTTGAGCTTAGCAGAGCTTGCAAAGCACACAGAGCGCACTTTAACGCAACACAGCGTGGAAGAGGCGAATCAGTACATCGCCAAGCTTCCCGATGAAATTGCTGCCACAAAAACCCAAATGACCGCTTGGCTTGAAAACCGCTAATGCGTGCACTGTTCATTACCTGTTACTTTTTCTTACTTGCTGCGTGCACGTCTGTGCCTGAGGGTATTAGGCCCACCTCAAAACTTTCGCTTGATGCCTATCTAGGTCAGTGGTTCGAAATCGCACGCTTAGATCACTCCTTTGAACGTGACTTAATTAATGTCACCGCTTATTACGAACGTAATGCGGACGGCAGTATAAAAGTGGTTAATCGCGGTTTACATGCCATCAAAAATGAAGAAAACGAAGCCATTGGCCGGGCAAAGCTCATGTACCCATTGGTCGATGGTAAAACCACAGGGCATTTTAAAGTGTCGTTTTTTGGGCCTTTTTACGCCAGTTACGTGATTTTTGAGTTAGGACCTCGCAATGAGCAAGGTCTATACAGTTATGCCTACGTCACAGGCCCAGATCGTGATTACGCGTGGCTACTTGCTCGCTCACCAAACGTGCCAAAAGCGCGCTTAACGCATTTTATTGAGACGCTTAAAACATTAGGTTTTGACACCAAGAGCCTGATCACCCAAGTCCAAACACAATAAAACGCTTTTGACTCAATATTTTAGCCTTTAATTTGTAAGTGAATTGTTGCTTCTGTAACAATCAAATTAAGGGTTAATTAATAATCAAATTTTTACGTGTTTTGCATAATTTATACCTTGCCAGCCGGTTTTTTATGAATATAATTTGCGCAAATTTTACTCGTTCAGCGCTTTATATTTATACAGAGGTATTCATGAACAAAGCAGCACTACTCTCACTTGGTTTAATCTCAGGTCTTATCGCTTCTAACGCACAAGCAAGCACTGTGTATGCAAAGAACAATGCATTTGAAACACAAGTGTGTGTTGCAGCAGCACAAGGTGGTTTATCTGCTGCTAAAGCATTCGCTCAAAGCGAAGGTCAAGCGCTTAACGTTTTCCGTACAGACATCCGTTGTAACGGCAAAAGCTTACGTGCATTTGCCCGTGACTTTGTAAGCGCGACTGAAACTACCAAAGTAGAAGTATTTGCAGCTGACGCTAAAATCGCGTCTGAACTATGCGTAAAAGCGGCTAAGCGTGGCGTAGATAGCCTAAACGTGAACCGCGTTGTATTACGTGAGTTAAAGTGTAACGGCATGAACGTGACTGACTTTGCACGTAAATTTGCGCCTAACGCACAATAAGCCTTAATGCTTTGAAAAGCCCGCCTACATGGCGGGCTTTTTTGTGCCTTTTAAAAAACGTACAAAGTTTGCATTTATATGATTTTTGTGTGAATTTTATACAAAACAAGGAGGCGACTTATGGAATCGTTAACACGCTCATGTAAACGTACATCAAATGGCTTTTTTATCGCGTTAGGAGTGGGTGCAGGTACTGCACTGGCCACTGCACTCGATGAACCTTGGTGGATATTAGCAGGCTTAGTCTTTGCACTGGCTATGATAAAACAAGGTAAAAAAGACGGTTCTTAAAGCCTTCGCAATTCTTTATACTGCTTCTTTTTAAAGAGGAAGCGTATGATTTTTCTCGTTTTTGCCGCGCTCATTGCGTTTGCGGCAAACTCCCTTTTGTGCCGTTTTGCACTCGATGATTTGGCCATGCCTGCGTATGACTTTACCTTGGTGCGGCTTATCTCAGGCGCGTTTACTTTAGTGCTAATCAGCATATGTTTAAAAGTAAGTGCTCTAAGGCGCCATGCTCAAGAAGAGCATCCTCCTTTCTTTTCAAGCGCTAACCTCCAAGGTGGTGTGTATCTCGCGGCTTATGCCTTCTTTTTCAGTTATGCCTACCTTGCACTTGAGGCAGGCAGTGGCGCTTTTATTTTATTTTTAACGGTGCAAATCACTATGGTTGGCATCAGTTTTTTGCGTGGGCAAACGTTAACTAAACATACAGTGATAGGCATGTTAGTGGCGTGTGTGGGCTTTGTGATCTTATTTGCAGGCAAACTCACAGGCACGCATCCGGTTGCGATTGTGATGATGGCTTTAAGTGGCATCAGCTGGGGGCTTTACTCACTTTTAGGTGAAAAAGGCGCAAACACCTTAGAAGGTAAACGCCTCGCTGTGACTCGGCATTTTGTTATTGCATCACTCATTGGAGCGTTACTCTTACCCATATTAAGCCATGACGTAAGCGCTGTTGTGCAGCATCCGGGCTTTGTGTTTGCTCTTTTAAGTGGGGTGGTCACATCGGCTCTTGGGTATGTGCTTTGGTATTATGTGCTAGGCCACATTAGCGCGTATTTTGCTGCTATTGCGCAGTTGTTGGTGCCGCCGCTGGCAATGCTGATGGGCTGGTTTATTCTGGATGAAACCATTACTGGGCAGGTGATTTTAGCCGTGACTCTAATCAGTTTTGGTGCCTACTGGGTAAAAGCAAAAACCGCTTAAATGATTAAGCGGTTTTTAATATGCAGTATGAATCTTTTAGGCCTTTTGAGGTGCCTTTGCAAGGTTAAACATATAGCGTTTATTCAAGGCATCTAGCTGATTCACTATCACGCTAGCGCCTGCTACGTGATGACTGAGCAGGGCATCAACGTGTTTTTCCTTGTCATAGTTGCTCAAAAAATCTTGGCTCGTTGCAATGTGGCTAATATGCCATGGCTCTCTCGCAACCCCGCCTAAATCCAAAGAATAAGGCCGGTAAAAGCCAAAGTCATGGAGATGCGCATCTAACCAGCGTGATAAAGGCGCTTGATGGCCACGCTCATACTCGGAAGGTTGTAGCCCTAATTGCACGCCTTTAGGTATTAAGTTTTCTGCATAGACATCAAAATCACTGCCAAAATGATGGCGTGAACTGCCCGGTAAGGCTGAAAAGCGCATGATGGCATGGATTTTTTCGAGGTCGCTTAAAGCGCTTAAGTCAACGGCTTGCTCATTATCATCATAAACGGGGCGCAGCCCTTGAAACTTACCATCCCAAATCATTTGCTGACGATGAAAATCGCGAAAGCCAGAGGCAATTTTAAGAAAGAACCCTGCCTTTAGTGCGGCCTGTTGCAGTTTTTGCCAATCAGCCACCACAGCCTGATGCATTAAGCCATCAGACGACGCTACCAAATGGCTTTGGTCCAAGCCAAGCACACTTAAAATCATGCTAACAGTCGCTTCAGAGTGCCGTAATACATATCACATAAAGTGATAAGGGATTGTGCATCCACATGCTCATCAATTTGATGAATGGTAGCGTTACAAGGACCTAGCTCAAGCAATTGGCAGCCCATTTTGGCAATAAAGCGGCCATCTGATGTGCCACCTGTGGTTAATAGCTGGGGCGCTTTACCGGTAAGCTCTTTAATCACAGCGCTGGTGGCGTCGATGAGTTCACCTTGTGCGGTGAGAAAAGGCTCGCCGTTTAGGATCCAATCAAGTTCATAATTGAGCCCAGCGTTGTCCAAAATAGTGTGCACACGCTGTTTTAGTTGCTCTGCCGTCACCTCAGTACTAAAACGGAAGTTAAATTGCACATTGAGATGACCTGGGATCACATTGGATGCACCAGTGCCACCTTGAATGTTAGAAATTTGCATACTGGTAGCTGGGAAAAACGCATTGCCTTCATCCCAGGTGGTGCTTGTCAATGTTTTGAGTGCATCCGCAAAACTATGGATAGGGTTATCTGCCAATTGTGGGTAGGCAACATGCCCTTGCTTGCCGATGACTTTTAAATGCCCAGTTAAAGAGCCACGGCGCCCGTTTTTAATGACATCACCCACTTGAGCCGTGGAGCTCGGCTCGCCAACAATGCAGTAATCAATTGTCTCATCGCGTGCCATTAAGGTGTCCACCACTTTAGTGGTGCCATTTATAAATGGGCCTTCTTCATCTGATGTGATCAAAAAAGAAATACTGCCTTTATGATCTGGGTGGTCCCTCACAAAGCGCTCTGTGGCCACCACCATGGCAGCAATCGCGCCTTTCATGTCAGCTGCGCCGCGGCCATACAGCATGCCATCGCACAAAGTGGGAGTGAATGGGTCAAAGCGCCATTGGCTGACATCGCCTGTGGGCACCACATCTGTGTGGCCGGCAAAACAAAAGTTAGGACCATCAATGCCTTTACGTGCCCAAGTATTTAGGGTGTCTGTAAAAAACAGTGATTCGATGTTAAAGCCACAGTTTTGGAGGCGGCGGTTGATGAGCTCTTGGCAACCTGCATCTTCAGGAGTGATGGACGGCTTTGCCATCAAGGCTTCAGCAAGGGCAATCACTGGGTGAGATAACAGCTCGCTCATAGGTTAAAAATCGCAGCGTAGTCAGCGTCTTTAAAGCCTAAGTGCATGCTATTTTCAGTCACAAGCACTGGGCGTTTGATCATCGCGGGGTGTTCAACCAAAAGGGCAATGGCATCTTGGCTTTCACAGCGCTTTTTATCTTCTTCGCTTAAACCACGATAGGTTGTGCCGCGCTTATTCACTAAAGGAGCAAGACCTAACTGCTCGGCAAAGCCAGAGAGTAACTCAGCGCTCACACCGTGTTTACGGTAGTCGTGAAATTGATATTGGATGTCGTTGGCTTCAAGCCACTTTTTAGCTTTTTTGATGGTGTCGCAATTACTGATGCCGTAAAGAGTGTTCATGATTTTCTACTAATTAAACAAGTTAATAATGGATCTTTACCTGCTTTAACAAGATGTTGGGTGTAAAACAGGCGTACAATAGGGTGGTGATTAATGATGCTCACTGCCGCATGAATGCGTTGGGTAAATTGGCGTAAATCCACGTACATGAGTACCTGGCCGGCTTCAATGTGTTCACCCACACGCACGTAATATTTTAAGCCTATCAAAGGCATGGCGTTGTCATCAATGGCAAAGTGGACAAGTACTTTAAGCCCTGAATCACTGACTAAAGTCCAAAGGCGACCACCTTCTTCAATGTGTTTTACTTTGCCAGTGAATGGCGCATACATTTTATGCTCGGTGACTTCAATCACCACGCCTTGACCTAAACCACCTCGGTTAAATAAAGGGAGTGGGTGCGCCGTTAAGGGTTTAACGACCCCAGATAAGGGGCTAAGTAAGCGAATGCGAGCAAATTGGCCACCTTTTGCTTTCAAGGCGGCACTAATTTGCTGCTCGGGGGCAAAGGCAACTCTGAGTGCCATTAACACAGCACCGTGTAACCGGCTTTTTTAAGCGCTTGGCTTGCAGTATCAAGCTGGTGTTGTTTCACTAAAATGTAGTCGGTATCAAAGGTGGAAATAGCAAAAATAGACACATCAGCACTGGCTAACACCCCAGAAATATTGGATAAAATCCCTGTTAGCGAAAACCCTAAAGGGCCAAGTACTTCAAAGGCGCGCCAACCAGGTTCACTTTCCAGTGCGTCTATGTCGATGTCACTTTGGCAAACCAGAGATAATTCAGCACTGGTTTTACCTATGAAATAAATTTCTGAGCTAAGTGCCGTATTCGGTAATTGGGCATCAGGTGCTAGCGAATGGATCGTGAATGTACTGGTCAGTAATTCCAAGGTTTGCTTCGACATATCAACTCCTATCCCTTTTTCACTATAGTGGCGTGCCTATTAAGGGCTTGCAAGTGGCTTTTTCCACAAAAACTGTGAATAACTCTGTGTAAGAGGCGGTAGTAAGCCCACAAACACACGTCTTTACGTGCGATTGTGGGGTTGTGTTATTTTTGATCAATCGCGCCAGCTTGAATGGCAGTCAGTGCAATGGTGTAAACGATGTCATCCACAAGCGCACCACGGGAGAGATCATTTACCGGCTTGCGCATGCCTTGCAGCATAGGGCCAATACTAACTAAATCGGCACTGCGCTGTACGGCTTTATAGGTGGTATTGCCGGTATTGAGGTCCGGGAATACAAACACGGTCGCTTGCCCGGCTACTGGGCTATTCGGGGCTTTTTTCTTAGCCACGTTCGCCATAATGGCCGCGTCGTATTGTAATGGCCCATCAATCACTAAGTCTGGGCGTTTTTCTTTTGCCAATTGCGTGGCTTGGCGCACTTTATCAACATCGGCTCCTGTACCTGACGTACCTGTAGAATAGCTGATCATGGCAACTTTGGGCTCTATGCCAAAAGCGGCTGCTGAGTCTGCGGATTGAATGGCAATGTCTGCTAATTGCTCAGCCGTTGGATCTGGATTAATGGCACAATCGCCGTACACGAGTACTTGCTCAGGCAGTAGCATAAAGAAGATGGATGACACCAAAGATGACCCCGGCGCCGTTTTTATTAGCTGCAGCGGTGGGCGTATGGTATTGGCTGTGGTGTGCACAGCACCTGATACTAAACCGTCTACTTCGTCATTAGCGAGCATCATAGTGCCTAGCACAACATTGTCTTCAAGCTGCTCAGCTGCCACCACTTCAGTCAGACCTTTATTTTTACGCAGTGCCACCATAGGTTGAATGTAATCCTCACGGACTTTTTCTGGCTCTATGATGGTGACGTGATCGTTTAAATGCACACCTTGCTGGTCGGCAATCCGTAAAATTTCGTCTTTATTGCCGAGCAAAATAGTGCGGGCGATGTCTCGCTCACCACAAATGGCGGCCGCTTTGATGGTTCTCGGCTCATTCCCTTCAGGAAGAACCACGGTTTTACGGGCTTTGCGTGCTTTTTCGGTGAGCAAATAACGAAATGCCGGTGGCGACATTTTACGGACTTTTGCCACCCCTTGGCTGAGTGATTCAAGCCACGCTGTGTCCATACAATGGGCGGTGTGGTTTTTCACTTTTTCAATTCGTTGCTCGTCATCAACTGGCACTTCCATATTAAAATTATGAAGCTGCAAGCTGGTGGACCAAGTGTCTTTTTCAGTGATCAAAATTGGTAAGCCAGTTTGCATGGCTTGAGCGCATAAGGTCATGATGCGAGGCTCTGGCATAAAGCCGCCAGTAAGCAAAATGGCCCCGAGTTTCGTACCGTTCATGGCACTTAAGCAAGCGGCAACGAGCACATCAGAGCGATCGCCCGGGGTGACCAACAAGGTACCCGGGGTGAAGTAATTCAAAATGTTAGACACAGTGCGGGCACAAAAAGTGACGCGGCGCAGGCGTCTGTGCTCCATATCACCTTGATTGATGATATTGGCACCTAAGTACTGGCATAAATCTTTTACGCGCGGTGCGACAAGCTCAAAATCCCACGGCACCACACCTAATAATTTAAACGGGTGTTTTCTGAAAAGGGGCAGGGCGCTTAAACGTTTTACTTCGGTTTCTTCACGCTCTGGGGTGTAGGCATCCATAAGATCAGCGCGGGCGCGGCCGTCCTCATCAAGCGGGGCATTCACCTTATTAAAAATACAGCCAATCACGCGCTCGGCGTTCATACCGCCATAGTTGCTGGCGGCAATTTCAAGTCTGTCCTCAAGCTGTTCGACACTGTCGTTACCTGGGGTGAGTACAAACACCACATCCGCCCCCAATGTTTGCGCGATTTCGCGGTTGATGCGCCCAGCATAAGGTTGTTTTCGGGTAGGCACTAATCCTTCGATGATAACCACTTCATCAGGCGAGGTGCCGGTTTCAAACCGCGCTATGATGTCTTCGAGTAATTCATCGATTTTTTCATCACCGATTAATTGCTCAGCATGGCTTAAATCAATCGGTTTAGGCGGCGAAATTAACGAGCCTCTTGCGACTATGGCTGAAGACGACTCAGGGCCAACGTGACCACGACGAGGCTGAGCAATGGGCTTGAAAAAATTCACCTTAACGGCTTTTTGTTCAAGTGCCCGCACTAAGCCCACGGAAATAGAGGTTAATCCAACGCCAGTGGATACTGGCACAAGCATAATACGATGGGCCATTTAGTTTGCCTCCACAAGACGAAGCGCGTCTTTTGCGATGACTAATTCTTCGTTGGTGGGCATAACGACTACTTTGATGTTTCCCGGCTCGGAAATCACACCTGCCTCACCAAAGCGTGCAGCTTTATTATGTGCAGAATTTAAGCGTATGCCCAAAAAGCTTAAGTGGTTGATGACTTTTTCACGAATGAGGTCGGAATTTTCACCTATGCCACCTGTAAATACGATGGCATCCAGTTGACCAACGGCTGGTAAGTAGGCGGCAATCTGCTTGGCAAGGCGATAACAAAAAAGATTTAATGCCCGGACACTGCCGGGGTCGTTTTGCTCATAGCCTTCTTCTATCGTACGGCAGTCACTTGATGATTCGCTTACTCCTAAAAAGCCTGATGATTTATTTAAAAGCGCTGAGATTTCAGCAACAGAATAGCCGCACTCATTGGCTAAAAATTCCAAAAGACCTGGGTCAACGTCGCCTGAGCGGGTGCCCATCATTAGCCCTTCTAATGGTGTGAGCCCCATTGACGTATCCACGCTTTTACCAGCTTTGATGGCGGTGACTGAGCTGCCATTTCCAAGATGAGCGGTAATAAGGTTGACCTCTTCAGCTGGCTTTTCTAAAAGCGCAGCGGAGTGGGTTGCCACGTAAAAATGGCTTGTGCCATGAAACCCATAGCGCCTAACGCCGCGCTCTTTGTATAGCGAATAGGGAAGCGCATATAAATAAGCGTGCTCTGGCATGGTTTGGTGAAACGCCGTGTCGAATACAGCCACTTGCGGTAAGTGAGAAAATGCCTCCGTGGCGGCACGTATGCCTAATAAGTTGGCTGGATTATGCAAAGGTGCAAGGTGCGAGACAGATTCAATGGCACTTAACACAGCGTCATCGATTACCACTGATTGTGTAAAAGCCTCACCGCCATGCACAACACGGTGACCAACGGCAATTAAGTTTTTGCCAAGCCCAGTGTCATTAATCAGTGCCACCACTTTGTTTAAAGCGGCATCATGCATGGCAGCTTTAGGTAAGGAAAGCTGCTCTTTATTACCAAGGTGTTTGTATTTTACTCGCGCGTCATCAAGGCCTAGGCACTCAGCAATTCCACTTATCAATTCTTCACCAGAGTGCGCATCAAGGACTGCAAATTTTAAGCTTGAGCTACCACAATTGAGAACCAAAACAGGGTGTGTCGACATGGTGAATTCACCTCACTTTTAAAACGATTTGAGACCTTGGTGCGTATGACATAACAGAGCACATACTGCCTCATAGCACTTGCTAGACTATCGAGACAAGCCATTGACTGTGTTATACTTAATTGTCCCTATTGTACTCAATGTAGCTTAAAGAAGTTAGTGTTGCAGTGCGCCTGAGGTCGCTTTTTTTACTTGAATCAATTTGTTAGGGAATGACACACGAGGTTACACATGCTAGTTACATTTTTTCGTCAGTTAAAAGATGGAAAGGAGTACGCCAAGGTATGGCCCAACAGAAAAGAGCTCACCCTGTATTTTGTTGAGCACAAAGTGATTGCCCTACTTAAAGCAACGCACACTTTGTTGGTGCCGGGCGCTGTGTTAGTGGCCGCATTGCAATATCACCTGCTGGGTGCAGAAAGCTTGCCTCAAATCATTGCCAGCGCATTATTTTTGCTGAGTATTCCAGTGCAAGCTGAGCTTTGGCTTGGGCATAGGGCAACCTCAAAATTGCCGCCATTTTTCCACGGCTTTTACCGCGACTTACACGCTAAAATGAAACAAGCGGGTTATGATGTGAACATCAAAACCCATCAGCCCCGTTTTGCCGATTTAGCCCGGTTACTCCGGGACATGTACGACAAAACGGACAAAGCATTTCAAAAAGAGTTATTTTAACTTTTGATACTCCGAAAGATAAAAGTCCAATGTGATTGCCATTGGGCTTTTTGCTTTTAGCGCTTCAAAATGTACGTCTTTAAATTTCCATGCAAAAGGCGTCATCTGCACTAAGGTTTGCAAGGTGTCGAAATCAAGTGTCACTGTTTCAGTAAGCTGAGTGACTTTAGGTTCAGCAAACGCACTAAGTGCCTTAGGTGCACTAAAAGGTCTCACGTCTTGATAAATTAATTCCCGTAGTTCACGCAAATGTTGGGCAGCTGGTGTCACTGTGAATAGCCTACCTTTTGATGCTAATAAACGTGCCGATTCATCCGTAAAAATGGGGGCAAACACATTCACTAAGGCCTCAAATTGGCCGCCCTTAAAGGGCGCTGCTTTACTTGATGCCACTGAAAACGCGAGATTAGCGTAACGTTTTGCCCCTTGGCGTACGGCCTCTTTGGCAATATCTAAGCCATACACCTGGCTTTTAGGTAATGCATCCGCAATGGCGTGGGTGTAATAGCCTTCGCCACAACCTACATCTAAAACCATGCTTGGCGCTACCTTAGTTAAGGCGCCACACAGTGCCGCTTGTAAAAAATCATAATGCCCTTGGGCTAAAAAAGCGCGGCGCGCATCCACCATAGACTTTTCATCGCCGGGCATTTTCGATTTTTTAAATTGCACCGGCAATAAGTGCACATAGCCTTCTTTTGCCTCATCAAATTGATGATTATTAGCGCAAGAATAGGCCTTACCATTTTTTGCTAAAGGTGATTGACACAAAGGGCACAGGTAGTGATACGTCATACTTTGAACGTGGTCCAAATAGGCGCATGATCAGAAGGCTTTTCTATACCGCGAAGCTCGTAATCAATGCCGGCATCTGTGGTTGTTGCCGCAAGCGATGGCGTCGCTAAAATCACATCAATACGAAGGCCGCGATTATCATCAAAACCACGAGAGCGGTAGTCAAACCAGGAGTACTTTTCAGTCGTCTCCGGGTATAAGCGGCGGAAGGTGTCTTCTAAGCCCCAGTCTAATAGTGTGCTTAACCACTCGCGCTCTTCTGGTTGGAACGAGCACTTACCAGTTTTTAACCAGCGTTTCGCGTTTTGCTCGCCAATACCAATGTCGATGTCTGTAGGTGAAATATTAATGTCGCCCATGACCACTAAGGCTTCATCATTGCTGTGATGGCCAGTGAGGTAGGTCATTAAATCTTGGTAAAACGCCCGCTTGTACGGGAATTTAGTTTCATGGTTAATGTTTTCCCCTTGCGGGAAGTAACCATTTAATACAGTCACCACCTTGCCACTCTCACTTTGGTATTGACCAATGATCATGCGTTTTTGGTGGTCTTCATTATCGGTAGGGAAGCCTTTTTGAATGTTAAGCGGGGCTTTTTTAGATAAAAGCGCCACACCGTAATGGGCTTTTTGACCGTGAAACTCAACGTGATAGCCCATGGCTTCGATGTCTTTCACTGGGAACGCCTCATCGTGTACTTTGATTTCTTGTAAGCCGATGACATCAGGATCATGGCTATCAATCAGGGCTTGGAGTTGATGAAGACGGGCGCGTAGGCCATTAATATTAAAAGAAATAACTTTCATGAGACAAAAAAAGCGGAATCAAACATTCCGCTTATCTTATCACAGTGTCGCAGTTGTGCGTGCGCGCTTTTTCTTTTTCACCGTCAGCCTTTTGCTCAGTATTGCAAGGGTGATGATGGCAAATAATGCATAGCGATTGGCTGGCGCTTGCAGCGGGTAATCCACACTGGCGTGCATTAAAGTAAAGAGGATGGCCAAGCCCGCGCCTAGATGCAGTCCTTTGGTTAAACTGTTGGCATCAGTCCGTATGGTGTTTAAAAAGTACAGCATTAGAAACACTAAACCACAGCCCAGTAACAGTGTAATGGGCACGCCAAACTCCACAGCAAACTGGATGTAATCGTTATGGGCATTGTCATAAAAGCCGGAGTAAAAGTCGGGTTGGGCTTCTAAAAAAGCTAAATAAAAGCTCCCGCCACCTGTGCCGCTTAGCCCATGCTCAGCAATGATAGGCATAGAGTCTGTTACTACGTCATCGCGGGTTTCGCTTTGTAAGCTGGTTTCCACGAGGCGCTGCTTTACTTTTTCTACCCCAAAAATGCTGCCAATCACAATTAAGTCCAACACAAAAAAGCTGACGATCACCACTTTTAAGTTAATAGGGGGCTTTTTGTAGCAGAAAAAGGCATACAAGCCGACCACGCACAAAGCTAAAAAGAACGCGGAGTTACCCATTCGAGAACGGGTGATCACTAAAGCGATGATCATCACCACTAAGGCAATCCGAACGATGACCTTCTGTGATAACAGTAGTTCAAACATGGCACGCACAGTTTGGCGCAAATCGCGAGTTTGCTTTTTAGTGGCTAACTGGCTCACTAAAAAACCCACCGCTAAGCACAGCATCAAACCTAAGTAGTTGGCCAGTAGGTTGGCGTTGATGAAGCTGCCTTTTGGTCTCACTTCGTGGACGTTACTTTGTGAGAATGGATTTAACTCAGGTGCAAGGTGACCAAAAATACCGAATAACGCAGCGAGTGTTCCAGTCAGTAATAGAGTGTACACAAAGCGGTTAAGCTCGTTTTTACTGCGTGTTGTGGTGCTTACCAAATACACCCACGCAATCAGCGCCAGGGTATTTAATAAGGTCAGCATCCCTTGGTAAGGATCGTAATGTGGGCTCATACCAAGTAACTGCGCACCTTGAAATAGCGCAAAGCCACCTAAAGCGACTAATACCCACTTAACTTGCCGAGGGAATGATTGTTTTGACTCTGATTTAAATAACGTTTTACTGATTTCTAAGGCAGCTAAGATGAATAGTGCACTGCAAATAAGCAGGCTCACCCAATGGCGAAAACCACCAAAAAATAGTGGCATGACTAAGGTCAAAATTAAGATAAGGTAATGCATAGTAAGAAAAAAGCTCCCGAAGGAGCCTTAGTATTAGTTGCTGCCGTCAGACACGCCGCCACGACCACCGCCGCCGCCACCGCCAGCACTACCTGACGAATTAGTACCTACATTACCTGTTACAGTTGCAGTACCTGAACCTGAGTCTTGGCCAGCCGCTGTTGCATTAAATGCAGAAAGGGCTTTTTGAGCACCGTTTAACAATGCCACTGTAGTCGTTACAGAGTTCACATTGTAAAGATTTGCTAGGTTTACGATCTTTTGGATCATCTGATCGTTGTCTTTAAAAGCGGCAAATGCCCCTTCTAAAATCGCCTTTTGCTGATCAGCAGGGTAAGCAGCAAGGGCCGTTTCAATGATAGATTCAGCATTTTCAGGGCTTTCTGCAATCGCTTCTTGGATTGCTTGTTGTAGCGTTAAGCCTTTTTCTACTTTTATAGCCAAGCCAGATTGCAGGCTATCTGCAGTCATTTGAGCTAGAGCAGGTGTTGAAAGGGCAGAACATGCCAAAGCGGCAGCGAGCGCTGTTATTTTTGTAGCTTTAATCACTTTATTCTCCATGTGTATTTAGTGAGGCGAATTAAACTCCACATTGAAAAAGTTAAACTCACCTTCTTTATTATGTTGATATAAAATTCGCTCGGGGTAAATATCAATTCCTTGTAAATATAAAAAATTGTTTTCTTTTGCTGCTTTTTTAGCATGTGCTGAATCAATATTATTCACTATGATGTGTGATTTTTGATGTTTAAACAGTAATACCGAATTACTGATAGCGGTGTGCTCATTGTCAAACAAGATACGCGCGTTCACTTTCACAAAGTCAAAATGCACTGAATCAATTAACTTTAAGCTGGCATAATTTTCACCTAAACCATCTATACAAAGCTTAAATCCAGTGTCTTTCATGGCTTTTAAGTTACGTATAATCACGCTTTGATCATCCAGCAAACTGCGCTCTTTAATTTCTATGGTAAGGCGATTGGCTAAGCGTTTGTTATCTTTCCAACCGGATAACCAGGCAATAAACTCATGGCTTTTAATGGCATGAGCTGAAATATTCACGGCAAGCTCTAGATCAGGCTGGCGTTTTAATAAGGTATATACGCGCCTAATGATGGCTTTGTCGAGTTCTTTAGCTACATTGAGTTTATGGGCAATGCTAAAAATCAAGTTATTAGGGACAGGCTTGCCTTGATATTCAAAAAAACAAAAGGCTTCATGGTATAAAGCTTTACCATCTTGTTGATTTAAAACAGGTTGAAACTGTAAAGGGAGATTTGGCTGGTCACAAAATGTCTGTAACACATCTCGCCATTGGCCCCTGGCGATTAAAGGGGCTTCTTCATCATTATCAATCGTTTGTGAGTTATCTAAGCGTTTTAAAATGTCGCTGGCTTTTTCATTTAAATCAAAGCTAGACAACGCAATGTGATGCTCGCTGTATTGGTTTTTACTGTCGGTGAGATTAGCAAGGCGTGTGTTTATCTCCGTTACATGTTCTTTGCAGTAACTTGCAGGCGCATTCATTATGATAACGATACCTGCACCTGAGGTACGGTATATGTGTGAGTCGGGAAATTCTTTTAAACTCAATAACAAAGCATCTTTACAAGCCACTAAAAAGTGGTCCCCACTTTGGTAACCAGCGTCTTGATTTAATTGCTGTAGCTTAGAAAAGGTGATGAGAATGGCAGTGTGCTCGTCATTCACATTATCAAAATTAAAGTTATTAAGGGCATCCAATTCAAAGGCTCTGCGATTGCCGATACCTAATAACGAGTCACTGAGTGCCTCGCGTTTATGGCGTTTAATCCTGAGCTTTAGACGGTCAAGTTGGTATTCAATCGCAGTGTTGTAGGAGTTAAGAGCATCATCCAATGATTTGAGCTCGGTAAAAAAGCCCAAAGAGTGATTGATTGCACGGACATCAGGTTTGGTTCTTTGATAATTCTCGCTAAGGAGCAATAAGTAACGACTGATTTTGCGCGCAATCACGTAAGTAAATGCCGTAATAATCACAGTGAGCACTAACACAAAGCCTAAAAAGGCACTGGCGTATTGCCATAAGCCATTGAGTATCAATACATTTAATGCGCTTACTTGCACCGTGCCTACTTGCTGCCAACCATTTAAGACTTCCGCTTCAGCGGCCACCTTAGGTAAGGGCAGGGCGTTTTCAAACCACGCTGGGTACTGGGCATTTGGCACCTCAAACTGACGACTAAATTGGGTGCTGCCATTTAAATCTACAAACCGTATATCGCCATAATAGCCAGAGTCAGAAAAGGCCCTTACTAACATTTCAGCAGCGCGAGGATCATCATTGCGTAAGTGATAGCCAATGCCCGTAGCAAGTGCGGTGCTTGCATCGCGCATATGGGTATACACTTGCCCTTGCATGTAATTGACCAGTTTATCCCGTGTTACTTGCCAGCCCCAGAGCGCAACGCCTAAAGCAAAGATAATAAACACTGTGGTAAACAGCTTTGGAAGAGTTAATTTCATTGTGCATCCTTAACTTTAAAGCTCAAAACGGGCGATGAGATCGACCCAATTTGTCTCCATATCCACGGGATAAGACGGGGTGTCAGATTTATTAAACGCAAGCCACAGCCCCATACCATTAAAACTATAGATGGGTTCTAGATCTTTGCGCTCTGACGCAGGCTTTATCTCGTTAATAAAGTTATCAAGCACTAAGGGCTCGCTTCCTTCCTGTGGGAAGTACAGTAGCACCATGTGGGGTAAATCCACGTCTAGCTGGCGCACATACATAAAACGCAGTTGCTCATCCGGCACACCGAGCAGCTTCAGCATGAAATACTTCACAATCACATAATCTTCACAATCACCTTTTCCTTGAATAATGGTTTCAAAAGGAGTGGCCCAAAAGTCTTCACTCCCCCAGAGTTTACTATCAGAACTGTATTTAATATGGGTATTAATATAATCATTCACATTAAATATAAGTTGTTGTGATTGCTGGCTTTTAGCTTTATTTTGGCTGTGCAGGTAGTCGCGCCATGCAATTAAACGCTGCTTTTTACTAAAGCTATGGTTAGCGATGGCGTGTTCAATAAGTTGGTTGAAACGGTTGAATTCACTCAGTGCAAAAAAAATAATGTGAGAAAGTAATAAACATGTAACAAATAGGTAATGCCTCTTCATGTAGACTCCATTCGATACACGCAAAACGCTTGCGCTTGCATAAAGCGTAGTCAAAAAAAGCTTATTTGGCAGATACCTATTGCGACTAATACTTTATTTGTATTATATTATGCAGCGTGCTGCGTATATGGATGTATCTTATCTAGGCACGCTTAGCAGAGAATGGATTCAGGGTGCTAAACCATCCCTCTATGAATTAAAAATAAAAATCATTAAGTTAGGAAAAAATTAATATGCGGATATTAATTTTGCCTGCGCTATTTGTTGCAAATAACGCAATGGCAGTTGAGCCTGCTGCATGGCAAGCTGAAAATGGAATTACGATCACTCCTTTATTAAAAGCTGATTTGCGTCACGATAATAATATCTTGAACAATTCAACTGATGAAAAAAGCAGTACTATCCTAGAGTTAGCACCCTCGGTAAACTTTTTAGCTGAAGACGGTGTAAACCGTTATGAAGTAAATGCGGGATTAACTAAAGGGTTATACTTCTCCAGTTCAGAAGATAACTTTTTAAATGCATCGCTCGATGCTGATGCACATTTTGAAGCGTCACGTTCATTAAAGTTTGATTTATCTGCCGGTTTTGCCAGTTTATCTGAGTCACGTGGTTCAGGTTTAACTGAAGGTAATGCCGAAAGTATTGACGCGCCTCTTGAGTATAATAAAACAGAGTTTGCTGCAGCGGTTGAATACGGCGTGCTGTCGACACCACTGCGTTTAAAAGCGGACGTTGCGTTATTTGATAAGGCTTACCAAAACTTTGAAGAAGTAACACGTACGCGTGATTATGACTCAAATAAACTGGGCGCAACGTTATTTTACCGCATGAGCGATCGTACTGATGGCTTTGTGGAATACTCAGTAAACCGTATTCGTTATGACGTAATTGACACCGGTGGCTCTCGTGATTCTGATGACGCGCGTTTATCACTTGGTGCAACGTGGAATATCACTGCTATCACGGCCGGTCAGTTCAAATTAGGTTACCAAGATAAAACCTTCGATAACCCACTTCGTGAAGATTTCTCTGGCGTGAGCTGGGAAGGCTCAATGACTTGGTCACCACTGACTTACAGCAGCTTTGAATTAGGTACTTCTCGTGCAGCGCGCGATCCTAACGTTGAAGGTAACTACATCAAAGAGTCTAGCTATAACGCCAGCTGGAACCATACATGGCGAAATGACTTAAGCACCACACTTGGTTTAAACCTTCGCTCAGAAGATTACCAAGGTGTAGCGCGTGAAGACGACATGCTTGATTATCGTGTTGCTGCAAATTATGCCTTCCGTCGTTGGTTAGATGCCTCTGTGTACTTTGTTCACACAGACAAGTCGTCAACACGCACCAACATAGAGTATGACAAGCAAGTGTTTGGCATTAACTTTATGGTGAGCATGTAATGTTGCAAAAACTCATGCAACTTATCATTGGCGCGACTTTGTTCGCGTCAATGGTGGCGTTTGCTAATTCAGATTACACCTTAGCCCCTGGTGATAAAGTCGCAATCACAGTGTACGGCGAAGAAGAGCTCTCTTTAGAAACCATTCTTGGAGACAGCGGCAAAATTAACTACCCATTTTTAGGCGAAGTGACGCTTAGTGGCTTAACGGTTGCCCAAGTTGAACAGCGTATCACCCAAGGTTTAAAAGGGGATTACCTGATTTCTCCTAACGTCAGCGCACGCATTGTTGAATACCGCCCATTTTACATTCATGGCGAAGTGAAAAAGCCTGGCAGCTACCCATATCAACCTGGCATGACAGTCAACCAAGCCATTGCCCTTGCCGGTGGCTTAACTGAGCGCGCATCCACAGAAAAAATCTGGCTCTATAAAGAGCGCGATAACGCCAATTACTCAATCGCTACGCTTGCCACCACAGTGCGAGCGGGAGACACAGTCACCATTAAACAGAGGTTTTTTTAATGGCATCCTTGACTCCGATAGACAATTCGCAGCAGGCCTACCCGCATCGTATCGAGGGGCCTGAGGCGCGTCAGGAAGACGAAATCGATTTGCGCGAACTGTTTTCGCTCGCAAATAAATACAAATTCAAAGTGTTACTTTTGGCCGTGATGGTCAGTGTGCTTACACTGGTTGTTTCTTTAAATATCACCCCAACCTACCGCGCCACTGCAACCTTATTAATTGAATCAGAGCAAACCAAAGCCATTAGCTTTGACGACATCTATGGTTTTGATTCATCACAAAAAGAATACTATTTAACTCAGTTTGAGATTTTAAAATCAAAACAACTGGCGATTAAAGTGATTGAGTCACTTAACTTAAGCGAGCACCCAGAGTTTCAACCTAAGCCTTCATTCATAGGGAGTAGCATTGCCAGCATAAAAGAGGCAGTGCCGTTTTTCTCGTCAACTAACCAAGTGGTGATGACCAAAGAAGAAGCCAAAGCGCTGCAATTACAGCGTTTGGTAGAGCAATTTTCTGCCCGCTTGAGCATCCAACCGGTAAGCAAAACGCAGCTGGTGTCTTTGTCATTTGATGCGCACGACCCTCGCTTAGCCGCCTCCGTTGTGAACACCTTAGGTGAGGTATACATTAACCATCACCTTGACGCCAAAATGCAAGTGACCAAACAAGCGGCAGATTGGTTAAATACCCGTTTATCGTCATTAAAAACCCAGTTAGTGGACTCTGAAGGCAAACTCCAGCAGTACCGCGAACAAGAAAACTTGGTGGATATTGAAGGGGTAGTGGGCCTAGTAGGCAAAGAGCTAGAGCAAACCTCGTCACAACTCGTCAATGCCCGTAATGAACTCAACAAGCTGACTAACATTAATCAGTTGATCAGTGAAATTGGTGCTAGCAATACTCAGACTCTGCAAACCCTTGATGCCATCATAGATCACGACAGCATTAAAACGGTTAAAACTCAGCTGATGCAAGCTGAACAAAAAGTTTCAGAGCTCGCAGATGTATACGGTCCCAAGCACCCTAAAATGATTGCAGCCCGTGCGCAGGTCGCTACGTTAAATAGCGCCATGTCTGATCAAGTCAGTCAGTTAGTGGCAAGCATTGCCAAGCAATTACGCCGTGCAGACTCAAACGTGAGCGCACTTGAAGAGCGCTTAACGAAAATTCGTGCTGAATACCAACACATCACACGTAAAGAGTCGATTTATCGCCAGCTTAAACGTGATGTGGAAACAAACCGCAAACTCTATGACACCTTCTTAGCGCGTTCAAAAGAAACGGAAGTGGCCAGTGACTTTGGCGCGGCGATGGCGCGCTTTACTGACAAAGCCTTTGTGCCTAACAAACCAATTAAACCGAAAAAGAGCCTGTTAGTGACACTGGCCTTTATTGCGACAACTTTATTTGGTTTCGTGGTTGCCTTTGTGTTTGAGCTACTCAATGACACCATTAAGAGTGCCTCTGAAGTAGAAAGCAAACTACAACAGCGCATGTTAGGTCTAGTGCCCAAAATCAAAAAGAAAGTGGATGAGCATTTAGACAAGCATTACTACTTTTTGGAAGAAGGGCGCCGTTTTGCCGAGTCCATCCGTACCTTTAGAACCAGTTTTGTCCTCACTCAGCTAGATAAACCTGCAAAAGTCACCACGCTGACGTCGTCCATCCCGAATGAAGGTAAAACGACCACCAGTGTTAACATGGCCTTTGCCATGGCTCAAATTGAACGTGTACTTTTAATTGACTGTGATTTACGTAAACCAAGCGTAGGGAAACGTTTTGGTCAGCCGGCATACCAAGCGGGTCTATCTCATGCGATTTCAGGGACGGCCAAACTTGAAGACTGTATTATCCGTGATAAGAAATCGGGTATTTCTTACATGACAGCAGGGCAAGTGGTGCCAAACCCACTTGAGCTACTTTCGAGTAATCGTTTCCAACAGCTCTTGAATGAGCTAGGTCAAAAATACGATCGCATCATTTTAGATACCCCACCAGTACAAGCCGTGAGTGATGCCTTAGTGCTATCACGCTTATCTGATGCGGTTATTTATGTTGTGCGGGCCGATCACACCCGTGTGGCCCTAATTAAAAACGGCATTCAACGCCTTATGGGTGCACAAGCAAACCTAGCAGGGATTGTGTTAAACCAAGTGGACATTGAAAACTCGCACTCAAGCTCGGGTAACTATGGTTACTACGATTACTATGAGTATGAGGAGGCAGAGCGCGCATGATAGATATTCACAGCCATGTGTTACCGGGCGTGGATGATGGCGCACAAACCATAGATGAAGCCATGCTGATGCTCGAACACGCAGCATCCCAAGGGGTTGAGCGCATGGTGCTCACCCCACACTTGCAACTAGGGCGTTTTGACACCCACTTAATGGACTTAACGAGTATTTTTGAGTCGTTAAAACAGCAAGTTGCCGAAAAAGGTTTATCAATTGATTTAGCGCTGAGCTCAGAAGTACGTTTAGATGCTGACATCATGATGCTTGCTGCTAATCAGC
>JBGTXC010000179.1:0-6037 GCA_041937835.1 Alteromonadaceae bacterium | reverse complement strand
TTTTGCGCCTCACCAACACGGACTTGTTGCAGTAACCAAGTTACAGAGTCATTATCAACGCCCTCGGAGCGAACCCCTGTGGTGTTGGCATGGCTCACGGCACTGTGTGCAAACAATGCCGTTGAAATACATAAAGCTAAGTAACGCTCGTTTAAGCGCATTCGTCACTCCACGTGGTTTGCAATTGCCCGTTTACATCAATGTGGTAGTGCCCTTGCATAAAGCCAAGCGCGAAGAGGATAAGCACACTGTTGTAATAATTATTCTCAAGCTCGCTGGCTTTTGACATGCTCACTCTTTGGGTAAAGCGTGCCACCAGTGAATCTTGGTTTGTGTCTTGTAGTAAAGGCAGTAGTGCCGCATTAAAACCGATAGGCCCGCGATTAAAACGTCTGCGCGGTGAATCTTCACGGCTGGTATCAATGACTTCAGGTACATAGCCCAAGCGCTCAACTAGGTCCACCATTGGCGCGTATTGCATCACCAGCTTGGTTTTATCGCGGCTCTCGTCAGCCAGCAGCCCTGCCCATAAATAGGTGCGGATCGCATCATAACTGCCGGTGTTTTTAGCGCGCTTACCAAAATGAAAGCCTTGCGTTTCAGAATACAATACCCAATCCGGTGCAAAGCCGTTAGGTGCTGTTTCTGTAAGTACTTGCATGCTGCTTTGATGAAGCTGCTGCCACGGACCATTTGGGTACTTAGTTGCGAGCCTTGAAAAAATAAATGGCGGCACATAGCTTGGGTTAAGTTTGGCAGTTTTTTCATTAATTTCAAACCCATAGGGTGCTGGTAGCAAAGTTTGCCCTAGGCTTGGAAAGAACATGGTCTCTTCGCGGAAGATGCGTTTTGCCATTACATAAGCAAGCACATCGTAGCGGCGGTCGCCCCACAATCGATGCGCTTCAATTAAGGCGTAGGTGATCCACAGATCTGAGTCTGATGCTGGGTTGTGATCTAAAATCTGCCAATTGCCATCATCCGCTTTACCCCACTGCCATGCAGGCAAACGGGTGCTTAAGTCACCTTCACTGAGGTGCTCTTCAGTCCAATCTAAAATGCGGTCAAAGGCGGCTTTGTCATTGGCTACTAGGGCAAAGAAAAGCGCATAAGACTGACCTTCTGAGGTAGAAATTAAGCGCGTTGAGTTTTTATCAATCACGCGACCTTTGTCTGTCACAAAGTGCGCTTTAAAGGTTTGCCAGTCTTGCCATTGTGGCACGTTGCACTGTTTTGCGGCTGTGAGCGTTGTGGCAAAGGCCGATGTGGCCGTAAACGCTGAGAAGCCACACACAAGTAACGCTTTAGTGATTAAACGTTTCATCTTAGTTGTCTCCTTCAGCTAATCGTTTGCGCGCGGCCACATTGAGTAAGCGCCATAAAATAAAGGCCAGTAAAATCAGGGTGACCAAAGAAATAAAGGCCAAAATAAACGGGTGATCGGCAAGGTTAAACCAGAGCCACAAATAAAGTGGGATATCGCCCACGTAGTAACGCTCACCAAGGTAACTTGTCCGTAGGCCGTGCTCATTCACTATGGTGGTGGTGCCTTTTACGGCGCTTAATTCACCTTTATTACGAAGCACGTCGGTAACTAGGCCAAAGGCATTATCATGACTTGCCATAACAGTGATGACACTGCGCTCATCATCAAACGGTGATTGCATTGCTGTGATGGCAGCAATTGGCCCTAGGCTTTGGCTATTTACCTGCACAATTGGGCGCTCGCTCAAGGTATCAAACTCAGCAGGGGTTTTTTCCATGAGTGCTTGAGTCACTCGGCGCTTAGAAGCAGCAATTAAGTTGGCCAGCTTTTCGTCGGTAACCACTTTTTGTGAAGTAGCATGGTTGGTGACAAACAAGATGTCTTTGTCAGAGGCATCAACCCCTTCGAGGTTATGACTCACGTGCAATCCAACGCTTGGGTAACCCGTTGTTGCACCTATGTGACCCAGTAAGTTGAGTGCTGTGTGGAGCTGCCCAGTAGACACTGGGGTATCTAAAATCAGCTGAGTTTGACTGAGATCCGCCCATTTACTATAAGGGAACGCGCCATTGGCAAAAATTGCCAGTTCCGGCAAGGCAACATAGTGGTGGAAATCACTGATATCTAGCGTGGATGAACCATCAATGCTACCCACAGTGCCACCCACAGGTGCTGCGCGGCAGTGGCCTTCTTTGTCTGTGTTAAAGAGGTATTGGAACTGCAACTTGTTTGCAGCATCCACTTTAAAACCAGGCACATCGACATCGTCTTGTGCAATATTAAGGTTATTGGCCGACAAAGGCACAGTCACGTTTGCCACATCCAAACGGCTGTGGTTGTCATTTTCTAAAATGTAGCCTTGGGTAAATTGTTCATTAATAAACACATTTAGGCGTGAGCTGCCGTTATCACTCGGTGGTGTGTAACGGTATTTTAAGTCCATTGGCAGGCCATCCGTCTTCCAAGTGAAGAGATCCGGTGGCAATTGCACATCTAAACTGATTGGTGCTGGCACATACCCTTGGGCTTGTAATTGGTTTTCAAACTCAGTGAGTTCGTCAAAGCGCACTGGGCGATCGCTTGGTAACCAATAAGGGGCGTCATAGGCTTTACGTGGGTCAAGCTTAGGCAAGCTTAATACTTCAGCTACGCGGCCTACCATCATGTCTTTACCAAACACTAACCCTGTCACGGCATCAAGCACCGCGGCCTCATCTGGGCCATTGATCACTAGCAACTTTTTATAGCGATAGTAAGGGTTCGAAATCACATCTATCGAAGGCTTATCTGCGTGCGGGTAATCACGCAAGTAATGCGGACGTGTGTCATTGGTCATAAAGACCACAGCGTGATCCACCGGGATGGTGTCATAGTTGACAGGGAAATCACTGCCACGCCAGCGACTTTGGCCACCAAACCAAGAGGCCAAGACACTGGCTGCTTTTATCATTGTGGTATTAGGCGCTTGGGTAAAATGCATGGGTAACACAAGCGGGCTGTAATCACGGGCATCAAAAAACGGCTCAGGGAAGCGCGCTAAGTCACTTTCAATGGCCAGCAGCTGTGACTTCATCGCAAGCTTTGAGCGTGAGTCAATATCAACCCAAATACTTGAGTGGAATGGGTCTTCACACTCTAAAGTGTAGTGACCAATCAGCTCAAAACGCAGCGCGTTAAAGTCGGCCACTAGTTTTGCATCTAAATCCACTTGATACGTGACGTCTTCACCAAGGTCTTGCTCTTTCTCATTGCTGTGTTTAATGGGTAACACGGCCATGATCTCTTCATTGAGATACACCTTGATGTGCGATAAACGCGATAAGAGTGACGGCGAGTGACTGAACGTTAGCGTCATGTCTAAGTCTTTCACTATGCTATCCACTTCATTGGTGAAGTTGATGCTTTGTGAGGTACTCACACCGCGCAGCTTAATGGTTTGCTGAGTGAGCTCTTTGACGGTTAAAACGCGTTCTGACATGGGCGCGGCTTCAGGGTAGCCGTCTTTAAAACGGTTTCTGAGTTCAGGGTGATCCTGATTAAAGGATTTCACCCGCTCTCGAATAGAAGATTCATCAAAATACCGTGCTGCTGCATCTTGCCACGTTGCTGGTAGCAAGCTTGCACCAAGCACAGCAGCGAAGAGCCAGCCGTGGCGAGTGTGTGACTTAGCGTCAAACTGTTTCATTACAATTAACAACCCATGCTTATTGTTTTATTAATGGTTTTTGCGGCATAAAACTATGTACTAACACTATGATTTTAGTCGCAAAACTAATTATTGGCTTCAAATAACTTGGCGCGTGGAACAAGAGGTTTTTATAACCACGCAATGCCGTTTTTTGTACTTCTTTAAATGAGTAACCCGGTTTGTCATGTTCAAAGTTATGTTGCCATGATAACCATGCATCCGCACGCGAGAAGGTGCATTGGATGTATTCAAACTGCTTAGCCAAATCAAGGTCACCTAATAGCACACCAACGTGCTTACCACGGGTGTTGCAGACAGTCACTGGGAAGGTGAACTGGCGCGTCCCGCGATGCAAAATGAGCGTTAATTTTTGGCCGTTTTTAAAAATGTGTGCAAAGTCAGAGGTAAAGCCAAGCCCAGTGTCTGAATAATCAGTCACGGTAACATTTAAGGTATGGTGATTTTCCAATACCAAAGTACCACTAAAGTTTGCAGCAATACGGTGTGAGCGGCGCACCTGACGCGCTTCGGCAGCAACGGCAACCGCAGCCCCTAAAATAATGCCGTTATACACCACCCATGCCAGTGAGATAACCAATACGGCAAGTTCAGTGCCTGTGGCATCAATTAAACGGTATGAGCCATATAAAAAGCCGATCACATTCAAAAGTAATAACACCACATAGGGTTTAGAGATATTCCAGTCATAGTGCTCTTTGTCATTAAAGCCCCCTTTTTCCGTTACATTAAACTTACCCTTATTAGGGTTAATTAATGCCACAGTGGTGGGTTTTAAAATATACCAAGCCAGTACGGACTCATACACTTCACCCCAGAAGGAGTAGCGGTATTTACCTTGTATTCGCGAGTTAGTTATTTTTACTTGCAGCAAAGTGGGTACTACGTATACAAAAATGGTCCAAAAGGGCGCGTATATTATGTAGGCATTTAAAAATACTAAGGCCAAAGGCGCCGTTAAAAAGACAATCCGCGGGATACCGGATAAAAAGTGCAACATGGCATTGAGGTAACACAAGCGCTGTTTAATATTGAGTCCGCGGCCTAACAGCGGGTTATCAATTCGGAATATTTGCGCCATACCACGGGCCCAACGAATACGCTGACCGACGTGGGCTGAGAGGGAGTCTGTGGCAAGGCCCGCCGCTTGCGGAATATTAATGTACGAAGTCTTATAGCCCTTACGCTGCATTTTTAGAGCGGTGTGAGCGTCTTCAGTTACGGTTTCAAAGGCAAAGCCGCCAATTTCTTCTACGGCGCTGCGACGTAACACTGCACACGAGCCACAGAAGAAGGTGGCATCCCACATGTCGTTACCGTCTTGAATCAGGCCATAAAAGAGCATGTTTTCATTGGGAATTTGCGCAAAGTTTTTCAGGTTTCGCTCAAATGGGTCGGCCGAGTAAAAATGGTGCGGTGTCTGCACTAACGCCACTTTGGAGTCTTTTAAAAAGTCGCCCATGGTCATTTGTAAAAATGAGCGTGTCGGCACGTGGTCACAATCAAAAATTGCAACAAAGTCACCTTGGGTGTTTTTCATTGCCGTATTAAGATTACCTGCCTTGGCGTGGTTGTTATCAGAGCGCGTCAGGTAACCTACACCGACTTCTTCGGCAAAGGCTTTAAATTCGTCGCGTTTACCATCATCTAGGATGTAAACGTTGATTTTATCTTGAGGCCAGTCAATGCATTTGGCCGCCATCGTCGTTGGGCGTACTACGCTTAATGGCTCGTTATAGGTAGGGATATAAATATCCACCGTTGGCCATAAATCCGTGTTTTTAGGCAGTGGCGTAGGTTTACGTTTAAGCGGATGAACCGTTTGGAAAAACCCGAGCAGGAGTACTAACCACGCATAGGTTTCTGCGAGTAAAAGCCCCATGCCGAGAAAAAGAGAGAGCGGATCATCCCAATTTAGGGTTTCTGTGTAGCGCCACCACAAATAACGTGTGGACGTTGAAACAGACAGCACCACCATGATGGTTTTTGCCAGCGCTCCTTTTACTGAGCGAAGGGCATAGGCCACTAATAAAATTAGGCTCATAAACATGGCCTGTGCTTCTACTGTGAAAGGCACTGTGATGTAGAGCGCCAATAACAGCAAAATAAAACACGCAATGGCTGCGCGAAGCAGGCGGTTTTCCCAAACCGGTGAGCTTAAAAACATCAATAAGCTGCTTTTCGGCTCGTTATCATGCTCTTGCTCTTCGTCTTTACCTAGTACTTTGTGGACCTTTTCACCCACCCAAGTATCAAAGCGATTAAAGTGATGCAAAAAGCCGTGGGTACTTTTTGCAAGTAAGTCTGAAAAGCGTTCAGAGAGTTTTTTCTCTTGCGGTTTAGGG
>JBGTXC010000178.1:0-6047 GCA_041937835.1 Alteromonadaceae bacterium | reverse complement strand
AAAGTTATCGATGAAATAGATTTTAGTTTTCATTGCTGCGCCTCACTGCTTGCGATGGCATTTAATACGGCTTGGGCTTTAGCGCGCGTTTCATCTGCTTCTGCTTGCGGGATTGAGTCATACACAACCCCGGCACCTGCGCTGACATAGGCGATGTTATTTTTTACAAAGGCACTGCGAATTGTGATGCAGGTATCCATATCGCCACGTCCTGTCATGTAACCCACCGCGCCGCCATAGCTGCCACGACGTACTTTTTCAGTTTCACGAATTAAACTGGCCGCCTTGATTTTTGGCGCGCCGACTAATGTCCCCATGTTCATTGATGCGGCATAGGCATGTAGGGCGTCGAGTTCTGGTTTAAGTTCACCTACTACTTTGGACACTAAGTGCATCACTTGTGAGTAACGATCTACTTTTAAAAACTCTTTCACATAGCGACTGCCCGCCACGCTGATGCGGGCGATGTCATTACGGGCTAAGTCTACTAACATGATATGCTCAGCACGTTCTTTTTCGTCATTTTGTAAAGACAGCTCAATTTTGACGTCTTTATCGAGATTAATGCTGCCATCTGGGTTTTTAGCGCGAGGGCGGGTGCCAGCTATGGGGTAGACGGACACACAATTGCTGCTGGCGTCATAGGTCAACGCCGATTCAGGTGATGCCCCAAAAATCGCAAAGTCTGAGTCTTTAACATAAAACATGTAAGGGCTTGGGTTTTGCGCTTTGAGTGCACCATAGGCACTGAGTGGGTCCGTCACTGGCATAGAAAAGGTGCGTGATGGCACCACTTGGAAAATATCTCCTGCCAAAATATGCGCTTTTAAAGCACTGACTTGTTCACAAAACGCCGCGTCACTGACATTCACCGCAACATCTTTTGCAGCTGTAAAGGTAGGTGCTGGTACAGTAGGGCTTTCGGCAACTTCATCGCACAGCGCGTTTAATTGCTCAAGCTTTTGACCCACATCAAAACAGTTGGAGTATGCGTCATCGCCTGAAAACACATTGGCGATAAGCTCAGTGGTTTGTGCTTGGTGATCCACAACCACTAAAGTTTCAGCAAGGTAAAATACGTAATCTGGGCAGTCGTTATCGCCATCGGGGACGTCAGGCAAAGACTCTGTGCTAGCTAGTAAGTCATAAGCAAAAGTGCCAGCTAAAAACACGCTGTATGCTTGGGTGCTGGTGGCTTCAATGTCGGCAAGTAGGGTTCTAAGTACTGAGAAAACCGTCGTTGCTTTTAATTTTTGTGCTTCGTCTAATAATTCAGTGCTCGGTGAGATGGCCACAGTGACGACCTTGTTAGTCTCTGTGACAGACACTGAATCGAGTTGCTCAAAGCGGCCTTTTAAATAATTTAATACGGTTTGCCCATTTGGTGTTAAAGGGATGAGTGAGACCTTTTGGTCTTTAGCCACCACTTTTAACGCCGCATCAGATAACAACAAGCTTTTAAGTGCATCTTTAGAGTCGATTTCAGCAGACTCGAGTAACACTTGATGAGTGCCTTTGAGCGCCCTAAAAAGTGCCAGTGGCTCGGTGACGTAATCACGCTTGAGTGAAATACTACTCACGCTGCCTGCTTTTTTTGTTAATTGACTGAATATCACCTTCATTCCCCGAAAAATAAAAAACCCGCTGTTGAGAGCGGGTTTTATGGATCACCAGTTACAGCAAGTCCGTCCCGCTAATTTGGGCACCACCACCAATGATGTGTGTTAAGACTTTGATGTAATGACATTTTTTTATTCCTAAAAACGAAAAAACCCGCAAATGATTTGCGGGTTCTTAAATATGCTTTACGCACAGAAAATCAAGCCCGCTAGTTTGCGTGCCACCACCAATGCATTGTGTTGTTTGTGTTAGTTTGCATGTGAATTTTCTGTATCAGTGCGTTTGAATTGCACTCATCAGACCATAGGTACAAAAGGGAGTCAAGCGCGCTGCGGTAAAAAAACAAAATGATTATTTTTGCCGCTTGCCTTGGTATACTGCGACATTGAGCAAATGAGGGCACTCTTTTGAAGTATGACTTACACAGCCACACCCGTTTTTCTGATGGCCATTTAACACCCATTCAATTGATTGAACGTGCAATTGAGAAGGGCGTGGATGTATTAGCCATTACAGATCATGACACTGTGGCGGGTTATTTAGACGCTCAAGCCCATTTAGCTGAGCACCCTCGTGACATCACGCTTATCTCTGGGGTTGAAATTTCCACTAAATGGCATGGTTTTGAAGTGCACATTGTGGGCTTAAATTTAGACGTCACTCACCCAGAGCTCACCGCGCTTTTACAAAGCCAACAAACAAAACGGTTAGAACGCGCTGAAAAAATTGCTGCCAAGCTGAGTAAATGTGGTTTTCCGGACATGCTGGAAGCGGCAAAAAACTTAGCGGGCGACGGTGAAATTACCCGTGCCCACTTTGCTGAAGTACTTTATAACCAAGGGCATGTGAAATCCATGCAAAAGGCGTTTGATAAGTTCATTGGTAAAGGCAAAGGGTGTTATGTGGCAAGTCAGTGGTGTGAAATAACAACGGCCATTGCTGCAATTAAAGCCGCAGGCGGTCAAGCTGTACTTGCGCACCCAACCCGATACGATTTATCAAAAAAGTGGCTCAGAAAGTTACTCGCTGAATTTAAAACCGCAGGTGGCGATGCCATTGAAGTGGCACGTCCGCAGCAAGCACCTACCGAGCGTCAACACCTTGGGCGCTTAGCCAATGAGTATCAGCTGTTAGGGTCGCAAGGTTCTGATTTTCATTTTCCAACCAATTGGTTAGAGTTAGGAAAGAACCTATACTTGCCAAAAGATTGCGACGGGATCTGGCAACGTTTCTAGCAGATCATTCAACAAGGACTGACTATGGCTAAGATGCTCTACGTACACCCTGATAACCCACAAGCGCGGTTACTTAATCAAGCCGTCGCCAGTTTGCAACAAGGTGGTGTGGTGGTGTATCCCACCGACTCGGGTTACGCCCTTGGCTGTGCCCTTGGTAATAAAAGCGCTATTGAACGCATTGCCCGTATTCGCCAAATTGAAAAAGACCATCATTTTGCTTTAGTGTGCGCGGATTTATCTCAGTTAGCTACGTATGCACGGGTTGATAATCAGCAATTTAGGTTGATTAAAAACAACACCCCAGGAGCCTATACTTTTATTTTTAAAGGCACCAAAGAAGTGCCTCGTCGTCTTTTAAATGACAAAAAGAAAACCATCGGGATCCGCGTGCCGGATAATCACATAGCGCAAGCCCTCGTTGTGGCTATGGGTGAGCCCATCATGACGAGCACCTTGTTGCTTCCAGGTGATGACTTTGCGCAATCTGACCCAGATGAGTTTCAATTTACTCTAGAAAAGCACGTGGATGTCATCATTCATGGTGGCATTTTGCCAGAGCAAGCCAGTACGGTGGTGGATTTATCTGAGGATGACATCACCTTAGTGCGCCGTGGCAGTGGTGATCCTACGCCGTTTGAATCATGAGTGATGCACGCCAATTGCCGCTTGCTTTTATTCATGGCGAAGCGGTGCTCGAAAAACCAGAAGACTTGTTTATTCCGCCGGATGCGCTGGAAGTCATTTTGGATGCCTTTGAAGGGCCGCTGGATTTACTTTTATACCTCATTAAAAAGCACAAAATTGATGTACTTGATATGCCGATAGTGCGCATCACTGAGCAGTACATGCAATACGTGGAAATGATGCAAGAATTAAAACTTGCCCTTGCTGCAGATTACTTAGTGATGGCCGCCACACTGGCACACATTAAATCCCGCTTATTATTGCCAAAGCACGAAGAATTAGAAGAAGACGAAGAAGACCCCCGTGCCGAGCTCATTCGTAAACTCAAAGAGTATGAGCAATTTAAAAAAGCCGCAGAGCAAATGGACTTAATGCCACGGCTCGAGCGCGATACGTTTATTGCAGAGGCCGAGTTACCGAGCAATGTCGATTCCGGTGCAAGCACCGAATCACCAATCATGCTTCAAGAATTATTGCTTGCCATCGGTGATGTCATAGCCAGGGCGAAAAAATACGAGCATCACCACATTGCCCGTGAAGTGCTCTCCACCCGTGAACGAATGCAGCGCATCTTGGCCTTGTTAAAAGGCGGTAAAGCCACTCCTTTTTACACATTATTTGATGAGTCAGAAGGGCGCCAAGGGGTGGTGGTGAGCTTTTTAGCCGTGCTTGAGCTGTGCAAAGAAGGTGTGATTGACATCGATGTGGTGTCCGAGGTGGCACAAAACACCAGTATTTACGTCAAGCTAATGCAGAGTTAACTGCGCATTTTTGAAAATTTGTGGCATAATCAGCCGCTTGAATAGAATCAGCAAAATAGGAGTGGGGGCAGTGCAACTATCACAGCTAAAAAACGTGATTGAAGCGGCACTTTTTACTGCCGGCCATCCTGTCTCTGAGGCAGCCTTAAAAAAAGGTGTGTTAGCTGGCTTAAATGTCACTATGGATGACATAAACGCAGCGCTTAATGCCCTGCAACAAGACTATCAGCACCGTGGTGTGCAGTTAGTCAAAGTCGCCTCAGGCTATCGTTTTCAAGCTAACAGTCAGTTAGCGCCTTATTTGCAAAAACAGTTTAATGAGCGCCCGGTGAAATTTTCGCGGGCGTTTTTAGAAACCTTAGCGCTTATTGCCTATAAACAGCCGATAACCCGGGGTGAAATAGAGCAAATTAGAGGGGTTTCTGTGGCCTCCCACATCATCAAAACTATGGTGGAACGTGGTTGGATTGAAGAGGTCGGCCATAAAGAAGTGCCTGGGCGTCCGGCATTATTAGCCACAACACCGTTATTTTTAGACTATTTTTCTATCGACAGCCTTGATGCTTTGCCTGCGCTCCCTGAAGCCGGGCTTGGGCAACTTGAGGCACTATTAAATGATCCTGAAGTACAAGAACTATCAGAATGAGTGAAAAGTTACAAAAGGTACTTGCTCGTGCAGGTATTGGCTCCCGTCGTGAGATGGAAGATTACATCAGCAATGGCCGCGTCAGTGTAGACGGTAAAGTGGCTCGTTTAGGCGATCGCGTTGAAACCACGCAGTTAATTCGTGTAGATGGCCACAAGGTGAAAGTTGAGCAAGCACAAGAGCGTATCTGCCGTGTGCTTATGTACCATAAACCAGAAGGCGAATTGTGCACCCGTAAAGATCCAGAAGGGCGCCCAACTGTGTTTGATCGTCTACCGCGCTTAGAAGGCGACCGTTGGATTGCGATTGGCCGCTTAGACATCAACACCCAAGGTTTACTCTTATTTACCAACGACGGTGAATTAGCTAACCGTTTGATGCACCCAAGCTATGAGATTGAGCGTGAATACGCGTCACGTGTGTTTGGTGATGTGGAAAACAGCACTTTGAAAGCCTTGACCCAAGGGGTTGAGTTAGAAGATGGGCCAGCACGTTTTTTACACGTGTCTCCACAAGGCGGTGAGGGCATTAACAAGTGGTTTAATGTGACCTTAGCCGAAGGCCGTAACCGTGAAGTGCGTCGTTTATGGCAATCACAAGGTGTGGAAGTATCGCGCCTTATTCGCATTCGCTATGGTGACTTAGAGCTAGATAAACGCTTGCCTCATGGCGGTTGGAAAGAGCTTGAGCTAGGTGAAGTAAACTACCTACGTAAGCTTGTGAGCCTGCGCCCAGAAACAGAAACCAAACTGAGTGTGGTGCCGAAAAAACGTGGCGAAAAACGCAAAGAAATATCGCGTATTCGAAAAGCGGTGCGTAAGCATAAAGAGCGCATGACGCAGCAAACTAAAAAGCGTCGTCGCTAATAACAAATCAAGTTATACAAAAAAAGCCCCAAGTTGGGGCTTTTTTATTGCGCAAAAAAACGCGTTATTGGGCGTCTAAGCTCTGACCGTTGACGTCTTTTGACGCGTCTGCCATTAAATACACATAGGTTGGCATGAGGTCTTCTGGTGTTTTTAGTGCGTCTTTGTCTTCACCCGGGAAGGCTTGAGCGCGCATGTCTGTGCGAGTGCGCCCTGGGTTAATCGCATTAAC
>JBGTXC010000177.1:0-6056 GCA_041937835.1 Alteromonadaceae bacterium | reverse complement strand
CAACTTTGAGCGCGGTTGCAAGCCTAGTGAAAGGCGATAGCCAAAACGTGATTGAAAAAGTCACTGGGTTAATGGATAAAACCAAGCAGCTTGAAAAGCAACTCGCTCAGCTCAATGACAAACTAGCCAGTGCAGCGGGTGCCAGCTTATTAGAGTCGGCAAAAGACATTAACGGCACTAAGTTGCTTGTTGCGGACGTCACAGGCACTGAGTCAAAAGCCCTGCGCGGCATGATGGATGACCTGAAAAACAAAGTTGGCTCTGGGGTGATTGCCTTAGGTGCTAAAAACGGTGACAAGGTCAGCCTGATTGTGGGTGTAACAAAAGACCTGACTGGCCAATTTAAAGCCGGTGAATTGGTTAACTTTATGGCCTCACAAGTAGGTGGTAAAGGCGGCGGTCGTCCTGATATGGCGCAAGCAGGTGGCACACAGCCAGAAAACTTAGCAGCAGCGCTTTCTAGTGTAGATGCTTGGGTTGCTGAGCGTAGCTAATTAAGTGGCGCTGTTAATTCAAAAGTTTGGCGGTACCTCAGTGGGCTCTATCGAGCGCATTGAGGCCGTTGCAGATTTGGTAGTGAAGCATAAACAGCAAGGGCATCAAATTGTGGTGGTGGTTTCTGCCATGGCAGGTGAAACCAATCGCTTGATTGATCTTGCCAGCCAAATTGATGCCAAACCCAGTGCCAGAGAGCTCGATGTTTTACTCACAACCGGTGAGCAAGTCTCTGTGGCATTACTTGCCATGGCCATTATCAAGCGTGGCCACTCTGCGGTCAGTTTATTGGCCGACCAAGTTCGAATTCAAACCGACAACCTCTATGGTAAAGCCCGCATTGAGCACATTCATGATGCCCGCTTAAAGCAAGAGTTAGAGCATGGCCGTATCGTCATCTTAGCTGGTTTCCAAGGGCGTGATGTTGAAGGCAATATCACAACCTTAGGACGTGGCGGCACAGACACCACAGCCGTTGCCATTGCCGGCGCGCTGAATGCCGATGAATGCCAAATCTATACAGATGTGGACGGTGTTTACACCACAGATCCCCGCATTGAGCCAAATGCCAAACGCATGACAAAAGTCACCTTTGAAGAAATGCTAGAGCTTGCAAGCTTAGGTGCAAAGGTATTACAAATTCGCGCAGTTGAAGCAGCAGGTGAGCATAATGTGCCACTTAGGGTGCTGTCTTCATTCAACCCAGATCAAGGAACCTTGATCACGTTCGAGGACGATGACATGGAAAAGCGAGTGGTCTCGGGAATTGCTTTTAACCGAGATGAAGCCTTAATCAGAGTGATCGAGGCGCCAAATAAGCCCGTAACTTTGGCTGTAATCTTGGCAAAATTTGCCGAGTGCGGCATCGAAATTGACATGATTTCACAAGATAATCATAAAGCTGAAAAAATAGACTATGCTTTTACTGTGCACCGTGTTGATTTCGATCAAGCTATTGAATTACTTGAGCAATCCTTGGATGAGATTGGTGCATCAGCAGTACAAGGTAATACCCAAGTGGCGAAAATCTCTGCCGTTGGTGTTGGCATGAAATCCCACGCGGGTGTGGCAAGCGACTTTTTTAACACCCTTGCCAGTGAAAACATTGCGACTATGCTGGTGTCGACCTCAGAAATTAAGATTTCCGTGCTAGTCGATGAAAAGTATTTAGAGTTAGGTGTACGCGCATTACATCGCACTTTTATCACTGAAAACAGCTAGGTAAGTGTTTTTACTTACTTTTACAGATTAATTTCATTAAAATGGCACCGACTTGGAATCTTTAAATTTGGAACTATGGGAGCAAGCGAATGCTAATTCTGACTCGTCGCGTTGGTGAAACCCTTATGATTGGTGATGAAGTCACCGTGACAGTACTCGGGGTAAAAGGGAACCAGGTGCGCATCGGTGTGAATGCACCAAAAGATGTGTCTGTGCACCGTGAAGAAATCTACATGCGAATTCAGGCTGAGAAGTCTAATCCACCTTCAGGCAACATGTAATTGTTATCTGAATGAAAAAACCACGCAATGCGTGGTTTTTTGTTGTTAGGCCTGATGTAAATGCACCACACGTTGTGGAAAAGGAATGGCAATGCCATGCTCTTGCATCTTGGCAAAGATGGCTTGGTTTACTGCAAATTTGGTTTTATGTAAGTGTTGCGTATCCGCATAATAGCGGTATCTAACAGTGACACTGGAATCCGCAAACTCATCAATGCCAATCAAAGGCTCTGGCTCTTTTGTCACTGTGGCTTCTTGGGCTAACACTTCAGCTATTAAGGCAATGGCCTTTTCATAATCTGCGTCGTAGGCGATGCCGATACTTGAGTCCACTAAAGAGTAAGCAAACGAGTTATAAATCACTTCGCCCACAATTTGTTTATTGGGCACAGAAATCTCCACTTGGTCTTCATTGGTCAATAAGGTTTTACCCAGTTCAATGCTTTTTACTTGGCCAAGTACGCCGTTTACTTTAATGGTGTCACCCACAACAAAGGGGCGCGTCGCGATAATCGCAAGGCCGGCACCATAGTTAGATAACATGCCCTGTAATGCTAAACCTGCCCCTAAAGAGGCAGCACCTATGGCAGCAACAAATGGGGTGACACTGATCCCCACTTTACCGAGTGAAATCACCACAAACATGGTGATCATCAAGGCTTTAACTAAATTGGCCGCAAAGGTTGTGAGAGTGATGTCGATATTGCGGCTTTTCATCAGCTTGAAAACAAGCCCAGAAGACTTATTGGCAACCCAAAGGCCTAGTAAAAAAATAACGAGTGCGGCAAATACCTGAAAGCTGTATTCCACTAAATAAGCGGCCACCATGGTATAAATTTTTTCAAACTGCTCGATTTCTTGTTCCATGCTCTATCCTAGTGCTAACCAAAGACCCACACCCATCATTAAAGAGCCTGATAGGCGATTAAGCAAAACCACATGGGCGTCATCACTCAACCAGCGCTTTAAAGTGCGCCCGCCAGTGGCGTATAAGCTCATGCATACAAACTCACTCAATAACAGTATGCATACTAACGTGACTAATTGCGGTGCTAAGGGCGCGGTGTCATTAATAAAGGGCGGTAACAGTGAAATCGTGAACGCCCAGCCTTTAGGGTTTGATGCTGCAGTCACAAAGCCTTGAATAAAAAGAGTACGAGGCGTCACGTCTTGGGCATTTTTAGCAAGCTCTAACTCGGCTTCAGTACGCCAAAGCGTGACTCCCACATAAATGAGGTAAGCACCGCCAAGCCATTTAAAAACGGTAAATACCATAGGGAATTCTAAAATCAGCGCCGCAACGCCCAGCACGGCCGCAGTAGCCACACTAGCAACCCCGAGCAGCTCACCATACATCATAGGTAAGGTGCGGCGATAACCATGACTTATCCCTAAAGTCAGCGCCAACGTCATACACATGCCAGGGCTGATAGACACCAAAAACACCGTTGGGATAAATATTGCCAGTAAACTTAATTCCATGAGTGAAATATATTTATTGTTATTTGCCAATAGCTTACTTTAAAGGCAAGCTAAACTATAGCAAAAGCGATTAATAGCGAGGGTGCTGTGCTGCTACAACAATTTTACGATGCTATGTCCATAGTGGTGATCAAATTTGGTGAAACTGAACTCACCGTGGGCAAAATGTTACAAGCGCCATTGATTTTACTTGCCATTTGGTTGGTCTTAAAAACCATTTCACGGCTTGTGAATAAAGCCCTCAAAGCCAAACAGCTCGGGGCTGATGCCACCCACTTATTTAATCGCATTTACTGGGTAGTCACGCTAGTGGTGATGGCGCTCAGCACCATGTACATTTTAAACATTCCTTTAACCGCCTTCGCGTTTGTCTCCGGTGCGGTAGCCATTGGTGTGGGTTTTGGTGCCCAAAACATCATTAACAACTTTATTTCTGGTTGGATTTTAATGTGGGAGCGGCCAATCCGTATTGGCGACTTCCTTGAAGTTGGGGATGCTAAGGGCCGAGTTGAAACCATTAATACGCGATCAACCCGCATACGTCGTAATGATGGCGTGCACATGATGGTTCCAAATAGCCAACTGCTTGAAAACACAGTTACAAACTGGACCTTAATGGACACCCGTGCGCGCACCTTTGTGCGGGTCGGCGTTGCCTATGGCGCAGATGTAAAACTAGTGAGCAAGCTGATGCATGAAATTGTCTGCGCTCATGAGTCCACCATAGACATCCCTGAGCCTGAGGTGATTTTTGAAGATTTTGGCGATAACGCCCTTATTTTCGACGCAGTTTTCTGGACGGATGCCGACAGTGAATTTATTGTACGCCACATTAAAAGCGATATTCGTTTTGCCATTTATGACGCTTTTGCTGAGCATGATATTGTGATTGCCTTCCCGCAGCGCGATGTGCATTTAGATGGTGAACTCAGAATTACGAGATAACAAGAATGATAGAGCAACACAGCCTTTTGGATTACCGTCCGTTTAAAGCGGTATTATTTGGCGGTACAGGGGCAATCGGACGCGCACTGAGAGCCAAATTACTGGCATTGGATGCCTGTGAGTCTTTAGTGATGGTGGTGCGTAAAGAAACAGGCTTGTGCCAGCATCCTAAAGTCACTGAGCTTGTACGCGATGACATCACCGATGTGCCAAGCGAGTATTTGGATGGCGCCCACGTTTTTTGTGCCATTGGCACGACCATCAAGCAAGCTAAGAGTGAGCAAGCGTTTCGTGCGGTGGATTATGATACGGTACTTGGCATTTGCCAGCGGCTTAAAGCCCATGCGCAAACTGTGCATATTGTTAGCTCAGTCGGTGCAGACGCAAACAGCAAACATTACTATCTAAAAACCAAAGGTGAGATGGAGCGAGAAGCCAAAGCCATGCTGGCAGAGCGTGTGTATTTTTATCGCCCATCTTTACTTGAAGGCGCGCTACGTCCTGATGGGCGACCGCTAGAGTTTGCCAGCCAAATTTTACTCGCCCCGCTTAAATGCTTACCTTTTAATAAAGCCAAGCGTTATGCGCCTATCCATGTGCGCCGCGTTGCCGCTGCTATGCTCCATCAGGCCCTGCATCTCAATGAGCAAGGCCCAGTATTGGAGTCAGAAGTGATCTTAAAAATTAGCCAGCAGACGCCGCTTTACGCTGATTAATTACCACCGGCTTGGGTTTTGATAAGGCTTTTTCTCGTCTCGCTTTTCGTTTTCCATGGCAATACGGGTGTTGGGTTTGAGTAACAGCCTGACTTGATTAAAGGTTTCTCTCGCTAAGGTGCGCCCTAAACGCTGCTTATAGGCAGTTTGGTAAAGTCGTTTTATGGCGCCTAAGGTATCAGGCGAGCGGGTTTGCAACATGGCGAGGCGTTCTTTTACCCAGGCTTCTGGATTATCACTCACCGCACTGACCAGCCCAATCTGATGGGCTTGCTCTGCACTAAAAGGAGTGGCGCTGGTGGAGGCCCAAAGTAAGTCATCGTAACGCATTTGCCTTGCTAAGTAGTGACTGGCTCCCATATCTGGGCAAAGCCCCCAACGTGCTTCCATAATGGCAAACTCCGCATCGGGTGTAGCTACTTTAAAATCTGCGCCAGCAATTAATTGGCAGCCACCGCCGTAGCAGCGCCCTTGCACTATGGCAAACACGGGCACATTAAGGGTTTGCCAGCCAACTACCACACGCTGCACTAAATTGGCTTGGCGCGGCCACCATTTAAACAGTAAGCTCAGAATGTTACGTGGCTTTTTCATTACGGATGGCAAGTCTAAGCCGCTACAAAAGTCCGCACCGGCACCTTTAATGATCACCCCACGCAAGGATTTATTGCGCCTAAGCGCACGTATAAGCTGATCTAATTGCTTAAATGCGGCAAAATCTAGAGCATTGCATTTTTCTGGACGATTTAGTGTCACGGTGGCGATGCCATCGTGCATTTCAAGTTTGATCATAGTGAAAAGCTTTTCTTTTTAGTCTAGCTTTTGCCAGTAAAAAGTAAACAGAACAAAACCTTAACTCACAGTATGAGGCACAAATGAGCGACCAAGCTATGTGGAGTGTGGAAGAAATCACACA
>JBGTXC010000176.1:0-6104 GCA_041937835.1 Alteromonadaceae bacterium | reverse complement strand
TTTTGTGGTCCCAGTCGAAGTTATGCAGCTCTTCAATGAAGATAGCATCGGCTTCACGCAGGACGTCAGCGTATTCTTTCTTCACTTCACCAAGGATACGCACGCCCAGACCCGGCCCCGGGAATGGGTGACGGTACACCATGTCGTAAGGGAGGCCGAGTTCCAGACCAATCTTACGCACTTCGTCTTTAAACAGTTCACGCAGTGGTTCAACCAGATCCATCTTCATATCTTCTGGCAGGCCACCCACATTGTGGTGTGACTTGATCACGTGCGCCTTGCCGGTTTTAGCCGCCGCAGATTCGATCACGTCTGGGTAGATGGTGCCCTGCGCTAACCACTTGGCATTTTTAAGCTTTCTCGCTTCTTCATCGAACACATCAATAAAGGTGTGGCCAATGGCTTTACGCTTGTCTTCTGGGTCGGTTAAGCCTTTTAAGTCGTTTAAAAAGCGGTCTTCAGCGTCCACTTTAATGATGTTAAGGCCAAATTTGTCGCCAAACATGTCCATCACTTGCTGGCCTTCGTTTAAACGCAGTAAGCCGTTATCAACAAACACACACTTTAAACGGTCGCCAATGGCGCGGTGAACAAGTAGCGCCACCACCGAAGAGTCCACACCACCTGAGAGGCCTAAAATCACTTCATCATCGCCCACTTGTGCTTTGATGTTTGCAATGGCGTCATCAATAATGGCTTGCGCTGTCCATAACTTTTCACAGCCGCAAATATCAATGGCAAAGCGCTCTAATAAACGCATTCCTTGATGGGTATGCGTCACTTCTGGGTGAAATTGCACCCCGAAGAAGTGCTTTTCAGCCCATGCCATGGCAGCGTGCGGGCAAGTCGCGGTTTTAGCTGTGGTGCTAAACTCCGCGGGGATTTCCATCACTTTATCACCGTGGCTCATCCACACATCTAACAGGCCTGCACCGTTATCACCTAAGTGATCTTCAATGGCATCAAATAATGGGCACTCACCCACTTTTTCCACTTGGGCATAACCAAACTCTTTTTTATCTGAGCTGTGTACCTTACCGCCTAATTGGGTTGCCATGGTCTGCATGCCATAACAAATGCCTAGTACAGGCACGCCGGCATTGAATACGTACTCAGGCGCACGAGGGCTGTCTGCTAAGGTCGTAGACTCAGGGCCACCTGATAGAATAATGCCTTGTGGATTAAACTCACGAATTTGCTCTTCAGTGACATCCCACGCCCACAGTTCACAATACACGCCAATTTCGCGGATCCGACGGGCA
This sequence comes from Alteromonadaceae bacterium, assembly GCA_041937835.1. GTDB lineage: Bacteria > Pseudomonadota > Gammaproteobacteria > Enterobacterales > Alteromonadaceae > Pseudoalteromonas. Next base: position 4,842 of record JBGTXC010000176.1, on the reverse strand, counting down.
ATCAGCTGAGTATACTGGGAGCCGAAATCTAAAATTAGAATACGCGAGTCATGAATGTCTTTGCTCATTGGTTCTCTCAAAAATAAAAGTGATGCTCAGCACTAAGTTTAGTGCGCTTTATAACGAACGAGGCCAGCAAGCATGCTGGCCTCAGGGCGCGTTTATCCTAAGCGGTAGTTAGGCGCTTCTTTGGTGATTTGCACATCATGGACGTGACTCTCACCCATACCGGCAGACGTAACACGTACAAACTGCGGTTTTGTGTTTAGTTCTTTAATGGTGGCAGAGCCGGTTAATCCCATGGCGCTACGAAGCCCACCCATTTGCTGGTGAATGATGTTCGCCAGTGGGCCTTTGTAAGCCACACGGCCTTCAATGCCTTCTGGTACTAATTTTTCAGCGTTTTTAGAGTCTTGGAAGTAACGATCTGATGAGCCTTCTTTTTGGTTCATCGCGCCTAGTGAGCCCATACCACGATACGACTTGTAATAACGGCCTTGGTATAGTTCTACTTCGCCCGGCGCTTCTTCAGTACCTGCAAACATAGAGCCCACCATCACGCAAGCAGCACCCGCCACGAGTGCTTTAGCAATATCACCTGAGAAGCGAATACCGCCATCAGCAATCACAGGCACGTCCATACCTTTTAAGCCTTCGACGGCATCTGAAATTGCAGTAATTTGCGGCACACCACAGCCAGTCACGATACGTGTAGTACAGATAGAGCCTGGGCCAATGCCCACTTTTACGGCATCTGCACCGGCTTCAGCTAGGGCTTTTGCGCCTTCTGCGGTGGCAACATTACCTGCCACAATTTGTAAATCTGGGTAAGTTTGGCGCGTTTCACGTACGCGATTGATCACCCCTTCTGAGTGACCATGAGAAGTATCAATTAACAGGACATCAACCCCAGCATTGACAAGCGCTTCAATACGCTCATCCGTACCAGGACCTACACCTACAGCGGCACCTACACGTAAGCGACCTTGTTCGTCTTTACAGGCGTTCGGCTTGTCCATGGCTTTTTGGTAGTCTTTAACCGTGATAAGGCCTTTTAGTTTAAAGCCATCATCCACAACTAAAATCTTTTCAATGCGGTGCTCGTGCATCAAGCCAAGGATTTCCTCGCGCTCTGCACCTTCTTTCACTGTGACGAGCGCCTCTTTTTGGGTCATCACGGATGACACTGGCTTATCAAGGCGGGTTTCAAATCGCATGTCACGGCCGGTCACAATACCAACTAGGTTATTGGCTTCATCAATCACAGGGAAGCCAGAAAAGCCCAACTCATTTGATAAAGCGAGTGTTTCCGCGATGGTCATATTGGCAGTCACAGTAACAGGGCTGGCAACAATACCTGCTTCAAACGTTTTTACCTTGCGCACGTTAGCGGCTTGCTCAGCGATGGTCATGTTTTTATGGATGAAACCTAGGCCACCTTCTTGGGCAAGGGCAATGGCGAGTCGCGCTTCGGTAACCGTATCCATCGACGCTGACAAAATGGGCATATTAAGCTTAATTGTGCGCGTAAGTTGCGTGGACAAGTCGGCTGTGTGTGGGAGTACATTGGAATGACCCGGGACGAGTAGGACGTCATCGAAGGTCAAAGCTTCTTTCGCGATTCTTAGCATGGGCAACTTCTCACAGGTGAAATAGTGATTATAGAGTTGCCGGGGGATTCTATCAGCGAGCGTATAGTGAGTAAACAAAAACCTGGTTAAAAAACCGTTACAAAAGTGCAGCATAGGGATTTTTTTGGTGCAAAATCGCAGCTTTCATCGCCCCTCTCATGATAAAGTAACGCCATCCTTTTTTGATGCTGTGTGTTTATGCAATCTTCTTCAAACGTTTATTCCGTTTCGCGGTTAAACCGAGAAATTCGCTCCATGCTGGAACGCGGTTTCGTTAACTTGCAACTCAGTGGCGAGATTTCTAATTTCTCAGCGCCTGCATCGGGGCATTGGTATTTCACCCTCAAAGATGAACACGCGCAGGTGCGTGCAGCCATGTGGCGTGGTAATAACCGTGGCATGCGTTTTCGCCCAGCCAATGGCATGCAAGTATTAGTGCGTGCTCGGGTGTCTTTGTATGAGCCGCGCGGCGATTACCAGCTCATTGTGGAGCACATGAGTGACGCCGGTGAAGGCGCGTTAAAACAACAGTTTGAACAACTGCAAATGCGCCTTGCCGCAGAAGGCTTGTTCCACTCAGGTGTTAAAAAGCCCCTGCCCCAGCACATTCAAAAAGTGGGGATCATCACTTCGGCCACAGGAGCTGCAATTCGTGATGTGCTTAGCGTATTAAAACGCCGCGCTCCGCAACTGGAACCCATTATTTACCCTTGCCAAGTGCAAGGAAAAGACGCCCATCTCAGTATCATCAAACGCCTAAAGCAGGCCAATGAGCAAAAGTTAGTGGATTTGGTGCTGCTTACCCGTGGTGGTGGCTCACTCGAAGACATGTGGTGCTTTAACGAAGAAGCGCTTGCTCGCGCTATTTACCACAGTGACTTACCTGTGATTAGCGCTGTAGGTCATGAAATTGATACCACAATCAGTGACTTTGTTGCCGACGTCAGAGCGCCGACGCCTTCCGCTGCGGCTGAATTAATCAGTCCTGATTCATCCCATTTAGTGGCAAACCTCACGGCCATCAGCGAGCGACTAATGCGCTTACAAAGGCAAAAAGTCACCGAAGCCAGAGCGGCTTTAACGGGTTTGTCACAGCGTTTGCATTTGTGCCACCCAAAGGCGCAATACGAGCAACAGTCACAACGTGTAGATGAACTACAGCAGCGCCTTTATAAAGCACAGCAGCGTCAGTTTGCTCAGGCAGAGCAGCGTCTTGCGGCACTGAGCCCGCGTTTACAACGCGCTAACCCGCAGTGGCGTTTTGCAGACAAACACGCCAAGCTTCAGCATTTACGCGCTCAATTAACCCAAAAGATGCAAAGCGCACTTGCTAAAAAGCAGCATACGCTTGGGTTATTAAGCCAGCAATTAGAAGGACAGAGCCCGCTTAAGGTGCTGTCTCGCGGTTACAGTGTCACTGAGCACCAAGGCAAAGTGCTGACAACGGCTACTGATGTAAACCCAGGGGATACCCTGACCACTCGCCTAAAAGAAGGGCAAATAGAAAGCCAAGTGACGCGTGTGATTGCGCCCAAACAGCCATAAAAAAACGCCACTTGAAGTGGCGTTTTTTATAATGCGTTTTAAATCACATTACAGCATGGCGCTTGTGATGCTTTCATTCACTTCACTGGCGCTTTCACCGCTTAATACGTTTTGATCCATGGACTTAGCTGGGCACTCACAGGCTGCACGCCCCACCACTTTGGCTGGCACCCCAACCACGGTGGTATGCGGCGGCACTTCACTGAGTACCACAGAGCCGGCACCAATGCGTGCGCCCTCACCCACTTCAATATTACCAAGCACTTTAGCGCCGGCGCCAATTAACACGCCTTTACGGATTTTAGGGTGACGATCGCCACACTCGTTGCCCGTACCACCTAAAGTCACAGACTGTAAGATAGACACATTGTCTTCAATCACTGCGGTTTCACCCACCACTATGCCAGTGGCATGGTCAAACATCACACCTTGGCCGATTTTACAGGCAGGGTGAATGTCCACACCGAACACCTCTGAGCTGCGGCTTTGAATAAAGCGTGCTAACTCTTTGCGCTCTTGCTGCCATAAGCAATGGGCCAAACGATGCGCTTGAATCGCGTGAAAACCTTTTAGGTTAAGTAATACGGTTAAATAGCTGTCTATCGCAGGGTCACGTTCACGTACGGCTTTAATGTCTTTTGCAACCGAGGTAAGCATGCGGTCACAGTCTACAAAGGCTTGATCAAATAGCTCACGGATCGTAAATGCCGAAACCACAGCATCAGCCAGTTTATTGGCAACAATAAAACTCAGCGCTGAGCCTAAACACTCGTGATTGAGAATACTTGAGTAAACATGGCTTGCAAGCAGCGGCTCTCGCTCTACTAACTCGGTTGCTTCAACACGCAACTGTTGCCATATTTGGTGACGCATAATATGCCCTTGAATGATTTCCATGTAGACCTGCTAGTTTATCGAAAATCACCTGCTCAAGTCAGAATAAAACACCGCTTAAAATGCATGACTTATAACAGATAGTTTTAAGAATAGCGTATTTACGCCCTATTCCGGCGTTTAGGTCACTTAGCTTGATAAATTGGCATAAAAAAACCCGCACAAGGCGGGTTTTTCTACAGGTTGCCTGCTTATTTGAACACAGACTCAACCGGCGTTAAGTTGATTTTGCTTGAATCAATTGCCAGTGGGTACACGGCAATTTTTTCATCTTCTGCAATCAATTCAGCTGGTTTTTCGCTGTTGTACTTCATTGGAGACGGCTGCTCTTCAATGATGCGCGTCATCATGTCACTGGCATCGCCTGTGATGAATACAAAGTGCATGTCATCGGTTTGCAGGTTTTCGCGGATCACACGGTTTACGTCATCCAGAGTCAGTGCATCTAGCTGAGTACGCACGTATTTAGCAAATTCAGGAATGTCATAGAATTCGCTATCAAGCGCATAACCTAGCTGGCGGTCTTGGCTTGCTACTAACTGCGCTACGTAGTTCTTCAAGAAGTTACGGGTTGCGTTAAAGTCGGTTTCTGTCATGCCATTGGCAATCAGCTTATCTAACTCAAACAATGCCGTACGTGTTGCAAACATCGCATCGTTATTGTTACGCAGTGGACGTAGCCACACTTGGAAGATTTGCTCAGAACGACCTAAGTTAGCATCTGGCTTAGTTTGGAACATACCGCGCGGGAAGTACTCAATGTATGCATAGT
>JBGTXC010000175.1:0-6117 GCA_041937835.1 Alteromonadaceae bacterium | reverse complement strand
CACCGTCGCCAGAAGAGCTTGCGACCTTAAAAGACTTAGCCTACATGGTGGAGCGTGAAATCGCCGGGGTGCAAATGGCAACCCGCGACGAGCTCACTGACGTCTATAATCGCCGTGGTTTTCAGATGCTGGCAGAGCACTGCATGAATGTAGCAGAGCGCACGCATTCGCCGTTATCTTTGTTATTTTTTGATTTAGATAAGTTCAAACAAGTGAACGACACCTATGGTCATGCAGAAGGGGATCGCATCTTGGTGGATTTTGCCACCCAAGCACAAAGTGCTTTTCGTGATTCAGATGTGTTTGGCCGTTTAGGTGGTGATGAGTTTGTGGCTGTGTTAAATGGCACGAGTAAAGCACAAGCAGAACGCATTGTTGAGCGTATTCGCGCTACGATAAACCAATTTAACCAAAACTATGACCACGATCGCGCTATCGCGTTTTCGTGCGGGGTAGTGCAATATGACGAAGCGCAGCATAAGTCCATTGATGATTTACTCGCCGATGGTGACAGCGCTATGTATGCAGATAAACATGCCCGAAAAGCCAGCATGCGCAGTACGGGATGAGGTAGTTAGAATCTGTGAAAACACCAGCAGTACCGAGTAACGAAGCTGAACGCTTAGCGACGCTTCACTCGTTAAAAATTCTTGATACCGAAGCAGAAGAACGCTTTGATGCCATCACGCGCATTGCAAAACGCTTGTTTAACGTTGAAATTGCTTTGGTAAGCCTCGTGGATACTAACCGCCAATGGTTCAAATCCAAGCAGGGGTTAGATGCATCAGAAACCCCGCGTGATATTTCCTTTTGCGGTCATGCCATATTAAGTGAAAACACCTTTGTGATTGAAGACGCCAGTAAAGATGCGCGTTTTGCTGATAACCCGCTCGTCACAGGTGCGCCCAATATTCGCTTTTACGCAGGTGCCCCCATCGCTTATTTAGATGGGCAAAACATGGGTACTTTATGCATTATAGATTCCAAGCCAAGAGCCTTCACAAAAGACGATGAAAAGCTTTTAAATGATCTTAAATCATTGGTTGAGCGAGAGCTTGCAGCCATTGAGCTAGCTACTAAAGACGAACTGACCGGTATTTTTAATCGCCGCGGTTTCAAACTTTTGGCTGAGCACAGCTTAAGCCGTGCTGAGCGCGAGTCACAGATGCAATCTGTGGTGTTTTTTGATTTAGATGAATTTAAATCACTGAATGACACCTTTGGTCATGCCGAAGGGGACAAAGCCTTGGCATTTTTTGCCAAAGCCCTTGAGGAAAGTTGCCGTGAGTCCGATCTCGTTGCACGTTTAAGTGGAGACGAGTTTGTCGCTGTGCTTTATAACACCTCAGAAAAGCAAGCAAATCAAATGCTTGCCCGTTTAGATACCTTTTTAAGTGGCTACCAAGCGTCGGGCGGCAAAACGGCTTTGCATTACACGGCAGGCGTTGTGGAGCTTACCGAAGCGCACCACACCCTTGAAAGCGTGCTCTCTGATGCGGATTTAGCCATGTATAAACAAAAACGCATGAAAAAACGCCACCAAAACGTTGGCTAAAAAAAGCCCACTTAACGTGATTGGTGATATGAGAGTATTGCCGATGTGCGGTGTTAATGACAGACTAGGTTGATCCTTGAAATGAGCTTTAGCGTGTCATGCCTGCGAAGAAAAAATCTGCAAAATCAAAACGTAAATCAGCCAAGAAGCCAACCCCGAGTAAATGGTATTCCTTGCTATGGCGGGTAACTTGGCAAGCATCCCTCGCGGCACTTGCGCTTATTACCCTATACGTAATTTATTTAGACGCTAAAGTTTCCAAACAATTTGAAGGTAATAAGTGGCAGTTGCCAGCTCAAGTGTACGCTAAGTCCATGTCACTTAGGGTAGGGCGTTACTTAACCCTTGAGCAAGTTGTGGCTGAGTTAAAACGCCTAAGCTATGTGGAAGTAAATCGCGTGAGCTCGGTTGGGCAATATGCCATTAATGGCAATAAGCTGACGATTTACCGCCGCGCTTTTGACTTCCCAGATGGCAGTGAGCCTGAAAAAACCTTATTTTTAACCTTTTCAGACAAGCATCTAGCCAGTTTAAAAGACGCCCGAGGGCAAGACCAACAAAGAGACAGGCTCGAGCCTTTACAAATTGCGCGCCTCAATGCCGGCCATGAGCAAGACCGCGAATTTGTGCCCCTAGAGCGTTTTCCAGAAATCTTAAAAGACACCCTGTTAGTGGTTGAAGACCGTGATTTTTATCATCACTATGGGGTATCGCCGTGGGCCATTGCCAGAGCGTTTTACACCAATTTAAAAGCAGGTAGAACGGTGCAAGGCGGCAGCACCATCACACAGCAGCTGGCAAAAAACTTTTACCTTTCTAGAGAGCGCTCCTTGCTCCGTAAAATCAATGAAGCGTTAATTGCCCTGATTTTAGATTATCGCTACTCCAAAGATCAGATTTTAGAGGCGTACCTTAACGAAGTGTATCTAGGGCAAGCATATGATCATGGTATTCATGGTTTAGGGCTTGCCAGTGAGTTTTATTTTGCCCGCCCGGTGAATGAGCTGGAGTATGATGAAATTGCGCTTTTAATTGCGATGATCAAAGGCCCAAGTTATTACAACCCAAGGCGCCATGTTGAACGCACTCAAGAGCGCCGAGATTTAGTCTTACGTCTAATGGCAGAGCAAGGGCTCATTACACCCAAAGAGTATCGCCTAAGCCTTAACCGCCCAATCAATGTCAGGCCTTTATCTCGCACGGCAAAAAATCGCTACCCTGCGTATTTAGATTTAGTGAGTCGTGAGCTAAAAGACATTGTCAGTGATCCAAGCGTGCTATTTTCAGGTTTGCGAGTGTTTACTTACTTGGACTTGGCCCACCAAGAGGCCATGGAGCAAAGTGTTAAAGCGAAAGTGGCTCGCCTTGCTGAAAAAGGACAAACCCAAGACCTCGAAGTGGCCATGCTTAGTGTGCAACATTACAGCGCAGGAATAAGCGCCATGGTAGGCGGGGCGGATGTTAATTATTACGGTTATAACCGCGCCTTGGATGCAAAACGTAATATTGGTTCACTCGTAAAGCCGGCTGTCATGTTAAGTGCCTTATCAACCCGCGAATACCACTTAGGCACGCTCCTTGAAGACACGCCTTTAACCGTGCCGCTTGAAGAAGGCAAAGTGTGGCAACCCGAAAACTACGACAAAACATACCGTGAGTCCGTGCCGCTTTTTCGTGCCTTATCGCAAAGTGTGAATGTACCTATGGTACGTTTAGGGTTAGAGGTAGGCTTAGAAGAAGTTGCCAGTACATTACAAAAACTAGGTATTGAAAAGCCAACAGAGCTTTACCCATCTCTGTTATTAGGTGCTTTGCCCTTATCCCCTTTTGAAGTGACGCAAATGTATAACACCATAGCGTCAAATGGGTATTTTGAGCCTTTAACCAGCATTACCGCCATTACTACCGCAGATAACAATTTGGTTTACCAGGATAAAGAAGGCACTAATAGCCGCTTTGCGTGGGACAACATGTTTATGCTGGAGTACAACTTAAAACACGCAGCACGGGTAGGCACTGCGCGTAAATTGCATCAAACGTTCCCGCTTAAGCAATTTGCAGGAAAAACAGGCACAACCAATGATTTAAGAGACAGCTGGTTTGCCGGTTACGATCAAAGGCATGTCACGGTTGTGTGGCTTGGTCGTGACGATAATGCCCCGATAGGTCTAACCGGAAGCCAAGGAGCGCTTGAGCTTTACATAGATTACGCCAAACGGGCGCCCATGTATTCACTCACCAATGAAAGACCAGACACCATACGTTGGGGGTACTTTTCTGAATTAACGGGCAAACAAGTACCACCACGTTGCGGCAAAGTGGCGCAACTGCCTATGCGTGTGATTGAGTGGCAAGAAACCCCAGCGTGCCAGTAACATAGAAAAGCCGCTGAGAAGCGGCTTTTTTGTCACAGTTAATAGCGACTTTTACTTATTCTGCCAGCTTTTTGAATACAACTTTGGCAGCGGAAATGGTTTTTTCGATTTCGTCATCGCCGTGCTCAGCGCACACAAAGCCCGCTTCAAATGCTGATGGCGCAAGATACACACCTTCTTCAAGCATCAAGTGGAAGAAACGCTTAAAGCGCTCTAAATCACACTCAGTGGCTTGTTGGTAGGTGCTCACATTTTTGGCTTCAGTGAAGAAGAACCCAAACATGCCACCGGCAAAATTTGTGGTCAGTGGAATACCAGCTTCATCAGCCGCAGCTTGGAAACCTTCACATAAACGCTTTGATTTTGCTTCTAGCTCATCATGTAAGCCCGGTGCTGAAATGAGCTCTAACGCCGTTAAACCTGCTGCCATAGCAATCGGGTTACCTGATAAGGTACCTGCTTGATACACAGGACCAACTGGGGCAATAAAGTCCATAATGTCTGTACGGCCACCAAAAGCACCCACAGGCATTCCGCCACCAATCACTTTACCTAGTGTGGTGAGATCAGGCTGCACATTGTAGTAAGCCTGTGCGCCACCTAATGCCACACGAAAGCCTGTCATAACTTCATCAAAAATAAGCACCGCACCTGTGCGGGTACAAATTTCACGCAGGCCTTCTAAAAAGCCGGGTGCTGGTGGAATACAGTTCATGTTGCCAGCCACTGGCTCCACAATAATACAGGCAATATCATCGCCACACTCTTTGAATACGGCTTCAACTTCGTCAAGTTTGTTAAAGCTTACTGTGAGTGTGTGTTTAGCAAAATCTTCAGGAATACCCGGCGAATTTGGAACACCCATAGTTAATGCGCCAGAGCCTGCTTTTACAAGTAAAGCATCGGCATGGCCGTGGTAACAGCCTTCAAACTTTAAGATTTTATCGCGGCCAGTAAAACCACGAGCAAGGCGAATGGCACTCATGGTGGCTTCAGTGCCTGAGCTCACCATGCGAACTTTTTCAATCGAAGGAACAAGCGCTTTGACTTTTTCAGCCATTAAAATTTCGCTTTCAGTTGGCGCGCCGTAGCTTAAGCCTTTTTCAACCGCCTTGATCACCGCGTCTTTAATTTTTGGGTGATTGTGACCCATGATCATCGGGCCCCACGAACCCACATAGTCAATGTAAGCTTTGCCATCAGCGTCGTAGGTGTAGGCGCCTTTGGCATCTTGAATAAACAAAGGGGTGCCACCTACGCCATTAAAAGCGCGTACAGGCGAGTTAACACCACCTGGAATTGAGGCTTTGGCACGTTCAAATAAGTCTTGGCTTAAAGTCATCTGTGGTTCTCTTATTAGCTGTTTCGTTTGTTGCTATACCAAGGTACTTGGCTTTCATACTGGCTGACTTTATCAGCCACACCTAAAGTCAGGGCAAACAGTGCCATACGCACTAATACCCCGTTTTGTACTTGGCGGAAAATAGCAAGATTATCGTGATGGTTTAAATCATTATCGAGTTCGTTGGCATCCTTACGGCTGTCACGCGGTAATGGATGCATTAATACCGAAGTAGGTTTGCAGTACGCATCATACACAGCGCGTGAAATACGAAAACCACCGCGGTATTGATCCGCTTCTTCTTTTGAAGGGAAACGCTCTTCTTGAATACGGGTTTGATACACGATGTCAGCATTTAGGTTGCCTTCCATCTTATTCACGCATTCTACTTGATGCCCTGCACTTGTAACAGTGTCTATGATGTGGCTTGGCATCTGTAGGCCATCGGGTGCCACTAACGTAAAGCGCACGTCTTTATAATGGCGCAGTAATTTAGACAGTGAGTGAACAGTACGGCCATATTTTAAGTCGCCTACCATGGCGATGTGAACGCCATCTACGCCACGCTCAAAGCGGGCGAGTTCTTTTTCTATGGTGAGTAAGTCGAGTAGGGCTTGGGTTGGGTGTTCGTTGGCACCATCGCCGCCATTAATAACAGGGACATCGGCACCCGTGGCAAAATCCGCCACTGAGCCAGACTCAGGGTGGCGCATCGCCACAGCATCAGCATAAGCAGAAATCACTTTAGCGGTATCATACAGTGACTCACCCTTTGCCAAAGCCGAGCTTTGCATGCCTGTGGTTTCTCTTACTAAGCCACCCAGTAGGTTAAACGCAGTACCAAA
>JBGTXC010000174.1:0-6147 GCA_041937835.1 Alteromonadaceae bacterium | reverse complement strand
ACTGTATCGCAAAATTAATTTACGCTGTGTTGAGGGTTATAAACCACACCCAAAACAGAGAAAAAACGCGAAATAATTAGCCCCACATAGCTTTCAATCAACCATTACGGTAAAGTTAGCTCAGCTTTTAAACAACCTTGGCACTGGCCTTTTAAGAATGTTGCTTTCTTCCTTATTGCGTCTCCCTAAGATGGCGTTAATCGCTTTAATCAAAGGGTATCAAAAAGGCATTAGCCCATTGTTAGGTCCAAGCTGCCGCTTTACACCCACATGCTCCCATTATGCGATTGAAGCAATTAATCGCTTTGGAATCGTAAAAGGGTGTTGGTTAGCAAGCAAACGCATATTAAAATGCCATCCTTTGCACGCTGGTGGAGATGATCCTGTGCCAGCAAAGCCAAACGCAACACACACACAACACGAGAAAAAATAGAGCTGTTATGGAATCGCAACGCACGTTTTTATTCATCGGCTTGTTGTTGGTCACTTATTTGTTGTTCATTGAATGGAACAACGACTACGGCCCACAACCTGCTGCAACTCAAGCCAGTGCACAAGTAAATACCACTGATGCAACCGCTGCTGACACAGATGTTCCAGCATCTGACTTACCAAGCAATGCAGCACCGACCGTTGCTAAAGCACGCGTCATTCAAGTAACAACTGACGTACTTGATGTAAAAATTAATACGCAAGGTGGCGACATTATTGAAGCTAACCTTTTGCAGTATGAAGAAGAGCTAGGAAACAACACGCCATTCATGTTGTTAGGTGAATTTGGTGGTAATGAATACTTTGCTCAAAGTGGCCTGGTCGGTGCTAATGGCCCAGACGCACACAGCGAAGGTCGTCCTACTTACCAAGTAGAGCAACAAAGCTACACCCTAACAGGTGACACTTTAGTTGTGCCTATGACCTTTACCAATGATCAAGGTATTGAAGTTGTTAAAACATACACCTTCAAAAAAGGTCAGTATGACGCTGAAGTAAGCTTCACAGTTAAAAACAGTGCAGCTCAAGCCGCCTCAGTACAAATGTACAATCAAATCCGCCGTACTGTGCAAGAAAAAGGCAGCATGGTTGACCAAACTTACTTAGGTACTGCTTACGGCACAGAAGAAGAGCCATACGAGAAATACAGCTTCTCAGACATCGCAGATAAAGACCTAAAAGAAATGACCTTAGGTGGTTATGTGGCGTTTATTCAGCACTACTTTGTAAGTGCTTGGGTACCAAAACAAGACCAAACTAATGCCATCTACTCTATGATGCGTGGCGGCAACACGGCTGTTATCGGTGTTAAATCACAGCCAATTACTGTGCCTACTAACGGTGAAGTAACGCTTTCTAGCACTTATTACATGGGTCCTAAAAACCAAGATGCACTGTCAGAGCTGCACCCAGATTTGGACCTTACAGTCGACTACGGCTGGCTTTGGTTTATCTCTCAGCCGCTATTTAGCTTACTAAAATTGCTATATGGCTTTATTGGTAACTGGGGTTTTGCAATCATTGCCATCACTGTGATTGTAAAAATGATCCTGTACCCGCTTACAAAAGCACAGTACACCTCAATGGCTAAAATGCGTGCCTTACAACCCAAGATGCAGGCATTAAAAGACAAATACGGTGACGATCGCCAGAAATTTGGCCAAGCCATGATGGAAATGTACCGTAAGGAAAAAGTAAACCCTATGGGTGGCTGTTTCCCTCTACTACTACAAATGCCAATTTTCTTAGCATTGTTCTACGTGTTCTTAGAATCTACCGAACTACGCCATGCAGAGTTTGGCTTATGGCTTACTGACTTATCAGCAAAAGACCCATACTTCATCCTACCTATTTTGTTTGGTGCAAGTATGTTCTTAACGCAGAAACTGCAGCCAACAACCATCACAGACCCAATGCAACAAAAAATGATGACCTGGATGCCTGTTATCTTCTCGGTCTTCTTTATTTGGTTCCCATCAGGTCTAGTACTTTACTGGTTAGTATCAAACCTCATTTCCATCGCGCAGATGCTATACATCTACCGCGGTATGGAGAAAAAAGGCATCAAAGCCAAGTAATCAGTATTCCTTTTAAAAAGCGCCTTTTGGCGCTTTTTTTGTGCCCGTAATTTGCCTACTGCGGGCGGTTTGCATCTAAGTTACAATATAAGCATGTATCACTTTGCTAAGTTTGTATGTTTGATCAAGACACCATAGCCGCACAGGCCACGGCACCAGGACGTGGTGGCGTAGGGATAATTCGCGTTTCAGGAAAGCTCTCAACCACAGTTGCCGAAGCCCTACTAGGCCAGGTACCTAAACCTCGTGTTGCCCAGTATTTGCCTTTTAATACCCTACAAGGGGAGCAATTAGACCAAGGCATTGCATTGTATTTCCAAGGTCCTAATTCCTTCACAGGTGAAGACGTGCTTGAGTTACAAGGCCATGGTGGTCCTGTGATCATGGACTTACTACTAAAAGAAATTTGCCAAATTTCTGGGGTGCGTTTAGCCAAACCTGGTGAGTTCAGTGAACGCGCTTTCTTAAACGACAAACTCAATTTAACCCAAGCTGAGGCCATTGCCGACCTCATCAACGCGACATCAGAGCAAGCTGCAAAAAGTGCCTTACATTCACTGCAAGGTGAGTTCTCTAAGCAAATCGATGGCTTAGTTGAGCAAGTCATCCATCTACGCATGTACGTAGAAGCCGCAATTGATTTCCCAGATGAAGAAATCGACTTTTTAAGTGATGGCAAAGTTGCCAACGACTTAGACAACATCATTGCTCAGTTAGATACTGTGCTAGCTGAAGCAAAACAAGGTGCCATCATTCGCGAAGGTATGCGCGTAGTAATCGCCGGGCGCCCAAATGCCGGTAAATCTAGCTTACTCAATGCGCTTGCCGGGCGTGAGGCAGCCATAGTGACAGACATCGCAGGCACCACACGTGATGTACTGCGTGAGCATATCCATATCGAAGGCATGCCGCTGCACATCATAGACACCGCAGGCCTACGTGAAAGCCCAGATAAAGTAGAGCAAATCGGAATTGAGCGTGCTTGGGAAGAAATAAATCAAGCCGATCGCGTGCTCTTTATGCTCGACAGCACAGAGACACAACACACAGATCCCCACCAGATTTGGCCTGAATTTATGGCCAGATTGCCAGCCGAAATGGGGGTTACTGTGATCCGCAATAAAGCCGATTTATCCGGTGAAGCAGTGCAATTACAAGAAGGCACCTACCCTACCATCACCCTAAGCGCACGAGATAAACAGGGCGTAGATCTGGTAAGAGAACACTTAAAAGCCTGTGTTGGCTACCAAGGGGCAACTGAGGGTGGCTTTATGGCAAGGCGCCGTCATTTAGATGCGCTTAACCAAGCTAAACATCACTTAGACATAGGTAAAACTCAGCTGGAAATGCACATTGCTGGTGAGATTTTGGCCGAAGAATTGCGATTAACCCAGCAATATTTAAATGAGATCACCGGGGAATTCACTTCGGACGATCTCCTCGGCAAGATCTTTAGCTCATTTTGTATCGGTAAATAACAAGGTAAAACAAAGGAAACAAACATCCAACTTAAGTTAAAAAACCTAATTTATTCATACATTTAATTACTTTTTTATCTTTCTCTAGCTTCCTTTAGTTTCATAATATGGGCCTCAAATGGCCCACCGACCTCTTTGTTGTGGGCCACTATTGGTCCACCAAAGAGGAAGTTATTATGAAATTAACTATCGAGAAAAAATCACCTGATAGCACAGGTCGCCAACAACTACTGTTAACCAGAAATTATGGTTCTTACCTAAACGAAAACGGCAAACGAGTTAAACGCCGTAAAAGGCAATCAATGGACTTGTTCATTTACGCCAACCCTAAAGACAAGTTCCAACGTGATCACAATAAAAAGACCCTAGATATTTCTGAAAAGATAAGAGCGCAAGCGATTGTCGATTTAGCTAACAACAAGCATCACTTTGAAGACTCAGAAAAACAGCAAGAAAGCTTTTATAGCTATATGCAGCAAATAATAAATGACAAAAAACACACTGATAGCCCATCAAATGTATCATTGTGGGAGTCATCGTTAATACATCTAAAGAGATATTGTGAAGGAAATCCGCTGTCATTTGCTGATTTCGATGCAGATGTACTCTTAGGCTTTAGAACTTACTTAATCAAACATGCACGAACAAAATCGGATAAGCCACTTTCTTCAAATACAACGTCTTGCTATTTCAATAAAGTTAGGGCCGCACTCAATCAAGCATTCCATGAAGGCATTATTCGCCGAAATCCCGTAAACGAAGTGAAGAGCATTAAGATAGAACAAAACCCTCGTCATTACTTAGAAGAGGAAGAAGTGACAGCTCTTTATAGAACAGAGTGCCGGTATGATGTACTCAAGCGAGCATTCTTATTCGGTTGCCTCACAGGTATGCGCTGGAGCGATATTCAAAAGCTAACGTGGGGAAAACTCACAATGATAGATCCACGAGCAACCTTTAAGCACATTAAAACTGGACAGCTTCAGTATCTACACCTTCCTTCAGATGCCACCATGCTATTAGGGTCGCCAGGAGGAGACCATGAGCGTGTTTTTAAAGGTTTAAAGTACTCGAGCTATACAAACGTTGCACTAACCCAGTGGATGCTCAGAGCGGGGATTACAAAGCACATAACGTTTCACTGTGCGAGACACACATTTGCTGTTCGTATGCTAACGAATGATATAGATATTTATACCGTATCAAAGCTACTGGGCCATTCAGAGCTTAAAACAACACAAGTTTATGCAGATATCATAGATCGTAAGCGAAAAGAGGCAATGACCACCCTGCCTAGTCTATTTCAATAATGGATATTAGGTTGGGAAATTTGGGAAACTGGGAAAGTATAATAAAAACAGTTAAATATAAATTTATCTACCTTCCCTCTTTCCCGTTTTTATTTGAAAAGCCAGTTGTATCCAGGAGGTATGAAAGCGTCGAGTGCTTGCCACTCAAAACGCCGCATACCTCTTGGATAACCTTCACTACGCAGAGAAAATCCAGTCAAGCTAGAAATCGCCCGAAGGGTTGCGAAGCGAGGGGGCCCCGCTTGCGGGGTTCCGATTTATGGCTTTACTAGATTTGAAAGGAGTGGTTTAGCGTAGAGTTTCTACTGTAAAAATAATGTTGACAGAAATAAATTTATGAATCACTATGTACACATGAAGCCAGTGCATAGAGTTTCTACTGTATTTTTATTGGAGGTTTTGCAGTGATAGGTTGCCCCCTATCACTGCGATTCAAAGTCAACCATGCCGAGAAGCATAAGAGGAGATTGAATTATGGAACAAGAGTATCAGAGTTTTAAAAGTGTGCAAGCCATAAAGGTAACGCTAGTTAAAACAGAAAACGTATTGAAAAAAATCACATCTATATCAAATAAATCAAAGCAAAGTCGTATCACTGGTAAAGAAAAGTACCCTTTCCCAACACCAGAGATAATGAAAACAAATGACCGCAGTTTTTTCTGCTCGTCTGCTCGTATTATTTCTTTGTATAACAAAGCTCATTGCGAAAAGCGCCAAAAACTAACAGCGACTGTTCAAAACTGGTTTAAAGAAAATGCAGATAGAGTTGGTTGGGATTTAACCGAATTCTTAACTGAGTCACACACAAAAGCTATTGCTGGCTGCATGCTAACAAATAACTCTTCAGAATGGCGCTCATATGAAAAGACACAATAATTATCAGCTACTAAGTGATATAGCTGATGTTCGAAGCGGGTTTACTTTCCGAGAGAAAATTGAAGAGGTAGATAAAGAAATTGGCAATGCTCACGTCGCTCAAATAAAAGATGTTCGTGAAATATGGGAACATAGCAATAGCTCGTTACTTATACCTAGCCAATTGCCCCTAATAAAGTGGGAAGGTAAAAATAAGGCGTTTGTTGAATCTGGTACAGTAATCATACCAGCCAGGGGCTCAAAAGGTGGGTACTTCAGGGCTACATACATAGGGAGTAGCTCTACTTCAGATCTACCCCTAGTTGTTAGCAGCCAATTTTTAGTGCTCACTCCTAAACCAACAATTTTGCCACAATTTCTGTGTTGGTCGCTTAACCGAGCTGCTATTCAGCATTCACTATCTATAGGCGCTGG
>JBGTXC010000173.1:0-6153 GCA_041937835.1 Alteromonadaceae bacterium | reverse complement strand
AAGTATAAAACTAAGCGACAATCACATGCTGAGTGCTTTTACTCATCATCGACATTGGTTTTAAAAGTGTGGAGTAAAAGCCAAACCAGCACTGCTTATGAATATAATCACGTAAAAGGTAATGCCAATACTCGCATTACCCCAAGCACAACGCTTAACCCACTAAAGCAAACTTAATCACAAACAAGATGCTTAATACCCACACAGCAGGTGTGACTTCATGAGCACGTTGGCACAGCACTTTAACCGCTGTATAGGCAATAAAACCTAGGGCAATACCATGAGCAATACTGAATGTCAGTGGCGTCATGAGTAGCACCACACACACAGGCACCGCCTCTGTCATATCATCCCAATTCACTAACTTTAAGTTTTGCAGCATAAGTACTGCCACATACAAAATAGCACCGGCTGTTGCATACGCAGGTACCATACTGGCTAGCGGCGAAAACAGCATCATAAGTAAAAATAACACGCCAACGACTACCGCCGTTAAACCGGTTTTACCACCGACTGACACCCCCGCTGCCGACTCAATGTAACTCGTCGTCGTTGATGTACCCAGCGCAGCACCCGCTATGGTGGCGGATGAGTCTGCACTGAGTGCTCTGCCTAAGCGCTTAATTTTACCTTGTTCATCTGCCAAACCTGCTTTTTGGGTTACCGCCACTAGGGTGCCTGAGGTATCAAACAAGTCGACGAATAAAAAGGCAAACACCACACTTAACATGGATAGCTCAAGGGCGGCGGCTAAGTCCATTTGCATCAAAGTAGGAGCAAGTGATGGCGGCGCTGACATAATGCCGTTAAAACTCACTAAACCAAGCAAAAGCGCAATCACAGTCACAGCTAAAATGCTGATAAGTACCCCACTTTTTACTTCGCGGTAGGTCAGCGCAGCAATTACAAAAAAGCTCACAATGGCAAGTAAAGGACCAGGTTGAGTTAAATCACCTAACTGCACAAACGTCGCCGGGCTTGCCACTATAATTTGCGCATTTTTTAACGCGATTAACGCCAAAAAAGCACCGATACCTGTGGCAATGGCTTGTTTAAGTACCAATGGAATCGCATTGATGATCCATTCACGCACTTTAAATAATGAAAGCAGTAAAAATAAAATACCCGATAAAAAGACCGCACCTAACGCAGCTTGCCAGGTGTAACCCATCCCCAGTACCACACCGTAGGTGAAAAAGGCATTGAGTCCCATGCCGGGGGCAAGCGCGATTGGGTAGTTAGCCCAAAAACCCATAATGAAACAACCAATGGCTACGGCTAAACAGGTCGCTACAAACGCAGCACCTTGATCCATTCCGGCTTCTGCCAACATGACAGGGTTCACAAAGACAATGTAAACCATGGTAATGAACGTGGTGATCCCGGCGATCACTTCATTTTTTACACTACTGCCGAGCGTTTTAATCTTAAATAATTTTTCTAACATAACTTGAACTTAACTTTTTGAAATGAATGGGGTTAAACCGCTGATAGTGTAACTGAGCAGCGCCCTTAAAACGATAAAAAACACAAATTAGGCAGTAATAACGGCCCTTAGTCCTTCACATTGATTGATTTTTATGTTGTTGGTCTAAACTAATAGCTAACACGTAGCTGTGAGGTGTGCATGAGCCAAATTCCGATTCACGACATGACTCTGCAACAGGTCGAAGAGTCTTTGCTATTAACACTGGAAAAGCTAATACATCACATTGATGGCCAAAGCGATGACGCCAAACGTAAAAAAGCCGCCCGTTTTTTTGCCACTGGAGTCATGCTTGCCAAAGAAAACCGCCACTTTGAAGCAGCTCGTTTTATGCGAAAAGCGGCCATGCATGGCCACGCTAGAGCACAGTACTATTTAGGGGTGATGTTTCATAAAGGTGTGGGCGTGCCACACAGTGATTACCATGCCTTTGCTTGGCTCACTTTAGCCCAAAGTGCAGGAGTGCCTGAAGCAATAGAAGCTAAAACCTTAATTAGCCACCAACTGACCACCAGCCATTGCCAGCTAGCTGAGCGTTATGCCGCAAGTCTATTTGAGCAGATTGAGAACCTCATATACGACTTATAACTCACCTTAACAAGCAAGCCTAAAGCCATACAGTGTTTTTTGTCTTCCACTACTTATACAGTACTTTAAACAGTAGACACCGAACACCGGAAATAAAATTTAATCGTTTAAAAACAACGAATTAAGATTTCAAGTTTAATTAATTGTCTATTTTTTGTAAAAAAACCTTGCGCCCCGATACTGTATAAACTACTGTATATAAACACTGTATAAACAACCAGTCATGAGGGCATCATGTTACAGAGCATCAAACACACGCACGTAGAAAGCTACACACAAGCACAAAGCCAATCGCAACTTAACCTAATTCATGTTGCGGACGAAGTAAGCGCTACCTTTGAACTGCTAAAGCTACTACGCCATAGCAACAAACAAAAAGGCTGGACATTACTGCTTGCCCCTGATCATGTGCCAAGTAAAACATTGCTAGATACCTGCTCGATTGACACGTCTAAGCTGTTAGTGATCCGCCAAAAACACTTAATTAACCTAGAGTATGTGCTTAATTCTGCGCTTACTAATGGCAACTTTAGTGCGGTTGTCATGTGGACTAACATGATGGACACCAAAGCACTCAATACTGCCACTGCGAATTCCACTACCCCTTTATATTGTTTTGTAAATAACGAAGAGCACCTGCAACCTAACACCGCAATTTGTTAAAATAGGCACATATTCACCTAGATTTACTTAACTATGTTGTGCCCTTGCTGCTCTTTGCGCCCTTTTGAACAATGTTGTAAACCGTATTTGGTGGGTGATGCCCTCCCACCAAACCCTGAAGCCTTAATGCGTTCGCGCTACAGTGCTTATGCACTTAAACACATAGATTACCTAGTTACTACCCACGCCACATCCACCCGCGAAGAAAACCTTGCACAAGGGGTTGCGGACTTTGCCAATCAAGTGATTTTCACTCAACTCACTGTATTACATGCTAAAGACGATACCGTGCACTTTAAAGCACACTTTTTAACAACTGGCGATGTACTAGAAGAAATGGAAGAAGTGTCTCACTTTGTGAAAGAAGATGGCCAATGGCGGTATGAAAGTGGTCAACTAGCGCCGAGTAAAGGCCAAAAAATCAAACGTAACCAAGCTTGTCCGTGCAATAGTGGTAAAAAATACAAAGTGTGCCACGGCCCCAAAGTAGCGGCCCTTTAATACACTAGCTATCAAAACGAAAAAAGTCTAAGGATGCCTACTTGTTACAAGCTATTACTTTATAGCAGTAAAATAACGAGTAGCTTCTAGCGGAATAGCTCAGGATTCTTGGATTCTTGGATTCTTGGATTCTTGGATTCTTGGATTCTTGGATTCTTGGATTCTTGGATTCTTGGATTCTTGGATTCTTGGATTCTTGGATTCTTGGATTCTTGGATTCTAAAAAATTAAACGCCTTTTATTCATCATTAGATAATAAGCACAGTTAAAGTTGGTTTAAACACATTGCAGCGCGAATCTGTTGGGCTTTAAAGCTTAAGGTGCCTTTAAGGTGAAATGGAGTGCTTTTGAAGTGATAAAATTTAAGTAGTTAGCTTTAAGCTTTTAATCTTCACTCTTTTAAGCTCAGCTCTTGGCTCTCGGTTTTAGCCCTTAATATTACCTATTGTTTGAACTTTTAAGGCTTACACAATTAAGCTTTGTGTGAAAAAGCGCGGCTTGCCAAGATGGCGTCGTAAAAACCGCTTGGGCTGATTGGCTTTTCAGTCAGTGGTGTTTGCATACCAACCACTTTTCGTTGCACTGTGGGCTCTAACGCATCAAGTACTTCATCACTTATACGCTTAGGGTCATTGTATTTTGCGAGAGGCTCAGGTTTCAGGCCTAGGCGAAAACGCACATCTGTCATGCTCGCAGTTGCTAGTAATGCGGCTAAGTCATCGTGTTGATATTGAATGTCACTCTCAGCAAGAGGCTGTTTCACTCCAGCGCCAAATGACTTAGCAAGGGCTTGTTCGTCTTGAGTTAATCGCTCAGTGCGCCCACTAGGTAAATGAAACTGTGCCGCATCAAGCTGATCTTGGCTCATCATAGCCAGAAGCAAAGCAAAATCAGCCCTATCGTTATGGTGCACAGACTGATTAAGGCGTTCGCCTACGTCTGCTTCATTAACAATGATCTGGTTAAGCTGCTCTGTCGCTAACATATTTGTTGCTTTTAACTCATGACTCTCGGTTATTTCATATCGGCACATCGAGGGTTAACTGAAGGCATCGCACTAAAAAATCACAAAAAAAACGCTTCTCGAATAATTATTGAGCAAACAAACCATTAAAATCAGCTTTTTGCTTTTCTGGTCTTTACATCCCCCGGCGCTTTGTTATTATTCGCGTCCACGGAGGAGGGGTTCCCGAGCGGCCAAAGGGATCAGACTGTAAATCTGACGGCACTGCCTTCGCTGGTTCGAATCCAGCCCCCTCCACCATCTTTCTTCTCTTTTTTATTTTACCTTTATTCTTGAAAACTAAGTCTTAGCGCCTGGTTTGCAAAATATGCTTCAGCCTTATGCCTTTGCGGATACATGCTTGCAACACACTGCCAAAAGTCTGCGCTGTGGTTTAAATGCACTAAGTGCGCAAGTTCATGTGCCACCACATAATCTACCGCCCATTTAGGAGCTAAAAGTAACTCACGATTGAAGGTGATCTCCCCTTTTGAACTGCAACTTCCCCAGCGATTTTTGTAGCTTTTGATCTTTACACTGCTAGGTGTATGGCCAATGGGTGCGTGTAAGCGAGTAATCGCATCACTCACATACTGGCTTAAGGTGTCATCAATAAAGGCTTGGATAGTTTGGACTTTAAAACGTGCTAGGTTTTTAACGCGTTTTGAATAATATAGGGTGAGTTTGCCATCTTCAAATGCACAGCCAGATTGCGCTGCAGGCACCATAACTATCTCGCATGGCTCACCAAACACCGGCATTGTCATAGAGCGTAACACATCACAAATGCGTGCTTCTTGATTCACTAAATGCTTTTCAATCCACTTGGCTTTACTAGCAACAAAGGTATCAATCACAGAATCTGGCACACCATTAGGTGCGTACACTGTGACTTCAGCACCTTTGATTTTTATCGCCAAAGTGCGGCGTTTCGGGGAGCGTTTTAACTGGTACATCGAATGGCTTTGCAAAAAGCCCAGTATGCCAAAAGCGCGTGCATTGCTAAATCACTGTTTTGCAAAAAGTCCTTTTTGCACCCTATAGTTATAGGAGTTTTCACTCGCAAGGAGTAGGTATGCCCAACCGTCCCCTGTGTAAGTATCAATCCCCACAAGGTGAAAAGTGCACTGAAATTGATATGGGTACAGGCTATTGTTTCTGGCATGATGCTAAATTCGATAAATGCGGACTCGATTTAACCGAAAAGCTTGAACGCTATGCCCAAAAAGGTGGGCTTTTAAAGGGCTTACAATTAAAACGCGCAAACCTCAGTGGCTTAAGTTTAGTGTGTAAAGGCGGCGAGAACTTATACGACGTCTCTTACAGTGATTTTTATCGCGCTAATTTAAAAGGCGCGCACTTTTATAACCTCACTATGAAGCACGGCTCGTTGATGAAAGCCGACTTACGCGAGTCTAATCTCAACTGTGCGTGTTTCCATCACACCAACCTCTTAGGTACTAAACTGCAAGGCGCTCGGGTTGATAACATCGACATCGGCGATGCCCTACTGCAAGAAGTCGAAGCGTATGAACATAAGAAGAAGGGCGACCAAGTCGCCGCGCTCGATTTTTTTGAACAATCAGAAGAAATCTACCGCGATTTGCGAAAAGCAGCGGAGTACCAAGGGCTATTTGAACTTGCTGGGGGCTTTACTTACAAAGAGTTGTCAATGCGCCGTTATCAGTACCCAAGGTGGTCATCTAAGCGCATCATTTCTCGGTTTATGGATTTACTCTGTGGTTATGGGGAAAAGCCCCTTAACGTCATCGCGTTTAGCTTAACGTTAATTTTATGCTGCGCCTGTTTGTATTTTACCTTTGGTGTCAGTTACAACGACGAACTACTGCGCTTTTCTACTGAGCAAACCTTTGGGCAAAACCTAAATGCCTTGCTAAACAGCCTGTATTTT
>JBGTXC010000172.1:0-6212 GCA_041937835.1 Alteromonadaceae bacterium | reverse complement strand
CAATACTTTAAAGGTGCTGCCTTCGCCCTCCTTGCTATTAAGCTCTATTCTTCCTCCTAACAAGCTAACTAGCTGCTGAGCTAATGCAAGGCCAATTCCGAGCCCGGTGTATTGCCGCGTGATGGAGCTATCAATTTGGCTAAAAGAGGCAAAGGCTTTTTTAAGATCCGAGTTTTTAATGCCAATGCCAGAGTCTTCAATGATGAACTCTACCTCATCGCTATGCTGGCCTATACGTGCAATTAAACGCACAAAGCCGCTCTCGGTAAACTTAATTGCGTTAGTGATCAAGGCATTCAATATCCGCAGCAGGCATTCAGCGTCGCTCACAATATGGCTAGGTAAATCCTGCGCCACTTTAAATTCGAGCTTCAGTCCTTTTTGCGCTGCCGCTGGACACTGCTGCTCAAGTGCTTGCTTTAACACATCATGGAGATTGAACTTACTTATTGCGACTTGGTAATGGTGTTTTTCTGTCGCTGCACTATCAAGCAGGTTGGTGATGCAGTGATTAAGCTCATTGGTAGCGTTTGCAAGGTGAAAAATATACTCACGCTGATCTTTATCAAGCTCTGTATTATCAAGGAGTTGCGTCATCCCCATAATGCCATTCAAGGGGGTAAGTAATTCATGGCTGAGGTTAGACAGTAGGGTACTTTTAGTATTCAGCGCCTCTTGAGTATCAGCCAGTGCGTCTTTTAATTCATGCTGCGCGGTGATTAAATCTGTGATGTCTAAATGAGCGCCCAGCATCCGAATGGGGGTGTCGTTTTCATCACGAATCGCCATGCCTCGACAACGAATATACACAGTATGACCTTGTTTATGTTGGTAACGTACAATTTGGTCGTATGGATGATTTGGGTCTTGGCAATGGGCTTCGAAGTTTTTAACAGCGAGGGCTAAATCGTCTTGGTTAATGATGTCTTGCCAACTACTGGCTAAGTGAGGCTTTTCGTTTTCATCGTACCCAAGCACTTGCCAGAACCTGGGGTTCATCCATTCGTATTTGGGCTCTGTGATGTCCCAATACCAGATGCCATCTGTGACAGCAGCCTGCAAAAAATCGAATAAGCGGGGGTCTGAAGCAATGCGTTGGTACAACTCTTGTTTTAAGTAAGCGCCATCTTGGGCCATAGTAAACTCCGTTGGCTACTTTAAAAGCATAGATGACAGGCCCTTAAAAAGCAGTGTTTGCGGCAATTTAAATAAGCTGTGGCAGCAAATACTTTAAATAAAGCTGCTGCCACAGTCTCTAATCACGGGGTTAGCTTGGGTAGCTGTAAGAGGCTTGCATACCAAGCGGCAGCCCTAAATACCAATACAGTAATAAAAATGCCGTCCATGCCACCATAAAGGACACGGCAAATGGCAGCATCATTGCAGTGAGGGTACCGATACCAGCTTTAGTAACATAACGTTGGCAAAACACCACCACTAAGGGGAAATAAGGCATAAGTGGGGTGATGATGTTAGTGCTTGAGTCACCAATGCGATAAGCGGCTTGGGCTAAATCTGGTGAAATACCTAGCTGCATCAGCATCGGGATAAAAATTGGCGCAAGTAATGCCCATTTAGCAGACGCAGAGCCCACAAATAAGTTAATAAACCCGGTGAGTACCACAATGCTTGCCACAGTTACGCCCGCGGGTAAGGCCATGGCCTTTAAAAATGCGGCGCCTTCCACAGCCAGTAAAATGCCTAAATTTGACTGACCAAAGGCAAAAATAAACTGCGCAATAAAAAACATGATCACTAAGTAATAGCCCATGCCAGACATGGCCTTAGACATGCCCTCAATCATGGTTTTACTGGAATTAATTTTGCCAATTAAAACGCCGTACACCACACCAGGAATAAAAAAGAGTAAAAAAATTAGTGGCACTATGGCACCCATAAGCGGGGCACCGGCTTCTGTAAGTTCACCGTTTTGGCCGCGCCATGGTGAGTCCGCACCAAGCGCTGACAAAATTAAAACGCCAAGGCCAATTAATAAGGTGAGTACCGACCAACGTAGCGCAATGCGCTCTTTACGATTAAGCGGATCCATAGACGGTAAATCTGTTAAATCGCCATCAAGCTTGTTGGCGGCCAGTTTTGGCTCAACGATTTTGTCAGTAATAAACCAGCCCAGCGCCACAATCAAAATCGACGAAGACGCAGTGAAATAGTAGTTATTGAGCGGGTTTAAAATCATATCGGCATCGAGTAACTGGGCACCTGCTTGAGAAATCCCCTGCAGCATAGGATCTAACGCAGAAGGCAAAAAATTAGCCGAAAACCCACCTGATACTCCTGCAAAGGCGGCGGCAATGCCTGCAAGTGGGTGGCGTCCTGCCGCATAAAAAATAACGCCACCGAGCGGGATCACCAACACATAACCGGCATCTACCGCCGAGTGACTAATAATGCCCACAAGGATAATGACTGGCGTGAGTAACCATTTTGCCGTTACGGTTAAAAGGGCTCTGAGCCCTGCGTTGATAAACCCTGAGTATTCAGCAACACCAATCCCTAACATGGCCACTAACACCACACCCACAGGTGGAAAATGCATAAAGTTATTTACCATGCTGGTAAACCAAAGCGTCATGGCAGAGCCAGATAGTTGATTCACAATTTCGACTTGGTTGCCTGTACGCGGATCTATTGCATCAAAGCTGACGCCAGAAAGTAAAAAGGACAAACCCCAAACAATAAAAAGTAACAGGATGAACAAAACGGCAGGGTCGGGAAGTTTATTACCCCAAACTTCAATTTTATTCAAAATACCGCGAGAGGGTGATTGTGTGGCGTCCATGAGAGCCTCTTATTATTGTTGCTTATTTATCACCCAATAATGCTGTGTATTAATTAAGCTGTAAAGAGGCAAGTGACTGATTTTCAGCTTATCTCAGCACAGTCTGGTATCCACTGCTACAGTGTAAGCTAAGACTCATTTTCATTGGTAAGGCATGAACCCCTACACAGCCACATATGAAAGCGAATTAGTCGCGCTTTCGTTGCTTGTTGCTATTTTCGCCTCTTACATTTCTTTTTTAGTGACATTTAAGCAGCCTAATTATGTGCCCAGCATACTGAAGAATTACCGCGCTGCGGTGGCGGCATTATTTCTTGGCTTAGGGGTGTGGAGCATGCATTTTGTTGGCATGCTCGCATACCAAGTGCCAGTGCCAATTAAATATGATGTCACCATTACTTTATTGTCCATAGTGCCTAGCGTTGCAGCTTCTTGGGTGGTGTTTGGCATGGAAGATGACAAAGACAGCCTATCTTGGCGCTTTGCACTGCGCTCTATGGTGATGGGCAGTGGCATAGGCGCCATGCACTATACCGGCATGATGGCAATGCGCATGAATGGCATCATGCATCACGACTTGTGGCTGGTGGGGTTATCCATTTTAGTGGCCATAGTAATGGCAAGTATTTCGCTGTGGTTAAAAAAATGGGCAAAAACGGGCGAAGGCCGGCCCATGTTATCCATCCGCTTGGTGTTTTCAGCCTGTGTGATGGGGCTGGCAATTTCTGCAATGCATTACACCGCTATGGCGGCGATGACGGTGTACCCCATTCCACTTGAATACCATAAAACATTTGCCTCGGAATGGAATGCCGACCACCTTGCGCGCACCATTGCCATTTTAGCTCTTGGCGGTGGCATTGCGCTGGTGTTTATTGTGGAGCTGTTTACCCGGGTGGTGATATCAGCGCGCCTCAATGCAGTACTCAATACGGTCATAGATGCCGTACTTGCTTTTGATCAAAAAGGCGTCATCCATTATGTAAACCCCGCCGCCGAAGAGATGTTTAACTACCCAGCAGATACCTTAATTGGCATGCGTGTGCAGGACTTATTACCTGAGCCTCATCGCAGTCAACCTAATGGCTATTTACATGCCTTTTTGCACAGTAAAACACCTAAGGTGATGGGGCGTTATCAAAATATTGAAGCCCTTAAAAAAAATGGCCAACGATTTCCAATTCAAATTTCCATCACCCCAATAAAGCGCGCTTCAGAAGATGCCTTTGTGTGCACCATGAAGGATTTAACGGAAGTAAAACAAACTGAGCGGTTTTTAAATTCCGTCATAGAAAACTTACCGAGCATGGTGTTTATCAAAGCAGCTAACTCCTATAAATACACCTTTGTTAATAAAGCCGGTGAAGATTTTTTAGGGGTAAATCGTGATGACTTACTAGGCAAAACGGACTTTGATGTGTATTCCAAGCCGCAAGCTGAGTTTTTTAGAAACCAAGATGAAAAAGCAGCACTCACCAAAAAATTAATGGTGGTGCCAGAGCATCCAGTCAACACCCATCAAGGTGAGCGCTTTATCAGTACCCGTAAAGTACCGATTGTGGATGAGTCTGGGGCATTGAGTTATTTGCTTAGCATTTCAGAAGACATCACAGAGCGAAAACACCTCAACGACAGCATTCGTGATAGTGCCACCGCACTTGAAATTGCCCATCAGCGCCAACAGTTAGCGTCTCGCATCAGTAACTTAGGGATTTGGGAGTGGGATTTACGCAATAACAAGTTGGTCTGGGACGAGCAAATGTTTGAAATATACGAGGTTAACAAAACCTTAGTGGGCGATGGCTTATCCTATGACCATTGGCGCTCGCGCGTCCACCCTGAAGACGTGGCACGCATTGAAGGGATGATCAACCAAGCAATGGAAGATTTAGAGCCTTGGCAGTCATCTTTTCGCTTACGTTTTGCCGATGGCCGTATTAAGTACATCAGTGTTGCGGCCACAATCGTGAAAGACATGCACGGCAAACCTATGGTGATGATAGGGTCAAATGGCGATATATCTCAGCAAAAACAACAAGAGAACGCACTGATAGAACTCAGGGAAAAAGCCGAACAAGCCAATAAAGCCAAAAGTATGTTTTTGGCTACCATGAGCCATGAAATTCGCACGCCTCTAAACGCCGTCTTAGGCATGAGTGACATCCTTCAGCAAAGTGCCTTAAGCAAAGAGCAGCAATACCAAGTATCGACTATTCAAAACTCTGGCAAACTCTTGTTATCCCTAGTGAATGACATTTTGGACATCTCTAAAATTGAGTCCAACATGTTGTTATTAGAGCAAAAAAACTTTTGCTTGTATGACTTGGTTTTTGACTTAGCACGCACATTTTCACCTAAAGCCTATGAAAAGGGGTTAGATCTAGTGGTGGATTTTCCGCCGTTGACTCCATCTCATGTGATAGGGGATAAATTACGAGTGCAGCAAGTGATCCTAAACCTTTTGAGTAATGCCCTTAAATTCACTGAGGCAGGTTATGTGCAGTTGACGTGCCGCTGCGTCCCCAACCATGAGGCTGGTACCATGCGGGTGTACCTCACCATTGCAGATACCGGCATTGGCATTGCCAAAGAAAACCTAGGTAAGTTGTTTGATCCCTTTACCCAAGCAGAAATTGGCACAACACGCCGCTTTGGGGGCACAGGACTTGGTCTTGCCATTGCTAAAAAGCTGGTAAACCTGATGAATGGTGAGCTCACCTTAGAGAGTGAGCTGGAAAAGGGCAGTCGTTTTCATATTGATGTTACCCTCCCGATTGGCGAGCACCAGCAAGGAGTTGATGACATTTCCGATGATGTGATTCAACAGCTTGCGGGCAAATATATTTTAGTGGTGGATGATAATCCGCTGAATTATGAACTGTACTGCCACTACTTAAGTGATTTGAACATGTCGCTGCGGCATTTCACCTCACCCATAGAAGCCCTTGAAGCAATCAAACACGATGGGCTGCAATATGATTTTATTCTTTCGGATCTCGCTATGCCGACCATGGATGGTTTTACCTTTGCAGATAAAGCTTTAGCGCTTTTAAAAGGCAAACAAGCGCCCAAAATCATGGTGATTTCATCCATGGACATGGAAAAAGACATCAGTAAAAAAGCGGACACCTTACACGCTTACTTACACAAACCCATAGATGGTCGTTTACTGCTTAAAGCCATGACGCAGCCTCAAGCTCAGCAAAAGCAGGTACTTACTGAATCAGACTTAATGGACAGTCACTCCCACTCGCCAAGCAGGGTGCCGCAATTTAAAGGGAAAGTGCTGGTGGTTGAAGACATTGCCAGTAACCGCACAGTTGCAAATTTAATGCTTAAAAAATTAGGGTTGACGCCTACCTTTGCCTATGACGGGTATGGCGCCATTGAACTGTGTGAATCTCAGCATTTT
>JBGTXC010000171.1:0-6232 GCA_041937835.1 Alteromonadaceae bacterium | reverse complement strand
ACTCAGCTTGAAATTGCCTCTGGCGACGAAGAGCACGGTGGTATGCGTCAAAACCAAATGGTTGAGACTGATATCGATTGTCCAACCTGTGGTCGTAAGATGGGTATTCGTACTGCATCAACCGGTGTGTTCTTAGGTTGTACAGGTTACAACCTGCCACCGAAAGAGCGTTGTACTACGACCATGAATTTAGTGCCCGGCGATGAAGCCATTGCGGCAGACGTGGAAGACGTTGAAACCGAAACCTTGCGTCAAATGAAGCGTTGCCCTAAGTGTGAAACCGCGATGGATTCATACCTGATTGACGAAAAACGAAAACTCCATGTGTGTGGTAACAATCCAAGCTGTGATGGTTATGTGATTGAAAAAGGCAGCTTTAAAATCAAAGGGTATGACGGCCCTGTGATTGAATGTGACAAGTGCGGCGCTGATATGCAGCTCAAATCTGGTCGCTTTGGCAAGTACTTTGATTGCACCAGCGAGTCGTGTAAAAACACCCGTAAGCTTTTGAAAAGCGGTGAGCCTGCGCCACCCAAAGAAGATCCTGTGCATTTGCCGGAGCTTCCTTGTGAAAAATCAGAGGCGTATTTTGTGCTTCGTGATGGTGCAGCGGGGATTTTCCTTGCGGCCAACACCTTCCCGAAATCACGAGAAACCCGTGCGCCTAAAGTTAGCGAATTAAAGCGCTTTAGAGACCGTATTTCTGAAAAGTTCTACTACCTTGCGGATGCGCCGGAAAAGGATCCGGATGGTAACGAAGCCATAGTGCGTTTTGCCCGTAAAACTAAGTCACAGTATGTGATGACGGAAGTGGACGGCAAAGCCACAGGCTGGACAGCGAAATACGAAAACGGTAAGTGGGTTGAAGAGCAAACTAAGAAAAAGACCACCAAAGCGAAAAAGAAATAAGGTTTGGTGAGTTGAACTCCAAAAAAGCCGATGTAGATGCATCGGTTTTTTTATGTGTTTTGCTTACGAACACATTATAAATGTAGCAAGAAAAAAGGCGCCTTATAGGCGCCTAAACTGTGCTCAGGGAAAACACATGAAACTCGTTTTAGCTACTTACTAGTTACTAGCCTCTAATTAGCAAGCTTTGCGAAAAACGCCCCAAAACCTGGCAAGGTTAAGGTTTGTTCGTGTAAGTGGCCGTTATTAAGTGATAAGCCTGCCAGTTTTTCAGCATTCAGTTGGCAATCAAGGTGGGCGTCTTGCTCAAATAAGTTAAACACACATAAAATTTGCTCGCCGTTATGGCTTCGAATAAAGCCAAGCAGATTATCGGTTTCAATCACAAAGCGGATGTCACCTTCTAATAGTGCAGGGTGCGCTTTACGCCACGCCATAAAGGCACGGTAGCTATTAAGGGGCGACTGTGCGTCTTTATCTTGTACGTCGACGGCTTTGGCTGTGTGGTCGCCATACACAGGTAACCAAGGTGTGTGGCTACTAAAGCCCGCATTGGCAGCCTTATGTTGCCATGGCATTGGAGTACGGCAGCCATCACGGCCTTTAAAGTTTGGCCAAAAGGTAATGCCGTATGGGTCTTGTAAATCTTCAAAGGCCACGTCTGCTTCGCCAAGGGCCAATTCTTCACCTTGGTACATGCACACAGAGCCGCGTAATGAAGCAAGTAGGGCGGTAAGCATTTTAGATTGGGCAGGGTTTACCTTGTTATCTTTTGCCCAGCGACTCGCCACACGTTCAACATCATGGTTACTAAACGCCCAGCACGGCCAGCCTTCAGTCATTTTTGCTTCAAGGGTTTCCACTGTGGTGCGAATGTAATTAGGGCTGTAGTCGTTGGTTAATAGCTCAAAGCTGTAACCCATATGCAGTTTGTTGCCATCCGCTGTGTATTCCGCCATGGTCGCCAATGAGTCTTCAGATGAGATCTCACCCAGTGACACAGTGCCAGGGTACTTATCTAATAGAGCACGAATGTCCTCCATAAAAGATAAGTTTTCTGGCTGAGTATTGTTGTAATAGTGATACTGGAAGGCATACGGATTGTCTTCGCTAAAACCGCGGCCTTGGCGTTTGTCTTCTGGCTTAGCAGGGTTATCACGTAAAGCGTGATCGTGATAACAGAAGTTAATGGCGTCTAAACGAAAGCCATCCACGCCTTTTTTCAGCCAGTATTCCACGTTTTCCAACACAGCTTGGCGCACGTTTGGATTATGGAAGTTTAAATCTGGCTGTTCCGTTAAAAAGTTATGAAGGTAATACTGTTTACGGCGTGGCTCCCACTGCCATGCAGGGCCACCAAAAATAGACAGCCAGTTATTAGGTGGGGTGCCATCAGGTTTGGCATCCGCCCACACATACCAGTCAGCTTTATCATTAGTCAGTGATTGGCGGCTTTCTTTAAACCAGTCATGTTGATCTGAGGTGTGGCTGAGCACTTGGTCAATGATGATTTTTATGTCTTTGGCATGGGCTTTTTCGATAAGCTCGTCAAAGTCTGCATTAGAGCCAAACATAGGATCCACCATACGGTAGTCACTGATGTCGTAGCCAAAATCCTTCATTGGGGATTTGAAAAATGGAGAAATCCAAATGGCATCAACCCCTAATCCTTGGATGTAATCCAACTGATTGATAATACCGCGTAAATCGCCAACACCGTCACCTTGGGTATCCATAAAGCTGCGTGGGTAGACTTGGTAAATAACGGCACCTTTCCACCAGTGTGTTGTTGCCATAATTGCGTTCTCCATTGCCACTGTGAGGTGGTCATTTAGGCGTGCGATGATGTGTGCACCGCGAAATTCATTTTAGGTGTGTGAGAATACGTGAAAGCCAAGAATGAGTAAAAAATCTGCATACGTATGCACGCAAAGCATTAAATTAGAGTAATCACTCTAAACGCCGCATAAACACACAGTTTTATGATTTTTTCATCCTTCTTATTTTGCTTACCATTGATTGATTACGATTGCATAAAAACACAAACTGAGGACATTTATCCGCTAAAAATCGGGTGTCAGTCATATGTTTCCAATTGGTATGACCAAATACCCATAATTGAAATTGGTTAATTTTGGCGTGATTTCATTTTCTTTATCGCGAAAGCAAAAACACACAGATTAATTTCATCCCCTTGATTTATGCTGTTTTCGCGGCAAAACCTGATTAAAAAGCATGAGTTTTTATGAGTCGCCAGCAAGGCCATAGAAATAGGCTGATTTGTGTTAAGTTTGTGTTAAATTTAACCGGGAGCAGGCTTTGAATACGTATGCAGTAATTTGTCCGGCTCTTTAATAGAGAGTTAACATCGCTGCCGACAACAAAATAGACATCACCCCAAAGGGTAGGTGTTACAAGATAATAACCATATCGGGATAAAACACATGGCAATGTTCAAACCAAATATGTTGACTGCAGCCTTGATTGCGGCAGGTGTAAGTAGTTTTGGCGCCCTTGCTGACGAAGCAAGTAAAAACCAAGAAGATAAAGCGAAAGCTGAAAAAGAACTCGAAGTTGTTGAAGTACGTGGTTTTCGCCGCTCTTTAGTTGAGTCAATTAACACTAAGCGTTTCTCGTCAGAAGTGGTTGAGTCAATCTCAGCAGAAGACATTGGTAAGCTACCTGATTCGTCAATTGCAGAATCACTGGCGCGTTTGCCGGGACTTACATCACAGCGTTTAGATGGTCGTTCAAGCAAAGTAACTGTACGTGGTTTCAGTGAAAACGAAAGCGGCGCAACATTTAACGGCCGTGAGCAAGTGTCAATCGGTGATAACCGTGGCGTTGAGTTTGATCTTTATCCGTCTGAGATCATGAGCGCGGTGACTGTATATAAAACACCAAAAGCCAGCTTAGAAGCAGAAGGCATTGCCGGTGTTATCGACATGCAAACCATCAGCCCGCTGAACAAAGGTGAGCGTGTTATCCAATTTAATGGTCAGTATGAGCAAACGGGTTTTGATAAACTAAACCCAGATGGCGATGACAAAGGTTTCCGTGGCACTGTGTCTTACATTGACCAGTTTGCGGATGACACAATTGGTATTGCCTTTGCGTACACTACTATGTCATCTCCTAACCAAGAAAAGCGTTGGAATGCTTGGGGTTATCCTGAGTTTTCACAAGATGGCAAAAACTATTCAATTTTAGGTGGTGCTAAGCCATTTGTACGTTCATCAACGCTTGAGCGTGACTCAGCCATGTTGGTGATTGAAGCCCTTCCTACAGACAACCTAAAAGTCACTTTTGATACGTTATACGTTGATTTTGTAGATGAAAAACGTCTTCGTGGTATTGAAATCCCATTTGCTTGGGGCCAAGGCAGCATCATTCCTGCATCGGTTGAAGTAGATGAAGCATCAGGCTTTATCACAAGTGCTGCAACAGAAGGTCAACGCGTTGTTGTACGTAACGACTATGAAGAGCGTCAAGCAGAACTTCTTAACATTGGCTTTAACGCAGAATACGACATCAATGATGACTGGTCAGTAGAATTTGATGCGAGTCGCTCAGAAGTAGAGCGCGAGATCTGGTCACTTGAGAGTTACTCAGGTACTGGTCGTGGTGATGCACGCGGTGTTGCGGACACGCTAGGTTATACCTTTAATGGTGGTAACACAGGTGCTGTATTTACACATCAACTTGATTACAGCGATTACAATCTAATTCAATTAGGTGGCCCATTATCTTGGGGTTGGAGTAGCGCTCTAAACAGCAAATACGGTGTAACAGGCACTGATTACGAAAACCAACTACAAGATGGCTTTATAAATGCCCCAACAGTGGATGATGAGCTAACAACTTTAAAGCTTGCGGCTAAGAAAGTACTTGATAACGAGTATGTTTCAAGCATCGAATTTGGTGTGTCACAGCGCGAGCGTGAAAAGCAAAAAGAGTCTGTTGGTTACTTCATGACTGTGGCTGATTTTGCTTACCCAGAAAACCCAGGCATGATGTCAGTTCCGACACAGTACCGTTTAGGTTCAGCAAACCTAGATTTCATCGGCATGGGCAACATGGTTGCGTATGACTCAAATGGTTTAGTACGTGACGGTTACTTTGAATTGTTAGACGAAAGCTTAACTAACACTAGCCACGCGACTAAGTCGTGGACTGTGGGCGAAGAGGTAACGTCTGCCTTTGTACAAGCAAACATCAACAGCGAGATCAGTGGTTTTGAAATCACAGGTAATGCTGGTCTTCGTTATGTGAAAACCAAGCAGTGGTCACTCGGTAATGCCTTTAACACGGTGGACGGTCTAGTTGTTGCAGACGAAAACTACGTTGAGCACGACTACTCACACCTTCTACCAAGTTTAAACCTAAGCATGCGCATCGACGAAGACCAAAAGCTACGTTTTGGTGCTGCTAAAACCATCTCACGTGCTCGCATGGACCAAATGAATGCCTCTGTGAATGCATCATACAGCCAACGCCCAGATAGTAACGGTAACTACTGGTCAGTATCAGGTGGTAACCCAACGCTTGAGCCAAAAGAAGCTACAGGCTTTGACTTAACCTACGAAAACTACTTCTCAGCAGAAGGTTACTTTGCGGTTGCCTTATTCCATAAATCAATTGATGAGTGGATCTTCCCAGGTACTTTCTCTGTGGATATGACAGGGGTTGCTGATCCATCAACAGGTGAAGTGCCAGAGTTTTCTAAAGGTACAGGTAGCGGTGATGTCAACGCGGGCAGTGGTTCATTGTCTGGTTACGAGTTGTCATTGTCTATGCCTCTTAACCTAGTGCACGACAGCCTAGAAGGCTTTGGTCTAATTGCAAGCCACACTGGTCTTTCTTCAGACATTGAAGATCAAAACGGCAATGAGTACCAAATCCCAGGTCTTTCAGACTCAATCCAAAGCTTAACGTTCTACTATGAAAAAGAAGGTTTCCAAGCACGTACCAGCATGCGTCGTCGTGATGACTTCAAAGGTGATGTGTACGGCTTAGGCTTTGATACAGTGCAAGTGGATATCCAAGGCGAAACCATTTGGGATGCGCAAATCGGTTATGACTTCACTGAAGCCGGTGTTGAGGCATTAAATGGGCTGTCGGTGTTCTTCCAAGTACAGAACATCACAGAAGAGCCGTTCACCACATTATCAGGTGACAACGCCCTACAAGTACGTGACTACCAAGACTATGGTCGCACCTTCTTGCTAGGCTTTAGCTACAAGCTATAAACGGCTATTAATAATTAAGCATACCGGATTTCGAGTGGCCCCGAGCAGCCGCGATTGCAAGCCGCGCGTTCCTT
>JBGTXC010000170.1:0-6348 GCA_041937835.1 Alteromonadaceae bacterium | reverse complement strand
CGAAAGCAAACGGCGAAACATACGAGGTTAACCGCCTACCGCGACCTATTACGCTGTTGCAAAGCTGGTATTGGACGAAGCCGTCTATTCGTTGGCACAAAAACGGCGAAGCGGTTGCCGTAATGCTTGAGGCCTGGGACAACAAAGACCGCTGGATTGCTACGGTTGATTTTGAAAAGCGTGAGTTAGTGCCTCAGCATCGCCTGCATGATGATGCGTGGGTGAACTACACCTTTAACGATTTTGGTTGGTTAGAAAACCAAAAAAGTCTGTACTTTTTATCTGAGCAATCAGGTTACAGCCAGCTTTACTTAAAACCACTGAATGGCAAAGCCACTCAGCTTACAAAAGGGCGCTATGAAGTCCAAAACGTGACGCGCTTAGACGATGATGCCGGTTTTGTGTTTAAAGCCAATGTGACTCACCCTGGTATTTACAACATTTATCAAGTGGGTAATCAAGGTGGCGAGCCCGTGCCTCTGACTGAATTGACCGGCATGACGGATTACAGCTTAAGCCCAGATGAGTCAAAACTGTTATTAACTCACTCAACCCTGACAGCCCCTCCTGAGTTGTTTGTGATTGACCGTGCTCAAAATGCTGAGCCACTTAAATTAACAGATACCAGCACTGAGGCGTTTAAAAATACGCCGCTGATCGCCCCTGATGTAATTGCGGTGCCTTCAAGTCATGGAGAGCAGCCCATCTTTGCCAAAGTTTACTATCCACGTGACTTTAAAAAAGATGAAACAACAAAACGAAAAGCCGTGATTTTTAACCACGGCGCAGGTTACTTACAAAACTCGCATTTAGGTTGGTCCGGGTATTTTCGTGAATTTATGTTCCACTCACTTTTAGCAGAGCAGGGCTATATTGTGATGGATATGGATTACCGTGCATCTAAAGGTTATGGCCGTGACTGGCGTACCGCGATTTACCGCCAAATGGGCACACCAGAAGTGCAAGACTTGCAAGACGGAGTGACTTGGTTGGTGGAAAACGCCAATGTGGATGTAAATCGTGTCGGCACCTATGGTGGCTCATACGGTGGCTTTATGACCTTTATGGCACTTTTCAAAGAGCCTGGTTTATTTAAAGCCGGTGCAGCCCTTCGTCCTGTCACAGATTGGGCGCACTACAACGCGCCTTACACGTCGAATATCCTTAACCATCCAGATGTGGATCCGATTGCCTATGAGCGCAGCTCACCAATTTATTTTGCTGAAGGTTTGCAAGATAAACTCTTGATAAACGCTCCTATGGTGGATGATAACGTGTTCTTTGTCGATGTTGTGCGTCTAGTGCAGCGCTTGATAGAGCTTGAAAAAGAAGACTTTGAAACAGCCATTTACCCTGTGGAGCCACATGGCTTCCGTCAGCCTTCGAGCTGGCTTGATGAATACCGCCGTATTTACAAATTGTTTGAAGAAACACTGTAATGAAAAAGCCCGCAATTGCGGGCTTTTTTAATAAACAATTTTTATCGTCAAGAATAAATATATTCATTTCACACCAACCTTGTACATCTCTAAAATCTCGCGTTCTTTTTGCCCATGATTTGGAGAGCAGTATGCGCGGGTGGATCATTTACAAAGACAGTGCCAATTTACTAAAGCCAGAAAAATACGAAATTGAACGTTTACTGGCTGTGGCTAAAAGTGAAAACATAGATTTAACCGTGTATTCACCAGATCAATTTGATCTTACTGTAACCCGTGAAGATGACAAAAGCGTGCTAATTGACGGAAAACCCGTGGCGTTGCCTGATTTTGTTATGCCACGTATGGGGGCTGGTACCACATACTTTGCTTTAGCAATTTTACGTCACCTAGAACGACTTGGTGTGTACTGTGTCAATAGTTCCGAAGCGACAGAAACAGTTAAAGACAAGTTGTATGCTCAGCAAATTTTAGCTGAGCGTAATTTACCTACTCCAACTACCATGCTTGTAAAATTCCCCGTAAATTGTGATTTGGTAGAGAAACACATAGGCTTCCCAGCGGTTGTTAAAACGCTGTCAGGCTCTCAAGGCAGTGGAGTGTTTTTATCAAAATCTAAAACTGAATTTGATGATCTGATGCAGCTTATTGAAGCGACGAACCCAAAAGCCAATATCATTTTACAGAAATTTGTTAAATCGAGTCATGGGCGTGACTTACGTGTTCTTACCATTGGCGGTAGAGCAGTTGCTTGTATGGAACGAAACTCTGGCGGTACAAATTTTAAAGCAAATGTGAGTGCTGGTGCTAAAGGCACAGCGCACCCAATCACACCTGAAATTGAATGGTTAGCTACCCAAACTGCCAATGTGTTGAAGCTTGATGTTGCAGGGATTGATTTGTTGTTTGATGAACATCATTTCAAGATTTGTGAAGCAAATTCTAGCCCAGGTTTTGAGGGGTTAGAAAATGCGGTTGGCATCGATGTCGCTAAAGAAATACTTCACTTTATTCGTATTCGCTTAGGTATTTTTGATAGTCCTCAAGATGAAGTGGCCGCTGAAAATATTAAAGCGAGTGAGCAATCCAAAGCACTTAAAAAACAATAATAAAAGCCCGCAATTGCGGGCTTTTTTGTGTCTTAAAATTGCCAATTAAGGCCAAGAGTGAGGTAGCTTTGCACTTCACCCCCTAATTCTTTTAGTGCACTACTGGGTAGGGTGCGATTAAGCGACAGGGTGCTTGAAACAGCATCATGCCATTTAAAGTGGGCTTCAAGCCCAAACCCAAAGTGATTAAAGCCATTGTGGTTACTGGCATAGCCATAATCAAAAGCAGCTGCTAGGTAGGGTGAAAGTGTCAGGGATTTAAACTGATAAGGGACGTCATAACGCCCTTCAAAGTAATGACCGCGAGCCTGCTCGCTATAAACAGCGCTGATGCTCACACCATGGTCGCTGTATTCTAGAAAAAGCTCTGTGTCGTCAGGGCTTTGGTTACTCAGCACAAGGTTTAGGCCAACACTTAGCGCATCAAAATCAGGCAAGGTGTAAGTGGTCAAGAGGTTGGTTTCCTCATAATCGGCGCTCTGGCTATTGCCATGTTGTATACCAAGGCTCACAGAGGATGGCGTTTCAAAGGTGCCATCAATCCATAATATACCTTGGTCTTTGAGGTTATTTCCCCCTCAGAAATATACCGGCTTTGCCAATAGGTACTCACTTCATGTGATGAAACATAAAGGGGTAAAGTAAGAGCAGAGCAGCTTACTGTGAGTATCAGCGAGTGACATATTTTTGGTTTCATGCATTTAACTTAGCGGCTTTTGCGCTCGTTGACGATATTTAAGGAGTAATAAATACCCTATAAAACACATTCCGCCCATCACAGTGCCATAGAAATGGGCGCTTACAGCGACTTTCGCTGCAATGAGGTCACTTAACGCGGCACTTGCTCCAACAAAATGTTCATAGCCCACTTTAACTGCAACACCAAGAGCAATGGCATAACCGGTGCGCTCTTTGCGGTAAATATCAAAGAGGGCACCTAAAAATATAAGCCCATGCAGCACACCGCTTAAGCCATAATAATGCGCGATATTTAAAGACCAAAGGTGCACACCAAGCCCAACTCCTAAGCTAATAATTACGGCATATAAAAATAAGCGATACGTTTGAAAATGCTCAGCAAACAGCAACCACACTAGAGCAAGCCCTAAACTGTTAAGGAGTAAATGCATGGCATTTGAATGTGTTAAATGCATACTCAGTAACATGGAAAGTGAAAAATCAGCTCTGTGATACGCCAAGGAGTCATTTAACGGACTAAAGTGAATGGCGATTAAAGTCAGTATCAATAATAACGGCAGCAAAGTGTATTTTGGCTGTAATGGGAGCGCGAGCATGTGTGTCTTCTTAAATGCTTTTTTGTTATTGTGCCTAGATATCAACAGCATGCAAGCATCACTCAAGGAGTTTGAATGAATCGCTTTGTTAAAAATCTTTTTTGCACCACGCTCAGTTACAGTACCATAGCTTTGGCACTCTCTGTTAATTTTGCTTCGGCTTCTGCACCTAAGCTAACAGGCGCACCGACAGAAATTCGTGAGCCAGAAGCCACGACCCACATCAACAAAAAGCAACTGGTTGAGGCAAGCGCTTACATGGTGGCGGCCGCTAACCCTTATGCCAGCCGTGCAGGCGAAGCCATTTTAGCCAAAGGGGGCAGTGCCGTAGATGCCGCCATTGCTGTACAGCTTGTGTTGACACTTGTTGAGCCGCAATCTTCTGGTATTGGTGGCGGCGCTTTTATGCTGCACTTTGATAACAAAGAAAAGAAGCTTGTGAGTTTTGATGGCCGTGAAATTGCGCCAAAAACAGCCACATCGTCATTATTTTTAGATGCTAATGGTAAGCCTGAACGTTGGATTGATGCCGTGGTAGGCGGGCGTAGTGTGGGCGTACCTGGGCTTTTTGCCATGTTGAAAAAAAGCCATGATGCCTAT
The DNA here is from genome assembly GCA_041937835.1 of Alteromonadaceae bacterium. Taxonomy (GTDB): domain Bacteria; phylum Pseudomonadota; class Gammaproteobacteria; order Enterobacterales; family Alteromonadaceae; genus Pseudoalteromonas. Next base: position 1,905 of record JBGTXC010000170.1, on the reverse strand, counting down.
GGCGTATTACCTTGGGCAACATTATTTGATGATGCCATCGCCTTAGCAGAAAACGGTTTTGTTGTGAGCCCGCGTTTAGCAGAGCTGTTAGCTCGAGAGCTTAACCCTGGGTTGCTAAAGTTGCCTGCGGCAAAGGCTTATTTTAGTTCCCCAAACGGTGGGTGGCTCAAAGCCGGTGAAGTGAAAAAGAATCCTGCCTATGCTGCACTTCTTAAGCAAATCCAAAAAGATGGGATCAGTGCCTTTTATGAGGGTGAGCACGCAAAGCGCTTAGTGGCAGCAGTGCACAATTCGGCTGTTGCGCCAGGTACGTTAACCTTAGCGGATTTAAAAGCCTATAAAGCGAAATACCGCGAGGCTTTATGTGCGCCTTATCACGCCTACACGGTATGCTCTATGGGGCCGCCAAGTTCAGGCGGGATTGCGGTGCTACAAATATTAGCCTTGCTGGAAGATAAAAAGCTCAGCCAATACCCAGTGAATGATGAAAAAGCCTTACACTATTTTACCCAAGCGTCGCGCTTAGCTTTTGCCGATCGCAATCATTATGTTGCCGATCCTGACTTTACCCATGTGCCTGTAAATCAATTGCTCGATAGCAATTACATCACCTACCGTCAAAGCTTAATAAACAGTAAAGACATGGGGACAGCTCGCCCAGGCGTGGTAAAAAATACACAAGCCAGTGGTAAAGACGACGCGATTGAACGGCCATCGACAAGCCACATGTCGATTATTGATGCTGAGGGTAATGCTGTTTCTATGACTAGCTCCATTGAAATGGCGTTTGGCTCAACGGTTATGGTGGATGGTTATCTGCTAAATAACCAACTTACTGACTTTTCTTTGTCGCCCAAAAAAGACGGAAAATGGGTAAATAACCGTGTAGATGGGCATAAACGCCCACGTAGTTCTATGGCTCCTGTGATGGTGTTCAATCAAGATGGCTCCTTAAAACTAGTGCTTGGCAGCCCAGGTGGCTCGCGCATTATCAACTATGTGGCGCACACCTTAATTGCGGTACTTGATTGGCAATTAGACATTCAATCAGCCATAGAGCTGCCTAAAATCACTAACCGCAATCGCTATACCACCCTTGAGCAAGGCACAGAGCTTGCCGAGCTTAAAAAGGCCTTTGAGGCGCGTGGTCACAAAGTGCAAGTTCGTGATTTAAACTCAGGCCTCCATGGCATAGAGGTTAAAAACGCCCGTTTATATGGCGGCGCAGATCCACGTCGTGAAGGGGTGGCACTCGGTAAATAACCAAGGTGGAGTACCACACGTTGAGAAAGCGCCCACAGTGGCGCTTTTTTGTATTTAACGCCCTGTAAGGGGATTGTAAACAGGCTGTTTTGAGCGCGATTTAGTGGTCGAATCTGCCACAATCTCATTGCTTTTTCAGCCACAGGGTTAATAATATGGCTTTACCCACTTAAACTCTGCAATAGCCTGTTTTTTATGTCAAAAATCGAAGAAAAAAATTACTTATACATTCCTTATGCAGGCCCAAGCTTGCTCGAAACACCGCTATTAAATAAGGGCAGTGCATTTACCGAGCGAGAGCGCGAAAGTTTTAACTTAACAGGATTATTACCGCCGCGTTTTGAGACCATTGAAGAACAAGTAGAGCGCTGCTACCAGCAGTACTCCAGCTTTAAGGACAATCTGAATAAGCACATTTATTTGCGTGCAATTCAAGATAACAACGAAACCCTATTTTACCGCTTAGTACGCACCCACTTAGAAGAAATGATGCCAATCATTTACACCCCAACGGTGGGTGATGCGTGCGAGCAATTTTCGGATATTTACCGCAGCTCACGTGGTTTATTTATTTCCTATGAAGACCGCCATCACATTGATGACATTTTACGTAATGCCACTAAAGGCAAGGTAAAAGTAATT
>JBGTXC010000016.1:0-23433 GCA_041937835.1 Alteromonadaceae bacterium | reverse complement strand
TAGTTGCAAATGTCTTGGATGAGTTCAATTACGACTCTTCTGGTTGTAAAACCATTCACGTCAAAGGGTATTTTGACCGAACCAAGTGGAAAGGCTACGAAAACTTCATTAACCTAGAGTCACATTTTCAATCAATCAAAATGCTGCAAGACTCAAAAGAGAATCAGCAAGCTATTAACTTCGGATACATTGGTGCAGGCCTTAAACGAAGCGGTAGGTGCACATACATAAGCAAAGGATTGTTTTATGAAGACAAGGTTGTTCACTCCGTTTACACAAGCATATAACAAGCAAATTAAGTCACTTTCTAACGCTCGTTGTGACGCTAACACACAGGACCACTTCGCTATTTTACCCTACGCGTTATCGTCCCTTATTTAGAAAGTTATCAGGCATAGGAGGCCGTATGCAAAATTTGGAAAATGTTAAAGTTTTAACTCGTGGGCAGTCACAGTTGATTGCGGGGGTGTGCTCAGGGTTATCTGATTACTACAATTTAAGGAAGAATGGCCTGCGTTTAGCTTTTATCTTTTTAAGTATCATATTTTTCTTTTTACCCGCTGTTGTATACATAGTGTTGTGGCTAATTTTACCTCAACACCCATCATCAAATGCGATGGCAAGAGACTTAAAACGAAAAGCTTTGCAAAAAAAGACGAATGCCAGCTAACAAGGCAACAACGGTGAACGCGCTCCTTCGTTGCATATAACTTCACTCCCTTTTAAGTATGCGATTGAATTTAATCTCTTCACAAGCACTTCTTCAAATATGAAATGAGCAATAAAAAAGCCAAGCAACCGCTTGGCTTTTTGAGGTTGGGAAAAATTACTCTAAGGTTTCTGTAATGACGGTATCAATTAAGTGGATCACGCCGTTTTCGGCATAAATATCAGTGGTGGTGACTGCTGAGCCCTGCACTTGAAGAGATACTTGTGGCTGGCTTACCGCCCACCATACATTGCCTACGCCTGCACCATTGGTGTCTCCTGGGTTTGTGTCACCGGCATAAAAATAAAGTGGACGACCGCGAAAGGCTGCTTGTGAACTGCCATCAGTACGGGTGATGATGCTAAGTCCTGGGATGTTAGAAACGTCTGCGTCTGTGACCAGTACAGGTGGCCACGTGGTTGCGCAGCTCCCTTCACACACAGAGCCTGCTTGCCCTAAGTCGTTATCAAACACATACACAGTAAACCCAGCTTGGCCACTGCCATTACCGCCCACTAGGCGTTGGTTGGCAGCGTCATAGGCGACTTCGTCTGCTGCGCTATTGGTGGTTTGTGTGTAATTAACTAAATCTATTGTGACATCGTTATTAGCACCCGTATTCACGCTGGTACCATTTGCGGCAAACGCGTTTAAGGATGAGACCTCCGCGCCTACAATCACGTGTTGCAGTAACACTTGGCTGAGTGCAGTATTATCCGCAAGCAGGGCTGATAATGTGGCATCCGGAATTTTATCAAACGCCGCATTAGTAGGCGCGAACACCGTAAAGGTTTGGCTTTCATCACTGAGCGTACTGACTAAATCCGCTGCTTGTAGCGCATCCACTAAGGTCGATAAGTTATCTGTGGCTACGGCAATCTCAGCAATGTTTTGAGTCGATGCGCTTTTTGCTTTAGGTGGCAAAATCACTTGGTCCACCACGTGAATAATGCCATTAAATGCCATGACATTAGCGGTAGAAACAAGCGATTGGTTGATATAAAGCGATGAGTCTACAAACGACAGCGCCGTTTGTTGGCTGTTTGCCATAGTCACAAAAGGCGATTGCGATTGCGCAACGCTGACCGCCGCATCCGACATAATTTTAGCGTCACTCACCACGTGGTATGTGAGGATGTTTGCAAGTGTATCAGGGTCGGCAAGTAGCGCGTTGAGTGTGTCTTCACCTAAAAGTGCAAAGGCATCGTCACTCGGGGCAAACACGGTAAAGTCACTGTTTACATCATCAAGGAGCTGATCAAGCCCCGTTGCCTCAAGCGCTGCAATTAACGTGGTAAAATTACCCGCGGCTCTTGCCACATCCACAATACTTTGCGCTGGCGTAGGAAGCGCCACATCTGCCACGATGACAGCGTCAATTACATGGATGATGCCATTAGTGGTTTTTATGTTTGTGGTCGTTACATTCACACCGCCAAATTGCAGGGTGTCTGTGGTGGTGTCTATGTTAATACCAATGTCAGCGCCGCTTAACGTGGTGGCATTTTGGCCGTTCAATGAATACGCCGTTACTGCATCCACTTCACCTGCAATCACATGTTGGGTGAGTAATGCGGTTAGGGTGTCTGTATCGTTAATGATGGCTGCTAATTGCTTTTCATCAATCAAGGCAAACGCGGCATCCGTAGGTGCAAAAACAGTAAAGCTCTGGCTTTCATCACTTAACGCATCAATGAGATCCGCAGCCGTAAGCGCAGTGGCTAAGGTGGTAAAGTTACCTGCTGCTACAGCTGTTTCAACTATGTTCATTGTTGGCTCAGCAGATACGGCAGGAGGCATTAACACAGCATCAATCACATGGATGATGCCATTGTCAGTTTCAATGTCAGTGCTGGTTACGGTTGCGGTGTTTACTAGCAAGCTGTCGCCTGATAACGACAAAGCAAATTCACTGCCTGCCAGTGTAGTGATTTTGCTTCCCGCAGAGCCCACAGCTGCTGTGCTATTCACACGGCCACTGATGACGTGATACCCCAAAATGCCAGCGAGTGTCTCTGGATCGGCTAATAAGCTATCAATGGTGGCTTGGCCAAGGGCTGCAAACGCCGCATCGGTTGGCGCAAATACTGTAAATTGGTCGCCAGATTCCGTGTCGTTTAACACCTCATCTTGGCCTGTGGCCTCTAACGCAGCCACTAAGGTTGTGAAGTTACCCGCGCCTTTCGCCGCGGCTACAATGGAAACTTTTTCCGGTTCTGGTTGCACGTTGTCATCATCGTCGTTACAACCTTGCAGTAATAACAGCGCACTAACCAGTGTGAGCATTTTAAGGAGTCTATTCACCTTTTCGTGTCCTTTTATTAACAAAAAGCAACTGAGTTACGCGGTGATTTTTTAGACGGATCAATGTGTGCGTTAAATAACCAAAGAATGCGTGAAATTACAAAAAAAGTTGGGAGCTCAGGTACTTGTAACAACCAGAGCATAAAAATAGTGCCTAAGCCTTGCTTAATGCCGTGTTAACCCCTTCTAGGCTTTCAATGTTTTGGTATTTTTTGACCTAACACTAGGTCATCAAATTTCAGCTTTTGCGATAGCACAAGGTGAAAAGGCGTGTCTTCAGTTTGGATGAATGATGATGAAACGAGCAAACCGCACGTGGCGAACAAGTGTAATAGGCGCATTGCCTTACCCTCCTTAGTGTGTATTCCGACTACCGATAAATTAAATAAGCCCTCATTTTAATCGGCATACAGCTCGAAAGTGGAATACGAAGCTATCACCTTGATAGCCTCCTTCTCCTTTGAAATAGCTGCTTTTCTAAAAGAGTAAAGCACCCTTCGGGCATCTAAAGGCACCATCAAATCACTGCAAGGAGATTGCGCGAAACACCACTAAATAAATGCAATAAAAGCAAAGGGGTATAGACGTTAAAAGCAAAAGGCAGTGGTGCTGTAAACACGTATTTATTCGTTATTGCCTGTTATGTAAAAGGAGCATTTTAAAAGAGCCCTAGAAAACTCAGTAAGATGCAGGCATCTGTTAGTGGGTTCAGCAAATATGTTATTTCTGCGACTTAAAACACACTCAATGAACCAACTCGTCTGCTTGAAAGTGCTATTCTATGTTGCTAATGCTTACTTGCCAACCAGTTGGTTCAGTTTCAATGCGTGTTTTGCCATTTCCATTATTAGGTAAAGCCAATAAAAACAGTTAGGTAAAGCCAATAGAAACAGTGAACTATGCAATCGCTCGGAAAAATAATAGGGCCAGAATAACGCGCATGCGTGTTATTTCTAGTTGGTTTAATCGGTAAAATTGAGATAGTCTGAGCAAATTCAATAAGATGCGAATGTGTGGCCTTGAAAAACGCCAAGATTAACGCGCATGCGCATAATACAAATGTTAGCCCTCAAAGGAGTATTAATTGAGCATCGAAGTTTGGATTTCATTTATTGCAGCGTCAATGCTTTTATGTTTTACACCAGGCCCGACAGTTTTTCTGGTCATGGGACAGGCGTTAAGTCACGGGAAAAAGTCGGTCTTTCCTTTGGTTGCAGGTGTACTGACCGGTGACCTAATTGCCATGAGTTTATCGTTAATTGGAGTGGGAGCATTGCTTGCTGCTTCAGCGGCTCTGTTCAACATTATTAAGTGGCTAGGTGCTGTGTATCTAATCTACCTTGGTATTAAGTCTTGGCGCACAAAAGTAATTGAAAGTGATGAATTAACTGAAAAACCAATGGTAAAAGGCTCTGTTTATCGTGATTCTCTGATTGTTACTGCTTTAAATCCAAAAGGGATAATATTTTTCATGGCTTTTTTTCCTCTGTTTATAGAGCCAAGCAATGATGCATTGCCACAAATGACAGTTCTTGCGTTATCTTTTTTAGTCGTGTCGGCAACAAGTGCATCTTTCTATTCGCTATTTTCAGGTTATTTGCGTAGCAAAGTTAGTTCAGTAAAGTTTCAAAATGGGTTTAATAAAGTTAGTGGTGGTATGCTCGTGGGTACAGGTGCAATCACAGCATCAATCTCAAAATAAGGGCTAACAAGCGCATTAACGCTCACTGTCGTTCGCAGGGGACAAAACTACGTAGGCTCCCTGCGCTACGCTTGGTATTTTAGCCTACGTAGTTTTGCCCGTTATGCGGGCGTTAGGTTACCAATGAGTACAGATTTAGATCCGATGCACGTTGATTGTGGAGTGCATGGGAAACGAGTGGCGGCGATATTGTGCAGACACCTAGTTAAACCTCAAGGAGAGCCTGCGGGTTTTATTGAAAACTCAAGTCATCCTAACGATCTTCAAGCTTGGTGCTTTCAATGCGAAGCTGTTTTCGAGTCTGAAGATGGTTTAACACCGAAATTTAAAGAGTTTAATCAAATGTCAGTAGTATGTGTGACCTGCTATGAACATTCTGCTAGTTACCACAGTACAGATTGAATTAAAGTAACCTGACAAGAGCCTGAATTCCCTCGTGGACTTCGCTCGGACAATTAACAATGGGCTATTGTCGCTGTGCTGATGATTTTAGCCCATTACTAATTGCCGTTTAGGCAGGCGTTAGCCATACAAGGGGAGTTTGTGGAATCATCGAGACTAAAGAAGTACCTTATTCTCGCTTTCAAAAAATCAATACTTCCTGCTTTTTTTGTTCTTGCGGCTCTAGCTGTTGGTGGGTATTTCAAAGCTTTAAATCGTGAAAGTGTCGACTTGTCACCAGAGAATATAGAAACGATACTAGAAGCTTTGCCCATAGCATATTTGTGCGTTTATCTTTTAGTCTTTTGCGCTAGGATGTGGGACTACTACATTAATGATGGCTTCGTTAAAGACGAAGAAATAAAGTAGAGTATGGCTAACAAGTTAATTAAACAATGGACGCAAAACAGCAGGCTTGCGCTCATTCTTCGCTTAGTTTAGCCTGCTATTTTCCGCAGTTTATTAAGGCGTTAGTTGCCTATGAAAAATTTGAGTTTAATTATCAATGTCGTGCTAATTGTTGCTTGTTTAATTATGAGTGTTCAATTGGCTAAATTGGATGAACAAGTCAATTTGCTTACTACGTTGTTTGAAGATTCACAAACTGGAGAAGCACTTCAAAGTCAGTTTCATATAGATTTTCTAATGGAACTCGAAATACTACGTAAGAACAGTCCGGAAGAAGCATTTGTAATCGCAAACAGATTTATTTGTGATTCTAAAGAAACTCTCAGTGGGTATTTAGAGTTACCAACATTACCAGATAGCGCAACGTCTATAATTTCACAAACTAAAAAAGATGTGATTGAGTATTGCGGCAACTAACAAGCTGTTTAAAATGGATGCCTTACTGCTTGGCTGGCGTTCATTATTCGCTAATTTTAGCCAAGCATTTATGCGCCCATTAGTAAGGCGTTATGTTTCTAGGTTGGTATTTTGGAAAATTTAGTCAAGGTCAGATTTGAGTTGGAACCTGATAATATTCAGGATGCCAGCACGGAAACTTTATGGGCTGAACCTCTGGGGAATGACCTGTTCAGACTTCAAAACTCACCTTTTGCGGCTTATGGCGTAAGCTATTTAGATGTTGTTAGAGCTGTTGGTGTAGATATTCCTGACGTTATAGAAATAGTAGAAAACTCAGGTCACTCAACTTATCGGGTGTTACTCAAAGCCGGAGTCATTGACACTGACAAGTTTGCCTATTATTGGCAAAAGCTAGAAGATATAGGGTGCACATATGAAGGGGCTGACTCAAAGCTTTTAAGTATTGATGTGCCAGCATCCACGAATATTTTTAAGGCCTATGCGCTTTTAGAATCAGGAGAATCTGCGGGTGTGTGGGACTTTGAAGAGGCAAAGTGTGCTCATAGCACCGAAACATAACAAAAAAATAAAGTCGCTCGCAGGCTCGCTGGGACACAAACATGGCGTTCGTGTCGCTTCGCTCCGATTATAACCGCCATGTTTGTGCCCCTTATTTAGGTGTTATATTACTTAATGAGAATGAAATCACCTTGAAGCATTTTCTCACAATTTACCTATTAGTTGCCTCGTTTAATGCGACTGCTTGCTTTGTTCAACCAGAGGGGGTGATTGAATCACACAATCGCCAATTCGATTTATTAATTATTTCCTCTATAGCCGTTGCTTTTATAACCTTGATACTTAGGTTTATTCACCAAAAATCTAGGTTGTGGGTTCCTACTATCGCAATCCTGGCATTTGGTTATATTCCATTTATTCTTTTTAACCTTGAAAGCTATGGCTTAATCGGACCTGGCGGTGCATGTGGCAGACCTGGAATGCTCTTAATTGGTAAAATCTGCTTAGGTGGTTATTTACTTATCTTAACTTACGAGTTATTTAAGTATTTAAAAAGTCGGCGTAAGTCGTAATATAGCAAGGCAATTATGTGTGGGGCGTCTAAAGCTTGGCTTGCGCTCATTCTTCGCTAATTTTAACCACGCTGAATCCGCCCATAGTATGGCGTTAGTAATCACAAGGAGGTATTCGTTGCAGTATTTAGTTTTAGGCTTAATGTTAATTTTAATGATTGGGTGTCAATCTACTCCAGTAAAGGTCATAAAAGCTCCCAAACCTGCGCCCGTCGTGGATTATCAGTCATTTCCGAAACCTGTCATCACCATTGGGCCCAGATACCCACATGTTGCTGCCCACAGTGGGCAAGAAGGGTGGGTGCTATTGGCATTTGACGTTAATGCGCAAGGGGGTGTTGTAAACATTAAAGTCTTGGATTCCAGCCCGAAGGGAATATTTGAAAAGTCAGCAATCAATGCATTAAAAAAATGGAAGTACATTCCACCTAAAGTGAATGGAAAATATCAGCCACAAGCAGGGTTGCAGACGGTCATTCAATTCAGGCTTGAGTAACCCCAGTAATCGCATTAAAAGCGTTGATAACATGGCAGGGGCACCAACAAATTCGCTGTAATGTCATTTTGTTTATTCGCAGTCTATTTTTTAATAAAAAGAGGCTGAATTTTGCGCCCCTTTGCATTGAGTTATCTCATAACAATCTATGTCAGCATTGAAATCGCACTGGCGCTTTTATGTCTGTTTTTTAGCGTTCGGATCATTTTTATTTACTGCTAATAAGTTAAATGACTCTAAATATCAGAGTTAAAACCCCGTAGTTTGACGCTAATTTTGACTTAGCAACACGACTTGTTTTTACCAAAGCACGTTAAAATTTATTATGTGTAAAGGAGATGACATTGAAGTTAGTGCTTTTTGATTTTGATGGCACCATTACCACGCAAGACACCTACACTCAATTTATTCTTACAAACACGCCGATTGTTAGATTGTTACTCGGTGGTTTAGTCCTTTCGCCGTTCATTCTTCTTAATAAACTGAGGCTGTTTCCTTCGCCCATGTTACGGCCATTGATATCCATGCTCGCATTCAAGGGCATCAAGGTGGCTGACTTAACACCAAAAGCAGAGGCGTTTGTTGATGAATACCTACCAAAGGTCATGCGGCAAGATATGCTCAGCCAAATACACGCGCATAAGGCGTCTGGCGATCGTGTCGTGATTGTGTCAGCGTCTCTTTCACCTTACCTCACAATTTGGTGTAAACGCTTAGGTGTAGCGCTTATTTGCAGTGAGCTGGAAGAAAAAGGCGGCTATTTTACTGGTGCTTATCGAGATGGTGATTGCAGTGCTAAAAGAAAGGCAATCAAGGTTAAAAATGCGTTGGACTTAGACAGTTTTGAGCAAATCATAGCTTATGGGGATACGAAAGAAGACTATGCCATGCTGAAGTTAGCGGATGTGCGTTATTTTCGTGGGAAGCCATGTTCGGCGAATATTTAAATCGACTTTCCAATAAGTTATTCGTTTTCTCCGACGAATAACATTACTCATATTATGTTGTTCAATTAACAACACACTTGTGCTTGATTTGGGTACTGTGATATAGCTAGAGCAAATTAATCAATAAGCAATTAAGCATGGCAAAAAGTAAAAAATATCTATTCATTTTATTTATAGGACTTCTATTGGGCGGCTCTTTAGGTCTCTACGAGCGATTAGTTAGCCCTACTCCACAGGTTGAATACATTGATTACACTCAATATATTGTGGATGGAGAGCCTTTGGTAAAGGTTTATGGCATTAATGGGTGTCCTTTTTGTGAAAAGTTAGAAGATCATTTAAAGGCAATGAATGTGCAGTACACATACGTAGACATTAAAAAGGACCCATTTGCTGAAATGCAGTTCCATCAAATGAATGCAAGCGCGGTACCCGTAGTGATAATAAAAAACTCCTTAATCAAAGGGTTTCATAAAAACCTCATAGAACAAGAGCTTGTAAAGCTTTAAATTAAACAAGGTAATGCGATGAGCATTACCTTGAATGAGATTTAGACTCCCGTACCAGTGCACAGCCCTACTATGCGGCATAAAAGTGTGCAGTGAAGTTCACACTCGGCGACCATAGGCTTAGCCATTACATAAGAAGACGCTGTACCTAGTGTGAGAATCACAGTTTGGATCAATCCTTTTTTAAACTTTTTCATTTTTATTTCCTTCGTAATTTTGTTGTTGCCTAAAATGGCAAATTCAACATAGCACGTACCCTTTGTGGGTATAAGTGGCGTCCATATCGTTTTGTATATGAATGTAAAATTGGTGCTTTAAAGGCTCTTTCACAGACCCTTTATCGATAGTTAAAACTGATTTAAAGGCGCTGTGGTATTCTCTTCAAAAAAATAAGCTGGCGTGTTTGATGTTTAACTTAGTGTTTGTGACCTGTTTATGGGCGTTTTCATTTAGCCTGATTGGGGTGTATTTGGCCGGTATGGTGGATCCTTGGGTATCCGCAGGAAGTCGTATTTTTCTAGCGCTGTGTGTTCTACTTCCTTTTTTAAAGTTTAGGGCTGTGCCTAAAACGACGGCACTGCAATTGATGGGCATAGGTGCGGTGCAATTAGGGGTTATGTATGGTTTTTACTACCATGCGTTTTTATACCTCACAGTGCCTGAGGTGTTGTTATTTACTGTGATGACACCGATATACATCACCTTGCTGAATGACGCCTGGGCCAAGCAGTTGCATGTTAAAACCTTAGGGTATGCTTTACTTGCCGTGCTAGGCGGTGTGGCCATACGTTTTGACGGCATCACCAGTGACTTTTTATTGGGGCTTTGTTTAGTGCAAGGCGCCAACCTGTGCTTTGCCTTTGGCCAAGTGGCGTACACTAAAGTGATGGCGCACCAAAAAGTGGCGCACCATCAGGTGTTTGGCTTTTTCTTTATTGGCGCAAGCATCGTTGCGCTCGTATGCATAGGGTTATTTGCTGACTTTAGCCGTTTACCACACACGCCAACCCAATGGGGGGTGTTGGTTTACTTGGGCATTGTGGCATCAGGGCTTGGTTACTTACTTTGGAATAAAGGTGCAACGCAAGTATCTGTAGGTACCTTAGCCGTTATGAACAACGCGCTGATCCCGCTTGGGATCTTGGTCAATATTGTGATTTGGCAACGGGATGCGGATATAGTTAAACTCAGTATTGGCGGCGGGATAATTTTACTTGCCTTGCTGCTTTCTCAAAATCAAGACAAGGGCAAAAAACCACCCGCACACCCTCATACGGATCCGCGCTAATCGAGCTTATCTAAATCCGCTTTACTATGGCGCTCTTTAAGCTGCTCGTTGGGTTCGCCCCAAGTGCGGTTTACTTTGCGCCCACGTATGACCGCAGGGCGCTCATCAATGGCTTTGGCCCAGCGCATCACGTTAGGGTATTCATGCACGCTTAAAAACGTGGCGGCATCGTATAGGCGACCAAGCACTAAATTGCCGTACCATGGAAAATTGGCAATGTCGGCGATGGTGTAGCTGTCCCCGGCTAAATACGTGTGCTTGGCTAAATGCTGATCGAGTACATCCAGCTGGCGTTTTACCTCCATGGTAAAGCGGTCAATGGGGTACTCAAATTTCTCTGGGGCGTAGGCATAAAAATGGCCAAAACCACCGCCTAAATAGGGAGCTGATCCCATCTGCCAAAACAACCAATTTAAACATTCAGTCCGTTCAGCGTGGCTTTGGGGTAAAAAGGCGGAAAACTTTTCAGCCAAATAAAGCAAAATAGCGCCTGATTCAAACACCCGAGTCGCAGGCTCAGTACTGGTATCAAGGAGTGCTGGGATTTTTGAGTTGGGGTTAATGGCCACAAAGTCTGAGCCAAACTGCTCCCCTTCACTGATTTGAATTAAAAAGGCGTCGTACTCAGCGTCATCTATGCCTTTGGCAAGTAGCTCTTCCAATAAAATTGTGACTTTTTGGCCATTCGGCGTTGCTAAGGAATACAGCTGTAACGGGTGTTTTCCTTTGGGTAAGGTGCTGGTTTCACGGGCACCTGCGGTAGGGCGGTTGATGCTCGCCCATTGGCCGCCATTGTCACTTTGCCATTGCCAAACTTTGGGTGGGGTATACGTATTGTTGCTCACCGGCTTTCCTTTTTCGTGTGTGGTCAGTTAGTCATGGCATTGGCCGACAAGCTTTTCAAGTTTCCTCCTACTTTTTGTCCGGTTTTTATACAATGAACAATCCACAGATTCTGGGGATAAGATAATTAAGCTATTGAATAAAAACAAAAAAGAGAATGTGTTTTTGCCCTGTTGATAACCTTAAAACTCAGACAAGCGGCTAAGGTATTACAGCGAACCTCAGGCTAAATCACGAGCGGGTGGGCGGTACATATTGGCAAAGTCAGGAATGTTGTGCTCCCAGCGGGGGATGTCTTTACCTAGGTACTCACGCATGGCGTCTAAAAACAATCGGGTACGCACTGGCAGGTCTCGGTGGGGATACACGGCGTACATGGCGGCATATTCCACCAAAGGTAAATGGGTTAATAAGGGCACTAGACGGCCATCTAAAATTTCGTTTTCTACTAAAAAAGCAGGAGCCACCATGTAGGCGGTGTCTGATAAGGTTTTGAGCATCAGGCTTTCGGCATCGTTCGCCCTAAACACACTGTTAATTTTGGCCTCACAGATTTGCCCAGTCGCATCGTAATATCGAATGCCCTCAACGCGTAAATTACTGCTGGCGTAACTGGCGGCGGGCAGTTGGCAAAGCTCATCAATGGTGTGTGGCTCGCCATAGCTTTCTATAAAGCTGGGTGTTGCCAATAAAATCAGGCGGTTACGCGCTACTTTTCGGGCGATCAGGGAAGAGTCTTTAGGCTCACCCACACGAAACGCTAAGTCATACCCTTCTGATACGATGTCGACCAGCCTATCTTCAAGGCGTAGCTCTACCTCCACTTGTGGAAAACGTTTTTGAAAGTCATTGATCACTGGCTGTAAGTAGCGCTTCCCTATGATGGTAGAAGAGCTCAACCTTAAAATGCCCCGAGGTTCGCTGTGGAAGTTTTCCGCTAAGCGCACCGTGTCATTCAATAAGGCGCGCAACTCTTTGGCTTTTTTTACCATTTCCGCGCCCGCTGCGGTTAACGAAAAGCTGCGAGTGGAACGATTTAATAAGCGCACACCCAGCTCATCTTCTAAACGACTGATCTGCTTTGAAATCACTGAGCGGTCAATGTTTCTGAGCTCTGCCGCTTTGGCAAATGAGCCTTGCTCAACCACATCAAGCAGAATAATTAAACGGCTGGCACTGTCCACAATGAGGCTCCTAGAGTTGATTGGTGTCATTTTGGCATCAATGAATTTAAAAAAACAGTGTTTTTCTTCAACTATGCCGCCTCTAAGATCCTTGGTAATAAAAAAGGAGTCAGAGTATGAAACAAATTTTAGGTTATTTAGTTGGGATGAGCGCGCTGGTTCTGCTTGCCGCTTGTGATCCTGATGCCCCTAAAGCCCCGCAATCACGCCCATTGCAGCCGATTGACGTTGCACAGGTGGTGGTCCAAGACGTGCAAGCTTGGCACACTTATACAACGCGCTTACAAGCCCCTGAGCAAGTGGATTTAATGCCCCGTGTTTCTGGTGTGATTGAGACTGTGCATTTTCAAGCAGGGCAGCGGGTCGCACAAGGGGATGTACTATTTACCTTAGATGCGCGCCCCTTTGCAGCACAGGTGGAACGTTTAGAAGCACAACTTGCCAGTGCCAAAGCGGCGTTAAGCCAAGCAAACAGTGAAAGTAAGCGTGCACAAAGACTACTAAAGCAAAACGCCATTGCTAAAGAGCAAGCGGACTTACGCCAAGCCACTTTTTTGCAGCGCCAAGCTGATGTTGCGGCGATCACGGCCAGCCTTAAAGCCGCTCAATTAGATTTAGGCTTTACCCAAGTAATCGCGCCAATTAATGGGGTGCTTTCTCATACGGATTTCACCGCAGGCGACAGCGTACTCCAAGCACAAAGCGTGTTAACCACACTGGTATCCGATGAACACATGCATGCTTATTTTGATGTGGATGAGCGCACTTGGTATCAAGCGTTTGCAGGGGATGCCCTAGGCAAACCTGTCTTACTGCAAGGCGCCAATACGTCAGCCAATGGCGTGCTAGGCAAAGTGGATTTTGTTGATAACCAAATTAATCCGCAAACGGGTACTTTACGTCTGCGCGCAGTGTTTGATGGTAAAGCACATGGTTTAAAAGCCGGTGCCTTTGCGCGTGTAAAACTGGCAGAGCACCAAGCGCAGGCGCGCATTATTGTGCCAAGCCGCGCTATTGGTACGGATCTCAATAACCGTTTTGTGTTGGTGCTAACAGATGAAAACACCCTTGCTTACCGTAAAGTGACGGTAGGTAAGCGTTACGGTCAATTTAATGTGATTTTATCCGGCTTAAATGCCGAGGATGTGCTGGCGGTAAACGGCCCGGCCCGTGTTGGCCCAGGCATGCCGGTGGCGCCAAATTATGTTGCGCTTGATACCTCACACGTTGCTTTCACGTTAACTACGTCGCCTGCTCAACTGACAGCACAAAACTAAAGGAGCGCAGATGAACTTTTCGCATTTCTTTATTAAGCGGCCAATCTTTGCGTCCATGTTGTCGCTGATCATTTTGATTGGTGGGGCGATTTCTTTGTTTCAATTGCCGGTCAGTGAATACCCTGAGGTCGTGCCGCCCACTGTGGTGGTCAGTGCCAGTTACCCGGGTGCCAACCCAAAAGTGATTGCAGAAACTGTGGCAACACCGCTTGAGCAAGCCATTAACGGCACTGAAAACATGTTGTATATGTTTTCGCAAGCCACCAGTGATGGCCGCATGACTTTAACTGTGACCTTTGCCTTAGGCACGGATTTAGATCGCGCCCAAGTGCAAGTGCAAAACCGAGTCAACAGTGCCATTCCACGTCTACCTCAAGAAGTACAGCGCTTAGGTGTGGTGGCTGAGAAGGCATCACCGGATCTCACCATGGTGGTGCACCTATATTCACCCAATGGCAGTCATGATACGGCGTATTTATCTAACTATGCGGATCTTTTTATTAAAGACGAGATTGCGCGCATAGGTGCTGTGGGAGATGTACAGCTTTTTGGTGGCGGCCAATATGCAATGCGTGTGTGGCTTTCACCCGATGCGCTAGCTGCGCGTGATTTAACTGCTTCGGATGTGATTGCGGCATTACGCGCGCAAAACCAACAAGTGGCAGCTGGCTCACTCGGTGCGCAGCCGGTTTCTACGGATGCCCAGTTTCAAGTCCTTTTGAATGTGAAAGGTCGCCTTGAGAGCGTCGCTGAATTTGAGCAAGTGGTGGTTAAAGTCTCTGAGCAAGGTGCAGTGACTCGTTTAAGTGATGTAGCCCGCATCGAGCTTGGGCAAAATACTTACGCTTTAAGAGCCATGCTTGATGGCAAACCTGCTTTGGCAATGCCAATTTTTCAGCGCCCTGGGTCGAATGCCATAGCGTTATCTGATGATGTGCGAGCCACCATGGCACGTTTGAGTCATGACTTCCCTGAAGGGGTAGAATACGACATCGTCTATGACCCAACGGTGTTTGTGCGCGGCTCGATTGACGCTGTGATTGCCACCCTCCTTGAAGCCATCGTCTTGGTCGTCATTGTGGTGGTGTTATTTTTACAAACTTGGCGTGCGTCCATCATCCCACTGATTGCTGTGCCTGTGTCTTTGGTGGGCACTTTTGCTGTGATGCAGTGGTTGGGTGTGTCCATTAATACCTTGTCGCTTTTTGGTTTGGTACTTGCCATCGGGATAGTGGTGGATGATGCCATTGTGGTGGTGGAAAACGTAGAGCGTAATATTGCCCTTGGTCACAGCCCATTTGACGCCACCAAAATAGCCATGACTGAAGTAACTGGGCCTATCATCGCCATTGCTTTAGTGCTGTGTGCTGTGTTTATTCCAACGGCATTCATAACAGGGCTGTCCGGGCAGTTTTATAAGCAGTTTGCGCTTACTATCACCATATCAACCCTTATTTCTGCGTTTAATTCATTAACCTTGTCGCCTGCGTTATCAGCCTTGTTACTGAAACCTCATGGTGCGAAACCAGATACCTTAACGCGTTGGTTGGATACTGTGTTTGGCCGTTGGCTATTTGCGCCTTTTAATCGCGTATTTGAAAAAGGCGCGAAAGGGTATCAAGCCTTGGTGAAAAAACTCCTTCGTATGACCTTAGTGGTTGGACTGGTGTATCTGGCCTTAGTGGGGGGCACCTTGAGTTTATTTAATGCGGTACCAGGCGGGTTTATTCCAAGCCAAGACAAACAATACTTGGTCGCGATTGCTCAACTACCTGATGCGGCAAGCCTAGATAGAACCCAAGCCGTGGTACAAGAGATGGAGCAAATTGCTTTGTCTGTGCCGGGTGTGGCAAATACAGTGTCTTTTCCTGGGTTATCTGTAAACGGGTTCACCAATAGCCCTAATAGTGGCATTGTATTTACGCCGCTTGATGCATTTGAAAATCGCCAAACACCGGATTTATCGGCAGCGGCCATTGCCGCTAAATTGAATCAGCGCTTTGCCAGCATTGATGAAGCCTTTGTGGCTGTTTTTCCGCCACCGCCAATTCAAGGCCTTGGCACCACAGGGGGCTTTAAGCTGCAAATTGAAGATAGGGATAACTTAGGCTTTGAAGCGCTCTTTAATGCGCTCCAAACTGTGATCCAAAAAGCCAATCAAGATCCGGCGTTGATGGGATTGTATTCAAGCTTTCGTATTCAAGTGCCGCAAATGGACATCGATATTGACCGTGAGCAGGCTTTATTACAAGGGATCCCACTCAATGAAGTGTTTGATGCGCTTCAAATCTACCTAGGCTCTGTGTATGTGAATGACTTCAATTTATTTGGCCGCACATACCAAGTCACGGCACAGGCTGATGCCGAGTATCGCCTTGATCCTGAGCATGTGTTAAATCTTAAAGTGCGTAATCGTATGGGGCAAATGGTGCCATTGGGCTCAGTGCTTAGGGTCACACCCACCACAGGGCCTGATCGGGTGATGCACTACAATGGCTACCCAAGCGCCGAGTTAAACGGCTCGCCGGCACCGGGCTTTAGCTCATCGCAAGCACAAGCCGCGATTGAAAAGGTACTGGCAAACACCTTGCCGAATGGCATTGCGTATGAATGGACTGAGGTGACTTATCAGCAAATTTTGGCCGGCAATACCATGGTGTATGTTTTCCCATTGGTGGTGCTTTTAGTCTTTATGGTGCTGGCGGCACAATATGAAAGTTTGCGCTTGCCATTAGCCATCATTTTAATTGTGCCTATGACCATATTCTCTGCCTTATTGGGCGTGTGGTTAGTGGGTGGCGACAACAACATTTTTACCCAAATTGCGTTAATTGTGTTGGTGGCGTTAGCGTCTAAAAATGCCATCTTGATGGTGGAATTTGCCAAAGAGCTCAACGAGCAAGGGCAAAGTCATTTTGAAGCCATTATGACGGCATGCCGCTTACGTCTTCGCCCGATTTTAATGACATCCATTGCCTTTACCGCAGGGGTTGTGCCTTTAGTACTTGCAACCGGCGCTGGCAGTGAAATGCGCCATGCAATGGGACATGCGGTGTTTGCAGGCATGATAGGGGTAACCGTGTTTGGCTTACTTTTCACTCCCGTCTTTTACAAAATCATGACGCGTGAAAAAGCCAATCAGGAAAACGGTAAGTAGAGGTAAAGGGTTTGGCTTCTTGCAGTTGTGAGAAGCCGCCCTAGATGCTCTAATAGCTGAGTAATCTTTTTATTTCATTTGGTTAACAGCATTAACCAAGGCGCTTTGCAACTTAAAAGCAGGGCGCGTTATTTTTGCAAATCGCTTAGGGGGTAGTGTGCTACTTGGGAATGACACAATGCAGGCAATGGTGTTAGAAACACCTAGCCCTGATTTTACACTGACAGCAGTGAATGTGCCGGTGCCACTGTGCCAAGACCAAGAGCTATTGGTGAAAGTCCACTATGTTGGGTTGACTCACAGCGATGCCCGCTTTGCGAAACACGGCTTTTGCTGTTGGGAATACCCAAGAGTGCTGGGTTTAGATGCTGTGGGTGAAGTGGTGCATGCCCCTGCTGGGGTGTTCCCGCGCAAGGGCACTAAAGTGATGTGGCATACCAGTCTTGCAGAGCAAGGTGTGTTAAGTGATTACGCTAAAGTCCCAAACTATGCAGTGACTTGTGTGCCTGAAGGGGTAGATGATGCCCTTGCTGCCAGCTTACCCACCGCGGGAATGACGGCCATGATTGCCCTTGAAAAAGTGGCTTTAACACAAGGTGATTGCATTTTTATTGATGGGGGTTACACCGCTGTTGGCCAAATTGCGATTCAATATGCGAAAGCCCGTGGTGCCCGTGTAGTGGCTTCTAGCCAACCGCAACACCATGGTTATTTAAAGCAGTTAGGGGCAGATCATGTGGTGGACTATGCCAACACCAGTCGCTTTGAGTCTCTTAAAAAAGAAATGCCAGTCGATGGCTTTGACGCCATTTTAGATACCCAAGGTGGGGACGTCTGTGCCCGCAATTTAGAACTGTTACGCTTTTGTGGTCGCATTGCCTGTTTAAATGGCGTACCCGTACTCAGTGATGAACTGTTGTTTAGAAAAGCGCCTAATATTCATGTGGTGTCACTTGCAGGCGCTTGGCTTGCTAACAGTTTGTGCGCCCAGCAAAAACTTGGGTTTATGGGGGAAACCTTACTCAAAGATGTCGCAGAAAAGCGCATTACGCCTAAACCGATTGAGTTGCTGCCATTTGACAGTAAAGCCATCACTCACGCCCTTAATGAGCTCGCAAGTGGTCAAGCACAAAAGCGCCCAGTGGTGCAGATCCTTTAAGGCCTTCGCCCGAGGTCTTCGCCCGAGGCCTTCGCCCGAGGTCTAGGCCGAGACCTGACACCTAAGAGCTAATGCCCATGGCATGGCGCCCGCAATCACTCATCTGCGTTTGTGTTTGATGGGGAGAATAGGGCGCTGAGCCAAAATGGTAAATGCTGTTTACCAAGGTACACACACCCAAGCCCAACTATCAGCAGCATTAGCGCTTGAGTTTGCGTAATTTTGCCAGTCAGTGAATCTAACAAGAAAAGACTAAGCCCACCGATTAAGCTCATCATTAGCCCACACCAACATAACAGCCATCTCATAGCGCACCTTCAAGTAGATTGGTTGGAAACTGACCCTTTAATCACTATACAAAAATCACAGGCGGTTTGTCCTTAACGCACATTTTAATCGTATAAAGAGTGTTGAAAATGAACAAAGCCCATTGGGAATGTACATTTTCTCACAATTCATTTCAGATTCATGGCAAGAATGGGACTATCCTTTGCGTGTCTTTGAGTACAGATGAAAAGGCGAACAGATTTATTGGTGCTTAAAGTGCACATATCTAGTGCGTTATTGCGTATTTTTCTCCACACATGAGCAAGGTAAACTGTCGCCAGTTTGATATTGAACGGAGTTTTGAAATGGCTATGTTGAGCCGATTATTTGTGGTTGCTGTTGTTTTTTTCTCAAGTGCGGTATTAGCACAAACTAATCCTGCGCCATACACCTTGATCAACCAAGTGGGCAATGAGCTATTTGCCGACATTAAAGCGGTGAATGCGCAAGGCAAAGCCACCAACGCACAAATGCGTCAAATCGTAAAAACTCATTTAATGCCGCATATGGATGTGAAGTTCATTTCGTTTAAGTTGTTGGGCTCGCACATTAAAACCATCAATAAAGAACAAGCGGTGTCTTTTATTGATGCCGTAAGCCATTACCTTGAAGTGACTTACGCAGATGCGCTAATGCAATACCAAGGGCAAGACATTCACTACATTAAGCCGAATGCCAACCCTGAAGGCGACTATGCCATGGTGCGCACTGAGTTGAAAGAATCTGGTAAGCCAGACATTCAAATTGATTTTAAATTCCGTCAGGACAACAAAGGCCAATGGAAAGTATACGACCTTGTAGCTGAAGGCATTTCGTTACTGAGTGCGAAACAAAAAGAAGTGGTGGTGCGAATTTCTGAGGTAGGCATCGACGCCGCCACCAATGAGCTTAAGAAAAAAGCCTAATTTCCAACCAGAGCCAAGCATCTGCTTGGCTTTTTTTATGCGCTAAGCGCAAAGAGTTGCAAACCCAGCCTAGGTCAGTAGTCTATTGCCATCAAAGACTTGGAGCCTAATTCATGCCAAAGATGGCCTTTTCTGCAGCGGCTTTTGCCGTATTTTCTTCGCCACTTTTTGTGTTAGCTGATGACGCTGACGCACAAAATACGCAAGCCCTTAAGGAGATTGAACGGATCACCACGACCGCCTCTCGTTTGGCATACCCTGGTGGGAAATTACCCGTCGCGATTGATTCTGTGTACCCAAACGGTGCGGCGCAATTTCATGCTGGCCACATAGGTGACCTAACTGAGCAGGTTGCGGGGGTCTACTTACAAAAGGGCAATGGCCAAGAGTATTTGCCCGCGTTACGTTCACCGGTATGGACAGGTACAGGGGCATGCAGCGGCATTATGACGCTTGAAGATGGCATAGCGCTGCGTGGTTTGGGCTTTTGTAACGTGAACGAGCTATTTGAAGCAGGGACTGAATATGCATCGCGCATTGAAGTGTTAAAAGGGCCTGTGTCTGCGCTTTATGGCGCCAATGCTGTGCATGGGGTGATTAACGTGATCACCAAAGACACCACCTTTGATCACCTTACATTACAAGGGCAAGCGGGCTCTTATGGCTATAAACGCGTTGGCGGCAGCGCTGGGCATGAGTTTGATGCAAGCTCAGGCATTGGGGTGAGCGTAAATCTCACTCGTGACTCTGGCTTTCGAGATGACGAGAGCGTCACTCAAGATAAATGGGCCCTTAAATACCGCACGCAGTGGCGTGATTGGCAAGTGGATCAACACCTTGCGATGTCGCGGCTATCACAAGAGACGGCAGGCTACATAGTAGGTGATGATGCTTACCTTGACTCAGAATTAGCCCAAACCAACCCTAACCCTGAAGCCTTTAGGCAAAACCGTGTGTGGCGTGGCTATAGCCGCTTAACCAAATCCAGTGACGATAACACCTTGGTTATCACACCGTATTTTCGCCACCAAGACATGGCGTTTTTAAAGCACTTTTTACCGGGCAAGCCGCTAGAAGAAAATAGCCAAACGGGCTTGGGGGTACATACCTTGTGGCAATATCAGCTGACGCCAAAGCTGCAAACCAACCTTGGTTTTGATGTTGAATACACCCAAGGCGACATGCTACAGGTCCAAGATACCCCAACAGAGGGCTCAGCGTTTCTAAAGGCCACCATTCCAACTGGAAAGCACTATGACTACTCAGTCGATGCGTATGTGCTTGGGCAATTCTTTGAAGCGCGGTATGAAACCGGTGATTGGCTGGTGCAACTAGGTGGACGCTTTGAGCAAGTGCATTTTAGCTATACCAACCAAATGAACTCTGGACGCTTAAAAGAGGACGGTACAGCATGTGGTATGGGGGGCTGTCGTTATGCACGCCCTGAGTCACAGGCCGATGACTACAGTCATTTTTCGCCAAAGTTTGGGGTGAGCTATGCACTTAACTTAAACACGCGTGCCTACGCGCATCTTGCTAAAGGCGAGCGCACGCCGCACACCGCTGAGTTATATCAACTCCAGCGAGCGCAGCAAAAGGCAGAGCTTGATAATGAAACAGCAAAACACGCCGAGGTTGGCATAAAAGGGGAATTTGCCAAAGGACGATATCAAGCCAGCGTGTATCGCATGACCAAGCAAAACATCATTTACCGCGACAAAAACTTTTTTAACATCAATGGCGATGGCTCATCCCACCATGGGGTTGAGTTAAGTGGTTTGTGGTTACTGACTTCTGACTTAACGTGGCATTTTAACTATGCCTATGGCAAACACACTTATGACAGTGAGCGAGTATTACAAGGCAGCGCGATTGATGGTAATGCCATGGACACCGCGCCTAAACATCTCGCAAGCACTCGTTTTGCTTATCAACTGAATGATGCGTGGCATCTGACATTAGGTGCAAACCATGTGTCTCAGTATTTTACTAATGCAGAAAATACCCACAGCTACCCAGGCCATACGCTGGTGAACTTTAAAGCCAACTGGCAGGTAAGCGATAAACTGGCAATGTCGTTGGATATTCGTAATGTGTTAGATAAGGCCTATGCAAGCCGCGCTGATTTTACTGGCTTTACGGGCGCTCGTTATTTTCCAGGACGTGGGCGAGAAGCATTTTTATCGCTCGACTACACTTTTTAGATAAACATGCATGTCAAAAAAAGCCCCACATTGAGTGGGGCTTTTTTTTAACTATTTAAGATCAAATCGATCAAGGGTCATGACCTTATGCCAAACATTGACGAAGTCCTTAATGAATTTTGCCTCAGCATCCTTTGAAGCATAAACTTCAGCGATGGCTCTAAGCTCAGAGTTTGAGCCAAAGATAAGATCAACCGGTGTTGCTGTCCAACGTACTTCTTGCGATTGTCTATCTACGCCTTCGTATAAGCCAGGTGATTTACTTTTACGCCAAACCGTACTCATATCGAGCAAATTGACAAAGAAATCATTACTTAATGTCCCAGGCTTTGCAGTTAACACACCGTGGCGTGTACTTTGATAGTTCACATCAAGTGCTCGCATGCCACCTAACAACACAGTCATTTCAGGAACGTTTAGCGTAAGTAAGTTTGCTTTATCGACCAGCATTTCTGTGGGTGAAAGGTATGCCTCTTCGCTGTAGTAGTTTCTAAATGCATCAGCTTTAGGCTCAAGCACCGCAAAAGAGTTTACGTCAGTCATGGCTTGGCTTGCATCCATGCGACCGGGGATGAAGGGTACATTGAGTTGATAGCCAGCTTTGTTAATGGCATTTTCAAGACCTACTACGCCGCCTAAAACGATTAAGTCAGCAAGCGATACGCGTGTTTTACCGCTATTTTTATGGAAATCACGTTGCACTTGTTTTAATGCCGATAATGTATTTTTCAGCTTCTCAGGCTCATTAACTGGCCATTGATTCTGTGGCGCTAAAGCAATACGAGCACCATTAACACCGCCACGCATGTCTGTACCTCGGTAGCTTGCTGCCGCTGCCCACGCGGTTTGAATCAAAGTTTGATCATTGACACCCGTAGCTTGGATAGCGCTTTTGAGCTCTGAAATCTGTGCGGCGTTAATAAGTGGATGTGTACGCTTAGGAATTGGGTCTTGCCATACAAGTACTTCTTCTGGAATCTCGTTGCCAAGATAACGTGCTCTAGGCCCTAAATCCCTGTGATTTAATTTGAACCACGCTTTTGCGAAAGCGAGCTCAAATTCAGCAGGGTTTGCTCTAAAACGTTCTGAAATTTTACGAAAAGCAGGATCTTCTTTTAAAGCAATGTCTGTGGTGAACATGATAGGCGCATGACGTTTACCTTTTACGTGTGCATCAGGCACCATGTTTTTGGCATTTGGATCATCAGGCACCCATTGGGTTGCGCCAGCAGGGCTTTTGGTTTGCACCCAGTTAAATGAAAACAGGTTGTCTAGATAGTTTGTTGTCCATTGCGTGGGTGTCACAGTCCAAGCACCTTCAAGACCACTTGTGATGGTGTCTTCTGCATTTCCTTTCCCACATTTGTTTTTCCAACCAAACCCTTGCTCTTCTATTGCCGCTGCGGCTGGTTCTTTATCAAGACAGGTTGCTTTTTTAGCCCCATGTGCTTTACCAAATGTATGGCCTCCGGCAATTAACGCAACAATCTCTTCATCGTTCATGGCCATTCTGCCAAAGGACATGCGAATGTCTCGTGCTGCTAGCAATGGATCGGGTTTGCCATGTGGCCCTTCAGGGTTCACGTAAATAAGCCCCATTTCAACAGCTGCCAAGGGCCCTTTTAAGTTACCTTTTTTATCTCGGCGTTCATCCTTCAGGAATGCTTTTTCAGGACCCCAATAGACATAGTCTGGCTCCCAATCATCTTCACGACCACCGGCAAAGCCAAAGGTTTTAAAGCCCATATCTTCAAGCGCCACATTTCCTGTCAGAGCCATCAGATCAGCCCAAGATATTTTGCGCCCGTACTTTTGTTTAATAGGCCACAAAAGACGGCGGGCTTTATCTAGGTTGGCATTGTCTGGCCAGCTATTAAGAGGATCAAAGCGTTGTTGACCGCCACCGGCGCCGCCACGGCCGTCAAATACACGATACGTGCCCGCTGCGTGCCATGCCATACGAATGAAGAAGGGGCCATAATGACCATAATCTGCAGGCCACCAAGGTTGGGATTGCGTTAATACCTGGCGGATATCGTCTTTGACCTCTGTTAAGTTGAGTGATTCAAACTCACTGGCGTAA
>JBGTXC010000169.1:0-6365 GCA_041937835.1 Alteromonadaceae bacterium | reverse complement strand
CAATATGCACTTCGCCATCAGCGCCTATCAGGCGTACTTCATGCTCTAAACGCACGGCAAATTTACGCCAAATTACACCTTGAATGTGCTCTACCATAGCCACTAAGTCTTGGCCTGTGGCACTTCCTTGATTTATAAGCACCAGCGCTTGTTTGGGGTTAACTAACACTCCTTGCTGGCTAAAACCCTTTAAACCGGCGTGATCTATCAGCCAACCTGCGGCTAGTTTTACGCCCCCCGTTACCGGGAACATCACACACTCTGGGAATGCCGCTTTAATGCGTTTGGCTGCTGCGTCAGTGACTACAGGGTTTTTAAAAAAGCTTCCTGCATTGGGTGTTTGATAAGGGTCAGGCAATTTGCTTTGGCGAATGGCTATCACTGCATCAAAAATGCTTTTAGCAGTGGGCGATGTTAGCTCTGCTAATGGGCCATAGTGGGTAATGGCTTGCCACGCTTTAGGGATTTTAAAGTCCACTTGGGTGATAAAAAATCGCCCCGCTAGTTCATGCTTAAAAATAGAGTCGCGATACCCAAATTGGCACTCAGCATTGGTTAGAGTACGCCAGCGCTTTTGGGTAAGGTCATAGCCATGGACTGCATCTATAAATGCGGCGATTTCAACGCCATACGCACCTATGTTTTGCACAGGCGCAGCTCCAACAGTACCGGGTATTAAGGCGAGGTTCTCAAAACCATCAATGCCTTTTTGAACACATGCCTTTACTAAACTATGCCAATCTTCCCCACCTTGTGCAGAGACTAAAAAATGCGTATCTGACTCGCTGTAAGTCACGCCTTTTAGCGCGTTCACATACACAGTGCCGGCAAAATCTGCCACAAAGCCTGTGTTACTGCCTTCACCAAGAAAAATAAAAGGGCTTTCAGGCGCAGCTAACTGAGCTTCGACTTGTTCAATGGAAGAAAGGGCAATCACCTTCTTGGCGCAGGCAGGTAATCGCAGGGTATGCAGGGCTTGAACACTTAGCACAAAAACGCTCTCTCATTTCAGTATTGCCGCCAGTGTAGCGCAAACGCCATGTAAGAGTGAATCACTAAGAATTACACTCGCACTGCCAAGCAAATCCTTCTAACATGGTGAAAAATAAACGTATAAGGACTTTTCTGATGATCAAATCATCTCTTTCTGCCTTAGCACTGGCACTGATGAGCCAAAGCGCGCAGAGCGCCGTTGACGAACATAGCTTTGCCAATACGGATGCAGTGACCTCACACCATGTGTATTTAGATTTAGACATCGACTTTGAGCGCCGCGCCTTAGTGGGTTTTATTGAGCATCATTTAACGTGGCAAGATGCCCAAAGCCGTGAGCTCGTGCTAGATACACGCGATCTCATTATTGAAAAGGTCTATTACCAAAACGCCGAGGGTAATTGGCATAGCGCACAATTTGCACTTGCAGCCACCCACCCTGTAAAAGGGCAAAAGCTGACTATTTCGCTCAAAGAGCAAGCTGAAAAAGTCCGTATTTATTACCAAAGTCAGCCTCAGGCTTCTGGCTTACAGTGGCTAAGCAAAGCACAAACCGGCACTAAAACTCACCCGTTTATGTACAGCCAATCGCAAGCGATCCATGCTCGTAGCTGGATGCCAGTACAAGACACCCCTGCCATGCGCGTCACCTATTCTGCCCGTATCCAAACTCCTGACACCATACGTGCAGTGATGAGTGCAGATAACTCAGACGCCCTAGTGGTAGACGGTGATTACCGCTTCCATATGCCACAGCCAATCCCGCCTTATTTAATTGCGATAGGCGCTGGCAATTTGGCGCACCAAGCCATGTCATCACAAACTGCGATTTTTGCTGAACCAGACATCTTAGCGGCCTCTATTGCAGAATTTGATGACACCCAAGCCATGATGGATAAAACCAATGACATGTATGGCGAATACGCTTGGGGCCAATACGACTTACTCATGCTACCGCCAAGCTTCCCGTTCGGTGGGATGGAAAACCCGCGCTTGTCTTTTATCACGCCAACGGTCGTTGCAGGTGACAAAAGCCTAGTTAACCTAATTGCCCATGAATTAGCACACTCTTGGTCAGGTAACTTAGTGACAAATGCCACATGGGAAGATTTATGGCTAAACGAAGGTTTCACCAGCTATGTTGAAAACCGCATTATGGAAGCCGTATTTGGTAAACGCCGTGCGATTATGGAGCAAAGCCTAGATAAAGACGCGCTGGTAGCACAGCTGCCTAAGCTTGACCCTGCCGACACCCGCTTGCGTTTAGAGCTTAATGGCCGCGATCCAGATGATGCCTTTAGTAAAGTGCCTTACATCAAAGGTCAGTTATTTTTAATTTACCTTGAAGAAAAATACGGCCGTGAGCGTTTCGATGCTTTTGTTAAAAGCTACTTTAACGACTTTGCGTTTAAGTCACTGACCACAAAAACCTTTGTGGATTACTTAGAGGCCAACCTCATTAACCGCTACCCAGGCATAGTGAGCATGGATAAAGTAAACGAATGGATTTACGCACCCGGCCTGCCAAAAGATGCGCCCAATCCAACGTCAGATGCTTTTATTCAAGTGGAAGGGCATTTAGCTAAATGGTTGAGTGATGAACAAACCCTTGCAGCCATTCCAACCTCAAGCTGGACGGTTCATGAGTGGCTTCATTTTATCAACTCATTACCCAGAGAGCTTGCCCGCGAAAAGCTGGTGGCACTTGATGAGACCTTCCAGCTGACTCAGTCGACTAACGCAGAAATTCGTTTTGCGTGGTTTGAACTTGCCATTCAAAATGATTATCGCCAAGCCGATGACGCACTTGCTGAGCACCTAAGCGGGATTGGCCGCCGCAAGTTGATTGTGCCTTTGTACCGCGCACTAGCGAAAAAGGGCCGTAAAGAATGGGCTGCAGCCATTTACCGCCGCTCACGCCCAACGTATCACCCATTAGCGCAAGGCACTTTAGACGCGATTTTACGTTAATGCCCAACGCAAACAAGATTAAAGCGCCTTAGGGCGCTTTTTTTATTTTCTTAAGAAAGGCTTCACGCTCAGAAGCGCTTGCTTGTTGCCACCAATAAAGCAGCATACGTTGAGCATTCGGCACGGGTTCCATCGCCTTTGCTGGTGCAGGCGCTTCAGCCTTTTTTGCAATCACAACCGGAGCGGCTTTGGCTTTTGCAAGATTCCGTAGAGTTATGGCACTGACATTTGGGTTAGCTGCAAAGTCTTTAGCACCTTCTACCGTCTCAGGGCGGGCAAACTCAATGGCGTAATCGGCGTTTTCATCGTCTATGGTCAGGGCAAGGGTAAAACTTTCTGAGGTGATCACATCGTGGTCGTCATAATCCGACTCATACACATCCTTATAAACAAACGCCAAGGTGTGGTTGCCTTGCTCTAACGTGATGCTGTCCGTGGTGGAAAACAAAGATTGAGTAACCGGCGTGCCATTAATGCTTTGCACCAGTAACTCAGGAGCAATTGCAACTTTAGCGGCAAAGCTGGGGGTAACAAAAAAAGTAAGTAAAAACAGAGCAATTCGCATTGTTTTGATATCCATAAATGACCTAGAGTTAAGCCTAATTGAGCAAGACAAAATTACCAAGGAATGCCAACAATGAGTACTGAAACCATTTTTAGCAAAATTATCCGCCGTGAAATCCCCGCTGACATCGTTTATGAAGACGATGAGGTATTAGCCTTTAAAGACATCAATCCACAAGCGCCCTTTCATGTGCTCATCATCCCTAAAACGCCCATTGCCACGATTAATGACATCCAACCAGATCAGGCGGAATTAGTGGGTAAACTCTACCTTGCAGCAGCAAAGCTGGCAAAAGAGCAAGGGTTTGCAAATGATGGCTATCGCGTTGTGATGAACTGTAACGAGCATGGTGGGCAAACCGTGTATCACATTCATTTACACATGCTGGCTGGCAAGCCACTTGGGTGGCCACCGTACACAGAAAAAACCAAGCAAGCTTAGTTATTTAGTATTAGATGCTAATAAAAAATTCATAATTTATTTGCAATCTAATACAAAAGGGGTGAGTATTAACAAAATGCTTGGTTAATCTCATCCTTTAACATTATTTCGGAACACATTATGAACGGCAGTGCTTTCATTCTTCACGAACTTGCACCAATCAACGACATTGGTAAAAACGTCTTATCTCCTCTGTTAAAAACGCAAGGGCTAGAAGTACAACAAGGATATAGCACCAAAGAAGTGCCTGAAGGCACACGTTTATTATTTATCGAAGCAAGTCAAGACGACGCTTGGAAGCGCCTGCAAGAGCACATGAAAGACTTACGCACTGAGTGCGATATTGTGCTGTTCAACATTGGCGACAACACTGAGCTAGCAAACCGCGCCTTGTTAACGGGCGTACGTGGCGTGTTTTACGCCTCAGATAACGCTGACATGGTGATGAAAGGCATACGTCTATTGTTGGATAACCAACTTTGGTATCGCCGTGATGTGATGTGTAACGTTTTAAACCGTTTACTCACCTTTAATAAAGACGCGCTCATGAAGATGACTGAAGGCGACATTGAGCCGGTTAACCTGACTAAGCGTGAAAAAGCCATTATTAGCCTGATGAGTAAAGGGTCGAAAAACAAAGAAATCGCTGATGACTTAAACATCAGCCCGCACACAGTAAAAACTCACCTTTACAGCGCCTTTAGAAAAACCAAATGCCGTAACCGCATTGAGCTGTTGTCTTGGGCACAGCAAAACATTCCTGACGAGATTCGTTAAAAAAACCGCCGAAAGGCGGTTTTTCTTACCCTAAGCGCAATGAGTAGTGATAAAACTCATCACTTTTGACATAGCCCAAGCTTTCATACAGCTTTTGTGCATGCACATTGTCACGCTGGGTTTGTAAGGTCAGCCCTTTTGCTGCGGTTTCCAATGCGAGGGTTTTTGCCGCCTCCATGAGGCCTTTCGCAACACCTTGTTCGCGGTGTGCCTCAGCAACAAAGAGGTCATTTAAAATCCATGTGCGCTTAGCAGACACAGAGGAAAAAGAAGGATAAAGCTGAACAAAGCCTAATAGGGTGTCGTTTTTTTCAGCCACGAAGATCACAGATTCATTACCGGCAATGCGCGCCGTTAAAAAGGATTTAGCTAAACTTAAATCACTGGGTTGACCATAAAATACGCGATATGCATCAAATAATTCGGCCAAAGCTTCTATGTCATTTAAATAAGCGCGTCTCACTTCCATGAAGGACCCTTGTTGAAGTCACACGTGATTAATGTTGTCTAATAAAGCAACTTTCCATTACTATAGCAAGCATAATAACGATTTTAGGTACTGCCTAAAGTCTTGATTTAAATAAACTCTCCCAGACTCAGTTGTAATGACCATAGACCACGCCATTTACCTTATTTCGTTAACGATTTTTGCCACTTTGGCTTTTGCTGGCGTGTTGACCTATCGTGCTAACCCAAACTTAACTGGCGTGCGCAGCTTTTCTGCTTACCCCATTATTTTACTGGGTGCGTATTCTACGTTATTGGCATATCACCACTTTCAAGCCTTATGGATTTTAGTCATAGGTGTGTGTTTGAGTTATGGCGCCAGTTTAGTCAGTGTGATGTCCATTGCCCGCTTAGCAAAATGCCGGGCTAAACACACACAGCAATTAGTGTATTTGGTGGGTTTGCCACTGCCTATTTCATTGGGTGTGGTTGGCGTTGCTTTCACTGATGGCACTAGCGTCACCCAAGCGTTAGCCCCTTCTCATATTCCTTGGATAGTAGCGCTTTACGGCATCCATAAATTACTTGAAGCAGGGGCGCTCGGCTTTATTTCATGGCGATACTGCCAGCGTATTTACCCAAGTAGCGCCTTAATGTTGGTCACCTTAACCATTGGCAGCGGCGTTTTCTTTATTTGCCATTTATTGTTGATGGGGCAACTGTCGGCAGACCCTTGGTATTACTTTAGTTTACCGACCCAAGGGGTGATCAGCGCCATCATACTCACCCTGACTGTGATCATCTTTTGTAATGAGCAGCGCTCTCAAGACATTCAAAAACTGAAAGAGAAAACCGAAAAAGACGCCGAGCTGCGTGGTTTGTTTTATCGACCATAAGCCATGAAATTCGCACGCCAATGAACGCCATCATAGGTTTTACCGAACTGCTTAGTGAACAAATTCAAGACAGTAAGTTAAAGTCTTTTGTAACCACTATCCGCTCAGCTGGCAATGCGCTTCTGCTTTTGATTAATGACATTTTAGACCTATCAAAAATTGAAGCCGGCAAGCTCAAAATAGAGGAAGTGAGTTTTTCTCTACATTCACTGTTTGACAACTTGATTGCAGTAATTGCACTTCGCGCTAAAGAAAAGAATTTGTCGGTGCACTTT
>JBGTXC010000168.1:0-6382 GCA_041937835.1 Alteromonadaceae bacterium | reverse complement strand
CTGGGCTTTTGTGGTTTATACACCCCAGAGGAAGCCGGTGGCCTTGGTTTATCTCGTTTAGATTCAAGCATCATTTTTGAACAACTGGCGATGGGCTGTACTGCCACAACTGCCATGCTCACCATACATAACATGGCAACGTGGATGATTGCCTCATTTGGTACAGAATACGTCAAAGACGCATTAGTGCCTGAGCTTGTGATGGGCGAAAAGTTAGCGTCTTATTGTTTAACTGAGCCAGGGGCTGGCTCTGATGCGGCATCGCTTAAAACGAAAGCCACAGCGAAAGGCGACAGCTATGTGTTGAACGGCTCTAAAATGTTCATTTCAGGTGCTGGCGAAACCGACGTGCTAGTTGTGATGGCACGTACAGGCGAAGACGGCCCTAAAGGCATTTCTGCTTTTGTAGTCCCTGCTGATGCAAAAGGTGTAGTGTACGGTAAAGCGGAAGAAAAGATGGGTTGGAATGCCCAGCCAACCCGTTTAGTGTCTTTTGAAGACGTTGAAATTCCAAAAGAAAATCTGCTTGGTAATGAAGGCGAAGGCTTTAAATTTGCCATGATGGGCCTTGATGGTGGTCGCATTAACATTGCTACTTGCTCAGTGGGTACGGCGCAACAAGCACTCAACACAGCACGTGACTACATGAAAGAGCGTGAGCAATTTGGTAAACCCATTGCTGCGTTCCAAGCACTGCAATTTAAAATTGCTGATATGAACACAGAGCTGGTTGCTGCGCGTCAAATGGTTCGATTAGCTGCTGCCAAGTTAGATGCTAAAAATGCAGATGCAACAACTTACTGTGCCATGGCAAAACGTTTTGCTACAGACGTGGGCTTTAAAGTGTGTGACGATGCTCTGCAAATTCACGGTGGTTATGGTTACATCAAAGAATACCCGCTAGAGCGCCATGTACGTGATGTGCGTGTACACCAAATCCTTGAAGGCACCAATGAAATCATGCGTGTGATCATTGCCCGTAAAGTGCTTGCCGATAGCACCACAGAAATTTTATAAGGAGTTAACAATGTCAGCCCAAGTAAAAGTAGAAAAACGTGACCACGTTGCCATTTTAACTATGAGTAACCCGCCTGCGAACACCTGGACGCAAGCAAGCCTTGAGTCTTTGACTGAAATTGTAAAAGGCCTTAATGACGACAAAGACATTTATGCTTTAGTAATCACAGGCGAAGGCGAAAAGTTCTTCTCAGCGGGTGCGGATCTCAATGTGTTTGCCTCAGGCGATAAAGGCGTTGCGGCGACCATGTCTCAAGTCTTTGGTGAAGCATTTGAAACCTTGAGTAACTTCCGTGGTGTCTCTATTGCTGCCATTAATGGCTTTGCCATGGGCGGTGGTTTAGAAGTGGCCCTTGCCTGTGATATCCGTATTGCAGAAAGCCAAGCACAAATGGCATTGCCAGAAGCCAAAGTGGGTCTCTTGCCGTGTGCCGGTGGTACCCAAAACCTTGCATGGCTTGTGGGTGAAGGCTGGGCAAAACGCATGATTCTATGCGGTGAGCGCCTAAAAGCGGATAAAGCCTTGGCGATTGGTTTAGTGGAAGAAGTGGTTGAACAAGGCCAAGCACTTGAGGCTGCAATTGCACTTGCTGAAAAAGTAGGTGAGCAAAGCCCTGTTGCCGTCAGCGCATGTAAATCACTCATTCAACATGGCCGCAGCGACACCATGACCTCGGCATTACCATTAGAACGTGAGCTTTTTGTAAAGTTGTTCGATACTAAAGACCAAACTGAAGGGGTGAACGCCTTTTTAGAAAAGCGTGCACCAAATTGGGTGAATGGCTAATGGCAAGTGTACTTTTTGAAGAAAAGGCCACACACAGTGGCAAAAAATTCGGTGTTGCGCGGTTAAACTCAGAAAAATCGCTCAATGCTTTGAGCCTCGACATGATCCGCTTATTGCTACCGCAGCTTAATGCGTGGCAATCGGATGACAGCATTGCGTGCGTAATGCTAGAAGGCGCTGGTAGCAAAGCATTTTGTGCCGGTGGTGATGTGGTGTCTTTGTATAAAGCGATGAAAAAAGGGGATGCCCTTGACGACATCAGCACGTTCTTTATTGAAGAGTACCGCCTTGATCACCTCATCCATACCTATCAAAAGCCCATCCTTACATGGGGTAATGGGATTATTATGGGTGGCGGCCTAGGTTTAGTGGCGGGTGCTTCTCACCGTGTGGTGACAGAAACAGCACGCATTGCAATGCCTGAAATTACCATAGGTTTATTCCCTGATGTGGGCGGCAGTTACTTCTTAAATAAGATGCCTGAAGGGGTTGGCTTATTTTTAGGGCTAACCGGTGCGCCACTTAACGCCAATGATGCCCTTACTGTTAACCTTGCGGATCATTTTGTATCAAGCGCTGACAAAGACGCTTTGATGGAGGCGTTGTTGCAAGCAAATTGGCAAAGCACAGCCTCAGAAAATCACACCACTTTAACTGATGTGCTAGCGCAATTTTCTGGCAAGGAAGACAGTGCGCCGAGTGCCAACGTGGCACCGCATCTTGCCACCATCGCCCATTTTGCAACACTTACCCGCGTAAGTGATGTGGTAGATACCATTTTAGCCCTTGAAAGTGACGATAAATGGTTACTTAAAGCACAAGCGAGCTTAAAACATGGTTCACCGTTAAGTGCCCATTTAGTGTTTGAGCAATTAAGCCGCGCTAAACACTTGTCATTGGCAGAATGTTTCCAAATGGAAGCGGTTATGGCGCGCCGTGCAGGTGAGTTTGGTGAGTTCCAAGAAGGTGTTCGTGCACTCTTGATTGATAAAGACGGTGAGCCACATTGGCAGTTTAGCTGTTTAGACAGTGTGTCCCAGCAAGCTGTTAGCTCGTTCTTTAAGTCACCTTGGCAACCACACCCTTTGGCTGATTTAAGTGAAGGAGCATAATATGAGCCAAATTAGTTTTATCGGGCTTGGCAATATGGGCGGCCCTATGGCGGCTAACTTAGTGAAAGCTGGGTTTGATGTGTGCGTGTTTGATTTAAACAAATCACAAGTGGCGCACCTTGAGTCTTTGGGTGCGAAAAGCGCTGAGTCTGTAAAAGCCGCCGTTATAGGGGCTGATTTTGTGATTTCCATGCTGCCGGCTGCAAAACATGTGAAAAGTGTTTATTGCGATGACGCCACACTGTTTGATGAGGTAAACCCTGGTTGCCTTGTGATTGATAGCAGCACCATAGACGCACAAAGCGCGAAAGATCTAGGCCAGTACTTGTCGCAAAAGGGCATTCGCTTTATTGATGCGCCGGTTTCCGGTGGTGTTGCTGGCGCTACAGCCGGAACGCTGACCTTTATTGTGGGTGGCAGCAGTGCTGATTTTAATCACGCTGAAGGCGTATTAAATGCCATGGGTAAAAACATCTTCCACGCAGGGGATGTAGGCGCAGGCCAAGTTGCCAAAATCTGTAATAACATGTTGTTGGCTATTTTGATGGCAGGCACCAGTGAAGCGCTCCAGCTGGGTATCCGCCATGGCTTAGATCCAAAAGTACTCTCTGACATCATGTTACAAAGCTCAGGGCGTAACTGGACCTTAGAGCTTTATAACCCATGTCCTGATGTGATGGACAATGTGCCGTCGTCGAACGATTACCAAGGTGGTTTTATGGTGGATCTCATGGCGAAAGACTTAGGACTTGCCATGGAAGCGGCGCAGCAAACCATGAGTGCCACACCGCTAGGTGGCCAAGCCAAGTCTTTGTATCACTTATTACAAAACCAAGGCGCAGGGCAGCAAGATTTCAGTGCCATTTTTAAACTATTTGAACAACGAGAGCAGTAATGAAAATTAATAAGCATGTGTTTGTCATTACCGGTGGCGCACAAGGATTAGGTTTTGCAATGGCTAAGCGTTTTGTAAAACTAGGCGCAGATGTGGCCCTAATTGACATGAGCGAAGACCAATTAGCCCAAGCCGCTGCAGAGCTTAGCCGTCACGGCACCCGTGTTAAAAGCTATGCGGCTAACGTCACGGTAGAGTCGGACGTTGAAAAAACTTTCGCGCAAATCAAGGAAGACTTTGGTGCAATCCATGGTCTTATCAATAATGCCGGCATTTTACGTGATGGCATGTTTGTAAAAGCCAAAGAAGGCAAAGTGGTTGCAAAAATGTCGCTTGAGCAATTTCAAAGCGTGATTGATGTTAACCTCACTGGCGTGTTCTTATGTGGCCGTGAAGCTGCAGCCATCATGATAGAGCAAGGCGAAGGCGGGGTGATCATCAATATGTCGAGTGTTGCACGCGGTGGCAACATAGGTCAAACCAACTACAGCGCATCGAAAGCGGGTGTTGTGGCCATGACCACCACCTGGGCACGTGAGCTTGGCCGTTACGGTATTCGCGTTGGTGCTATCGCACCAGGTGTGATCCGCACCAAAATGACAGATGCGATGAAGCCTGAAGCAAAAGAACGTTTAGTTAAGATGAAACCTGTTGGTCGCTTAGGTGAAGCCGATGAAATTGGCCACACAGCCCAATACATCATTGAAAACGAGTTCTTTACAGGCCGCGTGGTTGAAATTGATGGTGGCATCAGCATGTAATGCTAAGCCTCTTAAAGATAAAAGCACCTAAGGGTGCTTTTTTATTGCGTGTTATTTAGCGCTTAATTTCACTATGCTTTGATTGTTAAGTACATCACCTTAGAAAACGATACCTACGGCAAGTTCAACCCAAACCCAAACAAACCCCATAAATACTGAGGTGATGGCAAGGCGTTTTAGCCAAGGGGTGTTTAATTTAAGGCTCATAGCGATTGCACTATAAAGCGCTAATAAAAGCACCGCCATCACAACAAAATCACTCAGCTGCCAATTGACCTCATTGCTTGTAAAGGTTGCAGTGAAAGGAATACATAAAACGACAAGGATGAACGCACATGCAGAGTAGGCGTGTTTCTGTAAATGATGTTGTGCCATGGGTTCCCTCACTTGATTTAAGATAGGCAGAGAGTTAAAGGGCATTGCTCTGATGCCCTGATTGATTTACCAATTTAAGCTTAGTTCACTTCTGAGCTGATGCTCAGCGGCATGTCTTCCACTTCTTTTACTGTATTCATCACCTGTGTCACTGTGTTGTGCAGTGCATTAGCATCCGCTTTGATTGTCACCGCAGAGATGGGGTGCTCAGCAATGAGACGCTCAAGATTTGCTGCGAGCCGAAGCATATCCACTTGCCGCTGGTTAATGAATAACCGGTTTTGCGCATCAATTTGAATGGTCAGTGCTTTTGCTTCTTGGTTGATGTTGTTACTGCTTTGTGGTCGATTGATGTTTAACCCGTCTTGATCCACAAAAGCTGCTGTGACGATAAAGAAGATTAGTAAGATAAATACCACATCGAGCATAGGGTTCATGTCGACGCCTTGCTCTGCTTCATGCTCCACTCGGGTTTTTCTTGCTTTTGTCATTTTTCTATCCCTATATTTATCAGTCACTTATGTGACTATTTAAGCATAGGAGAGCTTTTTACCTTGATGGTTAACCAAGTGTCACTATGAGATGTTATTTACGATCTTTTTTGTAAATCACACGTAATACTTTTAGCGGGTTTCTACTCAGTTTTTTAAGTGTTAGCCAAAATTAAATGATCAAAAAAGTCAGTAGCTTAGGGATTGTCAATAGGGGATCTTCAAATATAGCTATTGAATTTAACAATCAGATTAACTATTTCTTACATTGTACTGTTTAAAAAAAGTACATGAAGAAAACAACGTTGAGGGTAACCTATATGAAAAGACAAAAGAGAGATCGGTTGGAACGCGCACATTCTCAAGGCTTTAAAGCAGGTTTAGCAGGTCGTTCAAAAGAAGAGTGCCCCTATCAACAGGTTGATCCGAGGTCTGAATGGCTAGGTGGATGGCGAGAAGCCATGGAAAATAGAAATATGTATAAAGTCTAACTTTGCCCATAAGGAGCACGCCCCGTCATTCGGGGCGTTGTCATTTTTAGGCTTTAGAAGCTGCTCGTATCTTGGAATAAGCCTACTTTTAAATCTTTTGCCTCATAGATCACACGACCATCCACTTCTACAGTGCCATCGGCCATACCCATGAAGAGCTTGCGTTTAATGACGCGCTTCATATCAACTTTGTAAGTCACTTTTTTAGCCGTCGGTAAGATTTGACCTGTGAATTTTACTTCACCCACACCTAAAGCACGACCAAGGCCAGGGCCACCTGACCACCCTAAGAAGAACCCAACGATTTGCCACATGGCATCTAAACCTAAGCAACCGGGCATCACTGGGTCGCCTTTAAAGTGACAGGCAAAAAACCATAAGTCGGGGTTGATGTCTAATTCAGCAATGATTTGGCCTTTACCATATTCGCCACCGTCTTCGGTGATAGAGATA
>JBGTXC010000167.1:0-6469 GCA_041937835.1 Alteromonadaceae bacterium | reverse complement strand
ATCGATATTGGGAAAAGAATGAGCTAGAGTACCGCTACACTGGAGTGTGTGCTTATAACAAGACAACAAAGTTAGACGCGTAACGCTTAGCTCGTGTTCGTTCCTCACAGATTTTAGCTAGCACTATTTGGCCCCTTATTGAGGCCTTAGTTTACAAGCGTATGGATAAAGAATTTAAGAAAAAAATAGATATTGTTGTCGGCTTAGCGAGGCTCGCTGGAGGAACACTAATCATTATTGGCTCTATAGGGGTATTCTTTTTCGTTCAATCTGCGTTAGACCCAAATGCAGTAATTGAAATTAATGGCGTACCCACAACCGAACAAAACTCTAAACTAGTGGCTGTTTTATTTGCAGCTATTTTTCCAATGTTTGGAATGGTTCTATCTTTTGCTCCAAGCAAAAAAATGGATAAGTGGACTAGTAAAATAATTACCTACTTATGCAAACAGTAAACATAACAAAGTGCTTTTTATTCAAAAGACATCTAAATTACTGTGGGTTATGCCAACAACTCATGATGTATTTTGATTAAAAATAAGAATGGAGTCTTTTGATGCAATACCCGTTTCATTTATCTTTTGTGGTGCCAGATTTAGCCCACACCGCGCGTTTTTATAAAGACGTGTTAGGTTGCGTGATTGGCAGAGACACAGGTCATTGGCTAGATGTGCATTTTTTTGGCCATCAACTTACCTTACACCAAGCCACTGAGAACATGCATGCAAACACCATAGATCACTTTGGTGTTATTTTGGATAAAAGCACTTGGCATACGCTGATTGAAACGTGCCAACGCATGGGACATGACTTTGTGTTAGCACCACAAAAGGCATTGAAAGACGACCAGAGTGAGTCTGGTAAGTTTATGCTTAAAGACCCCGCTGACAACCTGCTTGAATTTAAGTTTTACGAAAAGCCACCCGTTGAGCCTGCATAAAGCTGCGGTTTTACTGTAGGTTTTTATGCGTGCCGCATTTAAACAACAACAGCAGCAACGAGTAATCACACAATCACTCCTTAATTTTGACAGCATTATGGCAATCACGTATCACATTAATAAACCGATTACGGCCTTACAATTTCAAGCACTGCTGCAAGGCTCGGGCCTTGCAGCGCGCCGCCCTGCAGACGACTTAACCTGCTTGGAGGGCATGATAACCCATAGCAATTTACTGGTGAGTGCCTGGGAGGGTGACCTTTTGGTGGGGGTAGCAAGGAGCGTCACAGACTTTCATTACGCCTGCTATTTAAGTGACCTTGCTGTACTTAAAACGCATCAACACCAAGGCATTGGCAAAGTGCTACAGCAACAAACTCAAGCCCAACTAAAAACCCACTGCACATTAATTTTACTGGCAGCCCCCGCGGCAAAAGATTACTACCAAAAAATTGGCTTTAGCCACCACCCTCGTTGCTGGGTACTTGCGCGGGATGAATCAATCAAATAGCTTTTCACTCGCCTTTGAGAATTAAAAAGTAGCAGTAATACCCTCACCTACCTTTAATGAAACTGTGCCCCAAAATGGCGGATGCTGGTGCATTTTTATTACGCATTTATGCGCTTTGCTGTAAAAATACGCTAAATGCGATTAAGCATACCTTCTGCCTTGCCTTGTATTGGTTTTTCTAGGCTTATGCATCTTCTGGTTTCATTTTAAGCCCGTAAAAATGGGTGTTCATGGCGAATAAGCATGCAGATACTGCGTTTTTCGTCTTTTTTTTGATAGACTCGCCCACTATGTTTTAAATCCTTACAAGAAGAGGGTTCGTTTTGCAAACACAGACCTCGTCCGCCACGGAGCAACGTGAAGGCGCCTTTGGCCGCTTTCTAAATACCGTAGAATGGCTGGGCAACCTACTCCCCCACCCGGTTACATTATTTGCACTGTTGAGTGTGTTTATTGTGTTTTTAAGTGGCATCTTAGGCTTTTTTGACATTGCCGTTGCCGATCCACGCCCAGAAGGTGCTAAAGGCCGCGAAGCCGATGGCATGATAGAAGTGGTGTCACTGATGACGGCCGATGGCCTTGCTCGCATCACCACGGGACTGGTGACTAACTTCACAGGGTTTGCGCCGCTTGGTACTGTGCTTGTGGCCTTATTAGGTGTGTCTGTTGCCGAGCACTCAGGCTTATTGCAATCTTTGTTACGCTCTTTGGTGCTAGGCGCATCAAAGCGCATGGTCACAGTCACTGTGGTCCTTGCAGGTATTTTATCTAATACCGCATCAGAGCTAGGTTATGTGGTAATCATCCCACTTGCAGCCATGATATTCCACAGTCTTGGCCGCCATCCATTGGCCGGCCTTGCCGCAGCCTTTGCAGGGGTATCCGGTGGTTACAGCGCAAACTTATTTATTGGTACGGTAGATCCACTTCTTTCTGGGATCACAGAGCCAGCCGCACGCATGATAGACCCAAGCTATGTGGTCGGCCCCGAGGTTAACTGGTTCTTTATGATCGTATCCACCTTTGCGGTGGCTATCATGGGTACCTTTGTTACTGAAAAAATCGTCGAGCCGCGCCTTGGTAAATTTGATCCAAAAGAGGCTTCTGACGATTTAGAAAAGCCTGATTTACACGCACCAACCGCACAAGAAATCAAAGCCATGAAGTACGCAGGCCTCACTTTCTTAGCGTTATGGGGTGTGATTGCAACAACCGCCATCCCTGCCTTTGGCGGCATTTTACTTAACCCAGAAACTGGCGAGCTAAAAGGCTCACCCTTTCTGAAAAGTATTGTGGCCTTCATCTTTATTACTTTTGCTATTCCAGGTTTTGTGTACGGTAAAATCGCCGGCACCATGAACAACGACCGTGACGTGATTAACGCCATGGCAAAAAGCATGAGTACCCTTGGGCTTTACATTGCGTTGGTATTCTTTGCCGCGCAATTTGTGGCGTTTTTTAAGTGGACTAACCTAGGTACTGTGTTAGCCGTAAAAGGTGCCGCACTTTTACAATACTTAGGGTTAGATGGCCCTGAGGTGTTCGTACTCTTTATCCTAATGTGTGCCTTAGTGAACTTGAGCCTAGGCAGTGCTTCTGCACAGTGGGCAGTGACTGCGCCTATCTTTGTGCCTATGTTAATGCTGGTTGGCTTTGCGCCAGAGGTTATCCAAGCGGCTTACCGTATTGGTGATTCCGTCAGTAACGTAATTAGCCCTATGATGAGTTACTTTGGCCTTATATTAGCCATGGCTGCCAAATACCGAAAAGACTTAGGTATGGGCACCCTGATTGCCATGATGCTGCCATATTCTATGGTGTTTATCCTTGGTTGGACGGCTCTCTTCTACCTTTGGGTATTTGTGCTCGGCTTCCCAGTAGGCCCTGAAACACCTACCTACTACCCAGCACCTTAAGCGGGTATCAATAAAGGGCGGCAACCACCGCCCTTTTTTTATTTTTAATATGCCATATCGCTTTTAAAAAGCGGCTGCAAAATTTGCCACTTGGATGCAGTGCACTAAGCTTACCCTTTGAATTGAGACAAGTTTTGAAGGTGGCTTATGAATAAATTCATCCTGTTTTTTGTGGTGATCATCGCCATTGCGCTAGGAGGGACTTACCTTTCTCAGCAAACGCAATCTGACTATGTGCCGACCGAATTACGAATCGGTGTGCTGCCCGATCAAGACTTAGAAGCATTAAACGTGCAATTTGCACCTTTGCTCAATTATTTAAGCCGCACTTTAGACATCAAAGCCAAACTCGTACCTGCGGTTAACTACCAAGAGCTCACCACTCGCCTTGCCAATAAAGAGGTGGATCTTGCCTATTTTGGGGGGGTGACCTTTT
Organism: Alteromonadaceae bacterium; assembly: GCA_041937835.1. Classification (GTDB taxonomy): domain Bacteria; phylum Pseudomonadota; class Gammaproteobacteria; order Enterobacterales; family Alteromonadaceae; genus Pseudoalteromonas. Next base: position 2,666 of record JBGTXC010000167.1, on the reverse strand, counting down.
TAAAAGCCCAGCATCAAAGTGGCGCACGCCCTCTTATCATGCGTGATGTCGACAGCCGATTTACCAGCGTGTATGTGGTGCCAGCCAGCAGCACGGCCCAAGGGATCCGTGATTTAAAAGGCAAAGTGCTGAGCTATGGCTCGGAGTTATCTACCTCTGGTCACCTAATGCCGCGTTACTTTTTTGAGTTGGCGCACACACAAGCCCCTGAGAGCTTTTTTTCAGAAGTAAAATATTCCGGCGCGCATGACAAGACCGTGCTCATGGTTGCCAGTGGGGATGCCGATGTTGGCGCGGTGAATTCCGAAATTTACCGCAGAATGCTAAAAGATGGCCGCGTCACAAATGAGCAAGTGAAGCTCCTTTGGGAAAGCCCACCTTATGTGGATTATGTGTGGGCTGTGCGCGCAGACATGGCTAGCCAGTTTACCCAAAAAATCCGTAACGCCTTTTTAGAGCTCGATTTCAATAACCCTGAGCATCAAGCCATTTTAAATAACATGGGTGCCAAGTTATTTTTACCCGCCAGCGATGCCGATTTCGCCCAACTTAAAAACATAATGCAAGCACGTAACATGCTGAAGTAAACGCACTATGGCCTATAAACCCGGGAACAAACGCGAATGGGGCTCTACCATTCGCAATGACTTTCGTCAGATCATCACAGTCATGGTGGTGTTGAGTGTGCTTATTATTGCTGCGCTCCAATGGTACGAACACAAACGTGCCGAGCACGAAGCCAAAGTGAGTGACTATTATCATTCCAGTGAAACCCACTTTTTAAAAGCACAAGAAATTGTACGTAGCTTGCAGCTGCAAATGGTCACGCAAGATAACCCAAGTGTCTTTTCCTTAGATGATTACAGCGCCAACATTAAATTACAGCGTATTTTGCAAGAAATAGAGCGCGCCCTTACTTTACAAAATCAATACCAAGATTCAAGCATTGAAGCCACGGCTTATGCCACTTTAAACCTTGCCAAAGACCTTGGCCGTGCCAACAATCTAGAGGCGGTGTCACCCAGCAAACTTGAGGCTTTATTGGTTAATCTCAATCAATTAATTCGTTTACATCAGCTTGCACGGCAAGACTCTGAAGCCGCATTTTTAAAAACATCACAGAACATAAAATACGGTTTTTTTGTGGTGCTTGTCGCTTTACTTGGCTTTTTTGCTTTTTCAGCCCGCAGGGGTTATCAGAGCATCAGTAAAGTCATCGAGATGCAAAAAGAAAAAGAAGCCATTATTCACCACCAAGCCCATTACGATGCATTGACTGATTTACCCAATCGCTTTTTGTTAATGGACAGGTTGAAACAACAAATTGCTGATGCTCGCCGCGAAGACTACCAAGTTGCTGTGACTTTTATGGATTTAGATAACTTTAAACGCATTAACGACACCATGGGCCATGATGTGGGTGATGAGTTACTCATTACTGTGGCTGAGCGTTTAAAAGCCTGCCTGAGAGAATGCGACACGGTTGGGCGCTTAGGCGGCGATGAATTTGTGATTATTTTAGGGCACATTCGCGACAACGCAGACACAGTGCATTTAGCTGATAAAATCATCCGCGAAATTGGCCAACCTATGGATATCAAACAAAAGCATATCCCAGTCACGACCAGTTTAGGTATTGCCTTATTCCCCCATGACAGCCAAGACGCCACTGAGCTATTAAGCCATGCTGATGCTGCCATGTATCACGCTAAAGATGCCGGTAAAAACCAATACAGCTTCTTCTCTAAAGACATGAACGAAGACGCCGTAAGGCGCGTGGCATTAGAAGAGCACTTGCATCAGGGCTTAGAAAAGGGCGAGTTTTATGTGGTGTTGCAACCTAAGTACTTACTTGCCACCGATGACATAGTGGGAGCAGAAGCCTTATTGCGCTGGCACAACGACACCTTAGGCCAAGTACGCCCAGATGAATTTATTGCCGTGGCAGAAACCAGTGATGACATTTTGGCATTGGGGATGTTTGTTTTAAAAGATGTGATCCGGCTTTTAAATGTGTGGCGCCCGCACCTGCCTAAAGGCTTTAAAGTGGCGATAAACCTAAGCCCTCGGCAATTTAGCGACCCACAACTGGTGAACAAGATTAATCAGAGTTTGATGCAACATAACGTGGCCCCCGACATGTTGGAGCTGGAGATCACCGAAGGGGTGTTAATGAGTAAAAATGCGGTGGTGGAGCACGCCATTGCAGAGTTTAACCGTCAAGGTATTAGCCTTGCGATGGATGATTTTGGTACTGGTTATGCCTCAATGAGTTACCTGCGTACCTACCCGTTTGATGTGCTTAAAATTGACCGCAGCTTTGTGAACGACATCGAAACCGACAAACGTGACCGCGAGCTGGTTTCTGCGTCTATTTCCATGGCGCACAGCTTAAACTTATCTGTGGTTGCTGAAGGCATAGAAACTGACACCCAACTGGCGTTATTAAAAGACATGGGCTGCGAATACGGGCAAGGTTACTTTTACTCAAAGCCCCTTGAACAAGATGACTTTTTAGCTTTATTAAAACGCAGCAATTAAGTTAAAAGGTTGCCCAGCCCGCTCTTTTTTGCTCTCCATTACTCGCTTTGAAAGTGTTAGCGCATCGAGCGCCAACACCTTTTGGTTACGCTTCTACTTACTATGACTGAAAAAGTGCTGCTGCC
>JBGTXC010000166.1:0-6531 GCA_041937835.1 Alteromonadaceae bacterium | reverse complement strand
CGTCCCCATCTGGTCTTAGCTACCGGCGGTGGTGCCATTACTCAGACCTTAAATCGGGATTATCTGAAACAGCGCGGAATTGTTGTCTATCTCTATACGCCGGTTGAAATTCAACTGCAACGTACCTATCGCGATAAAAACCGTCCACTCCTTCAAGTCGAAAATCCGGAACAAAAGTTACGGGATTTATTGGCAGTCCGTGATCCCTTGTATCGGGAAGTGGCACATCATATTATTGAGACCAATCAGGGTGCTGCACGTGATCTGGCGCAGCGGATTCTCAATCTCATTACTTCCAAAAACTAAGTTCATTGAATCAAGTGGTTAATCAAGCATGCAAACCTTATATGTAGAACTCGGAGAACGTCGTTACCCTATTTTTATCGGGAGCGATCTGGATCCACAGGCCTTATTGGCACCCTATATTCATGGCAAGCAAGTGATGATTGTGAGCAATACTACGATTGCACCACTTTATTTGCAGCGTTATCAAACTGCAATTGAAGCTCTGGACAAACGTGTTGCGGCCTGTATTCTGCCTGATGGTGAAAAATATAAAGATAGCCAGCATCTGAACCTGATTTTTGATGCACTGCTTGAAGCCGGGTTTAACCGGGACTGTACTGTACTGGCATTAGGTGGTGGTGTGATTGGAGATATGGCTGGCTTTGCCTCGGCCTGTTTCCAGCGCGGTGTGTACTTTATCCAAGTGCCGACGACCTTGCTTTCGCAAGTAGATTCATCCGTTGGCGGTAAAACGGCGGTCAATCACCCGCTAGGTAAAAATATGATTGGGGCATTTCACCAGCCCAAGTGTGTGGTGATTGATACCCAAACCTTAAATACCCTACCCGAGCGTGAATTTGCCGCTGGCATGGCGGAGGTGATCAAATATGGTCTTATTTCCGATGCTGATTTTATCAGCGAGCTCGAGTCCACCGCGTTAAGCATCAGTGCTAAAACACCCGCTGCCCTTGAGCGCATTATCCATCATTGCTGCCAAATGAAAGCAGACATAGTGGCTGAAGACGAAAAAGAGCAAGGTTGCCGTGCCCTATTAAATTTAGGGCACACCTTTGGTCATGCTGTTGAAGCGCACATGGGGTATGGCGTGTGGTTACATGGTGAGGCCGTGGCATTAGGGCTATTGCAAGCGTACGAATTAGCCTCTTCGCGTGGTTGGGTCAGCGTTCAAGATGTTAAACGGGTAAGAAACTTGCTAGAAGAGTTTAATCTACCAACCACCAAGCCCGAGCAGATGACATTTGACGATTTTATGACGCACATGAAAAAAGACAAAAAGAACCTCAAAGGATCTGTGCGCTTTATTTTGCCCCGTGCTTTTGCACACTGTGAGTTAGTTGCTGATGTGACCGAGCACGAGCTACGTGCTTTACTTGCGGACTAACTATGGCAGTACAAGTGCTTCATTCACGCCAAGTACTTTTGGCACGGATACAGAGTCAGTTTGAATTTGGCGAGCGTTTAATCCAATTATTAGGTGAGCCAGGTGTTGGTAAAACCTACCTAGCCGAGCTTTTCGTCACCGAGCACTATCAAGATCACAATAAAGCCTTTGTGACACTCAACGCCAAGCATACCGAGCACGGCATGATGGCTCAGTTGCTGGAGCAAACTTTTGTGCGCCCAGCCATAGATTCAACTCAGTCTCTCGCCGCTAACTTTAATCGTTTAGCTGATGAGCATGGTGTTGAACCAACTGTGTGGGTGATAGATAACGCCCAGCACCTAACCGATGAGCTGCTTTCAAGCGTCCAATTTTTAACTGAGCAAAGCCACCGCCCTATTTTAGTGTTGTTAGTGGCAACCAGCCCAGTAAACCTTATGACGCTACATGCGATTAAAGTGCCGCCGCTGGCAGAGCACGAAGCGGTGCGTTTTATGGGGTTCTTTTTTGCTGATTTACCCCCGAGCCATGACCCTATCTTTGCTAGTTTTATTGCCAGCTGTGGCGGTAATCCAAAACTCTTATTGGCATGGAATAAAGACATAAAAATGCCAGAAGCGCCTTCAAAAGATGGCAGCTTTACATGGCTACCCTGGCTTGCTGCAGCTTTAGTGATTTTACTGGGCGCGGGCGTGTTTTTTATTGTGTATCAAGATGCACCGAGTGACCCAAGGGAAAGCCAAACTGAGCCTCTAGTCAATGCGCAACCTGATAGTCCAGAGCCGACCCTAGCGCTTGATGCTTTGACTCAACAAGGTGCGATACAGCAAGCCAAAGAAGCTTTAGAAGACTCATCGCCACTCCTTAGTGATGGCAGTCAGTTAACTCCAAAAGTGGATGTTGCGAGCACAGAAAAAGACTCAGATGAGCCAAATCCACAGGATCGTGATGTACCTAGTGATTTAGAACCTGCTGTTGAACTACCTGAGTCAAGCAAGCTAGAAGAGTCTGCTAATTCTGCTCAGATCTTAGCTGACCTACTTGAGCGCAAACACAGTAAGCCGCTTAAGCAAGTTACGTCAAATGCTGCAAAGCGAGAGGCTATGGAAGAGCCGCTTGCAGCAGAGAGCTCAAGCAACGAAGGACAAGCAGCGGTTGAGTCGTCCAATAAGCTTGCAAGTGAGCCACTTCGTGCAGACAACGCTTGGTATCTCGATGATGCGCGCCAAGGGTATGTACTTCAGCTGATGGCAGCAAAAGACAAAAAGCTCATTGAAGACCTACAAACACGTTTAGCCACTTTGACCACTCACATCTATGTAACCCAGCGTTTTGGTGGTGATTGGTGGGCATTAACCCATGGTGACTTTAACAGCCTGAGTGCTGCAAATGCAGCAAAATCAGGGTTATTAAAGAGCACCCCTGAGCTCAGTGCATTTGCAAAAAACGTCAGCCAAATCCAATCAGAAATTCGTGCCAGTGGGGCTGCCCGTGTCGCCACAGATGGTGTAGAATGACCTTTCTTCCAATTAAACACGCACTGACATGACTCAGAAAACTCGCGCCTTCCTCAAATGGGCTGGCGGTAAGTACAGCCTCGTTGAAGAAATTAGCAAGCGCTTGCCAGAGTCAGATACCTTGGTTGAGCCATTTGTGGGTGCGGGTTCGGTTTTTTTAAACACCAATTACAAGCATTACATTCTCAACGACATCAATGCGGATTTAATTAATCTTTATAAAGAGCTAAAAAACGCTCCTGACGAATTTGTCGCAGATGCTCGAAAACTTTTTGTGGCAGCTAATAATGATCCTGAGGTTTATTACGCTTACCGCAAACAGTTTAATGACAGTAATGACGCTTACGAGCGCGCCATCTTGTTTTTGTACATGAACCGTCATGGTTACAATGGTTTGTGCCGTTACAACTTAAAGGGCATTTTTAACGTGCCTTTTGGCAAGTACAAAAAGCCTTATTTCCCTGAAAAAGAGCTTTACTTTTTTGCTGAAAAAGCACAAAAAGCCACCTTTACTTGCCAAGGGTATCAGGCGGTTTTCAATGCCGTACCAAAAGGTGCCGCTGTGTATTGCGATCCGCCTTATGTGCCGTTAAGTAAAACTGCGTCCTTTACCAGTTATGCAAAAGGCGGCTTTGATCTAGATGACCAAGCAGAGCTGGCCAACCTCGCTGAAAAGGCGGCGTTTTCTCAAGGTAACGCTGTGTTAATTTCTAACCACGACACCTTGTGGACGCGCAAAATTTACGCCCAAGCAAATCTTGATACCATTAAAGTAAAGCGTACCATTAGCCCGAAAGGCACAGGCCGCCAAAAGGTGGGTGAGTTAATGGCTCTGTATCAAGCAAGTGTGGCAGAAACTGCTTATGTGCCTGGGGTAAGTGCTAATCAGCAGCAGGGTGTGGTTAATCTAGAAAAGCTTCGGGTGCTTAAGGCGCTCAGCTAACCTTCCACAATTCTTCAGTTGTTAATGTGTTTACGTACTTTGTGGCAACACAGCAAACACTATGGCTAGAATCATCAATACAAAAAGCACAAAAGTACCAAGTGCAATAACAATTAAAGGGAAAGGGTGGTGCTTGGCAAAGTCCTGCATTCGCTTTTGCTCACTCTGCACACCAAATAACGCCGCTAACACACTTTGAATGTACGCTAGCCAGCGCATTAATTAAAAACCGGTAGGGCGGTTAGGCGTTTGCTTGTTGTCGCTTGGCGTTAAAAGCTCAAGCAAATCTAAATAATGGAATTGGGCATTACGACTTTTGCCTGTAAGCCAAGCAAACCAGCTTTCGTTGGAAGCACGCTCATCACATTCAGTGGCATTAACTTGTTCACTGTAATGTGTGGTGCAATTGACTTGGGCATGACTGGCTTTAAAAAACACCACCGCTGACAAACTAACTGCTGCCAGAGATAAGCCAACTAGGTTCCGTGTTTTGCTCATGTGTTTAGCCTCAAATGTACCCATTTATCCGAGCATACCAATTGCTCAATAATAATACAACAAAAAAACACCTGAAATTTGCCGCAAACCCTTTGTAAATAAGGTGTTAACTAAATTCGGGTGAGTTCCAAATGCATTTACGGTAGAGTATGCAAAAAAAACTGACTGAGTACCCTTATGAAGGACTTTTTGATTGCCCCCTCGATTTTATCTGCTGACTTTGCTCGCCTAGGTGAAGACGTTGCCAAGGTACTCGCAGCAGGCAGTGATGTTGTGCACTTTGATGTAATGGATAACCACTATGTGCCTAACCTCACCATAGGCCCTATGGTATGTAAGGCGCTGCGTGATTACGGCATTGAAGCCCCTATCGATGTGCATTTAATGGTTAAACCGGTGGATGCCTTGATCCCTGAATTTGCCAAAGCCGGTGCGGATATCATTACCTTCCACCCTGAGGCATCCGAGCATGTGGACCGTTCTTTAGCGCTTATTAAAGAGCAAGGCTGCCAAGCAGGGTTAGTATTAAACCCAGCAACGTCAGTGCATGTGCTTGATCATGTGATGGATAAGTGCGACCAAATTTTATTGATGTCAGTGAATCCGGGGTTTGGCGGCCAGTCGTTCATTCCCCATACCTTAGATAAAATCAAACAAGTACGTGAGAAAATTGAACAAAGCGGACGTAACATTCGCCTTGAAGTCGATGGCGGTGTGAAAGTAGATAACATTTACGACATTGCCTCAGCAGGGGCAGACATGTTTGTCGCAGGCTCTGCGATTTTCAACGCGCCAGATTACCAGACTGTGATTGAACAAATGCGTGCGGAACTTGCCCGTGTTAGCCGCTAAATACCAGGCTTTACTGTTTGATTTAGACGGTACCTTAGTGGATAGCGCGCCAGATTTAATTGCCGCGCTAAATCTCATGTTGGATGACTTTGATTTACCACAGGTGCCAAAAGCGCAAGCGGCCAATTTTATCGGTCAAGGCATTGAGGTGTTAGTCGCCAGAGGCATTGCTGGGCAAGACGCCACCCCAGATAACATAGTGCCTGATTTATTCGATGTGGCACTTCGCACCTTTAAAGCGTATTACCGCGAAACCCTAGGGCAACATGGCAAGCTTTACCCTGATGTGGTGGAAACATTAACTGCGCTGCCACAGCCTAAGGCTTTAGTGACCAATAAAGCTCGGAACTTTACAGAGCAATTATTGGCTGTGTATGGCTTGAGTGAATATTTTGCTGTGGTGATCTGTGGCGACGATTTAGCTCAGAAAAAACCTGCGCCAGAACCTTTGCTTGCGTGCTGTGAGCGATTACAATGTGCACCCCATCAGAGCCTAATGATCGGTGATTCCAAAAGCGATCTGCTAGCGGCAAAACAGGCTCAGATGGATGCGTTTATCGTCAGTGGTGGCTATCACCAAGGCGAAAATTTAGAGGCCATGCAGCCGCGTTATTTTAAACCTAGCCTCACCCATTTACTGCAAGATGAAAGAAAGGACCAAGATGAGTAAGCCAGTCGTATTAAGTGGTATTCAGCCAACAGGTGGCATGACAATCGGAAACTACATTGGCGCGATTAACCAATGGCTGAGCTTGCAAGAAGACCATGACAGCTTCTTCATGTTGGTTGATTTACATGCCATCACAGTGCGCCAAGACCCAGCTATGCTGCGTGAGCGTGTATTAGATGGTATCGCCATGTACACAGCCTGTGGTATCGACCCAGAAAAGTCTGCGTTGTTTGTACAATCGCAAGTGCCAGAACACGCCCAGCTAGCTTGGGTATTAAACTGCTACGCGCAAATGGGTGAGCTTAACCGCATGACCCAGTTCAAAGATAAATCAGCTAAAAACAGCGGTAACATCAATGTTGGTTTATTTAGTTACCCTGTGCTACAAGCAGCAGACATCTTGTTATACCAAGCTGATCAAGTCCCTGTGGGCGAAGACCAAAAACAACACTTAGAGCTTACCCGTGATATCGCTACGCGCTTTAACAACCTATACGGTGATGTGTTTAAAGTGCCTGAGCCATACATCCCAGAATTTGGTGCGCGCATCATGAGCTTACAAGATCCGCTGAAAAAGATGTCAAAATCGGATGACAATCCAAATGCTTACATCATGCTGCTTGATGAGCCTAAAAAGATTGAA
>JBGTXC010000165.1:0-6547 GCA_041937835.1 Alteromonadaceae bacterium | reverse complement strand
TCCGCGGCCATTTTCACCCACAAAACCGACCGCATGTGAGTCATCCACCATAACTAAAGCGTCGTATTTGTCTGCCAAATCACACACAGCTTCAAGGTTACAAATTACGCCATCCATTGAGAACACGCCATCGGTAGCAATCAGCTTAGTTTTGGCACCGGCTTCATCCGCGGCAATCAGCTGTTTTTCAAGGTCGGCCATGTCGTTATTGGCATAACGGAAACGCTTGGCTTTACATAAACGCACGCCATCAATGATAGATGCGTGGTTTAGAGCATCTGAAATGATGGCATCGTCTGGGCCTAGGATGGTTTCAAACAAGCCCGCATTGGCATCAAAACACGATGAATAGAGAATTGTATCTTCCGTGTGTAAAAACTCAGAAAGCTTAGCTTCAAGGGTTTTGTGGATATCTTGCGTACCACAAATAAAGCGTACGGAAGCCACACCAAAACCATGATCGTTCAAGCCTGATTGCGCAGCTTTAATGAGCTCAGGATGATTGGCTAAGCCTAGATAATTGTTGGCGCAAAAGTTAATCACTTGCTCGCCAGAGGCAACTGAAATTTCAGCTTGCTGCTGTGAGGTGATCACACGCTCATGTTTGTACAAACCTTCTTGTTTTACTTGTTCGATTTGCTCGTTTAACTGAGCGAAAAAAGCCTGAGCTCTCATGAATGGTCTCCCTAATTTGAACGGGCAGCCGAGTCTTATTCGGCTATCGAATGTGCGCTATTGTAAGAGTTTATTGGGGGATTTGCACACCTTGTCGGTGGCTTGAAAGCATTTATGCCAGCAAGCCAAAGAGGTAAGACCAGATCAAAGTGTAAAGCCGTTAAAAACGCTGTGGTGCGTCCTTAAGGGTTTGCCAACGTTCCGTGCCCGCAGGCAGTGCATCATCAGCAATTATTTTGGCATTTGGTTGGCTTTCAACTAACACGGTGCGTGCCACACCTGCGGCCTTACCTGCGGAAATATCTGAGGGTTTATCACCAATCATGACTGACTGGCTTAAATCAATATTATGTTTGTTAGCCGCTGCAATCAGCATGCCTGGAGCAGGCTTGCGGCATTGGCAATCGGCTAAGTATTCAGGCAGCGCTTTTTCAGGGTGATGTGGGCAAAAAAGCACATCTAACAGTGGCGCACCTTGCTCTTTAAATTGGGCTGACATCCACGCACTCAGCTTGGCAAAATCCGCCTCACTGTAATAACCGCGACCAATGCCCGATTGATTGGTTACCACTATAAGGTCATAGCCTTTGGCAATGAAATGGCGGCAGGCTTCAAACACCCCATCAATAAAGTCAAAGTCTTCGATGCGTACCACGTAGCCGTGATCTTGGTTAATCACACCATCACGGTCTAAAAATACCGCTTTTCTCACCCTGCTTGCTCCTCTAACACGCGCAAGAACATGGCTTTCACATTCTCAAGTTGGATCTTCGCCATTAAATCAGCGCCTTTGGCTCGGGTGCCAAATTTAATCTCAGCAAGCGGCTTTTGCTGCTGTGCTTCAATCGCTTCTTGGTACACAGCACACACATAGTCTTGATATAAATAAGGACCTGTGCGTTTTGGGTTTGAATGCGCATAAAGGCCAATAACAGGAGTGTTCATGGTGACCGCCATGTGCGCAGGCCCGGTATCAGGTGCAATCACACACGTGGCTTTTTCTAGGACTACTAGTAACGCTTTTAACGATGTTTTGCCCACTAGATTAACAATAGGCACATCCGTTTGCTGCATGATGTCATGAGCGAGCGTTTTTTCCATGTCAGTGGGGCCACCTGTCAGCACCACTGCAAACCCTTTCTGCTGTGCAAATTCAGCCATTTTGGCGTAACGCTCTGGTAGCCAATTGCGTTCCGCTTTACTTGCCGCCGGCGAAATCACCACAAATCGTTGAACGCCCTCAAGCAATTCTTCAGCGTCCTTTCGGTCACTTTGCGCAATCGGCATCTGCCAAAGTGGCGCTTGTGGCGCAACGCCTAATGCCTGTGCAAAATCAAAAAAACCTTCAAGGACATGGCCTTCGCATCTCGGTGCAATGCGCTCGTTAATAAATAAACTATGCCCTTCCTTTGAGCGTGCTTTATCAAAACCAATTTTGCGCTTAGCTTTAATAAACGCTGCTAGCAGGTTTGCCCTTGCAGCCACTTGCATTTGCAGTAAAACATCAAAGCGCTGGCCATTAAGCGCACGGCGAGTCGCTAAATAAGCCTTAAAACCTAATGACTTATCAAACACCACAAAGCGTACCCCAGGTAGCCCTTTTAGTAAGGCGGCTTCCACCTTACCTATGATCCATGTGATTTCTGCCTCAGGATGCTGCCGTTGAATTGCCTGAACAGCACTCACAGCATGACAAACATCACCAATCGCAGATAAGCGAACAATACAAATGGAACGGATAGGGTTTAGCATAAGGCATTGGAAATCGGTAAAAACTCGGCAAATAGTAAAGCAAATGGGCGCTGAAACCAAATTACAAACGCGTTCGCATTCGTTACAATTGAGGTAAATAACATTTGATGGCAGCACCGCATTTGAAGCTCCACACAGTCAAAAAAGACGTTAGCACCACTTTTATTATGTGCCCTAACGATTGTGACTATGCAATCGATGAAAACAGCTTTTCACCCGACTTTTGGCAAGATTTAAATCTCGTTGTGGCTGTAAAGAAAGGCCGTGCCAATACCTATTTTTTAGAAGCGCAGGAAGACGTGTGGGTACTTCGCCACTATTGGCGTGGTGGCCTCATTGGCAAGATATTAAGCGATCAATACCTTTATACCGGCCTTAAAAATACGCGTACTTATCGTGAATTTACCCTGCTTTGTAAAATGCAGAAAATGGGGTTACCAGTACCCTCCCCTGTCGCTGCCAAAGTATTTAAACGCGGTCTCATCTACACAGGTGATTTAATTACTAAAGCCATTTCTGAAGCGAAAAGCGTAACGGACGTGCTATCGGAGCGCACGCTAACTAAAAGTGAATGCCAATCAATCGGTCAGACACTTGCTGAATTTCACAATCATGGTGTTTATCACGCAGATTTAAACATCAATAACATTTTGTTTGATGGCCAAGGCAAGGTATATGTGATTGATTTTGACCGCGGTGACATCCGCACGCCTAATTCTGTGTGGCAGCAGCAAAATATGGCACGACTCGAGCGCTCTTTTAATAAAGAGGCTGGACGCCACTCGCCATTTTATTTTGACGCATCCACATTCTCTGAGCTAAATAACGCCTACCAGCAAGCGCTAAAATAAAAATGGAGCCCATCGGCTCCATTTTTTAGTGTTTTATTTTCTCAATCACTTTGGTGGTTGAACAGCCATCTAAAAATGGTAACACGGTTACTTCCCCGCCATGACGCTCAACAAAATCTGCGCCGACGATCTGGTCTTTGGTGTAGTCTCCCCCTTTCACCAAAACATCCGGTTTTACTTGCTCAATTAAGCGAATTGGTGTGTCGTTGTTTTCAAGCTCACCGAAAGGGATCACAAAATCGACCGCAGCTAACGAGCTTAGAACCAGTGCGCGTTCTTCCAGTGGGTTGATTGGGCGCTCAGGGCCTTTTAAACGACTGATAGATTCATCGTTATTTAACCCCACCACCAGCTTATCACCTAAGGCTTTTGCTTGATTTAAATAACGTACATGTCCTGCATGTAAGATATCAAAGCAGCCATTAGTAAACACAATGCGCTCGCCATTTTGTTTGGCAAAGGCAATATGCTGTAGCACTTGCTCAGAGCCAGCACGGTATTGCTCACCATGACCGACTAAATAGTGTGACAACTTTCTACCAAGTTCCTCTGGGGATACTGTAGCTGCGCCCAATTTACTGACAGCCACACCAGCTGCAACATTGGCCACTTCAACAGCATCTTTTGCACTCATACCGGCGCCTAACATCACTGTTAGGGTAGCAATAACGGTATCGCCAGCACCTGTCACATCGGCAACTTCTTGTACTTGGGCGGCAAAGTCGTGCTTTTCGGTATTGCTAATCAGCGACATGCCTTGCTCTGAGCGTGTAAGCAACATGGCCTTGACACCAGAATGAGCCAATAAACGGCGCGCTGATTCAGTGATCACCTCTTCCGTGCCTACCTCTCCACCGGCTAACTTAAATTCATTTAAGTTTGGAGTGATAATGTCAGCGTCTTTATAAAGACTTAAATCATGGTTTTTAGGGTCCACCAGCACAAAGGCACCTGCGGTTTTTGCCACTTGGATCATGGTTTGAATATGATGCAATGAGCCTTTGTTGTAATCAGAAAACAGCACATAGTCATAATCACTGACGATTTCTTTTAGGCGCTCAAGCAAGATAAGGCTATGTGCTTGGGTAAAGTTCTCTTCTAAATCGAGGCGCACCACTTGTTGTTTGCGGCTGATCACCCGCATTTTAGCTATCGTTGGGCAATCAGACTGTGCAACTAACTCAGAGTTAATCCGCTCATCTTGTAATAACCTAGTTAAGGTAATGGCGTGCTCGTCTTCACCGACAAGACCAAGTAACGTCACTTGGCCGTCTAAATGCGCAATATTTTTTGCAACATTGGCAGCGCCACCAGCTTTGTCTTCTAACTTGCTTACTTTTACCACAGGTACAGGTGCCTCAGGCGAGATGCGCCCCGTGTCACCATGCCAATAGCGATCAAGCATCACATCGCCTACGACCAATACTTTGGCATCTGATAAATGCTGTAAACGACTTAAGTCCATTATTGTTGCCCTGCTACCACTAGGTCGATGGCTTCACACAGCCAATGGCCAATAAACATGTGTGCCTCTTGAATGCGCGCTGTCTCATCGTTACGAATAATAATTGGCAAGGTAGCAATGTCTTTTACTGTGCCACCTTCACGGCCTGTTAACGCCACCGTATAAGCGCCAATATCATTGGCTGCCGTAAGCGCTAGATTAATGTTTTTGCTGGTGCCTGAGGTGGTTAAACCAATCACTACATCTTCAGGTTTGCACAAAGCTTGTACTTGGCGCTCAAACACTGTGTCATAGGTGTAATCATTAGAATGCGCAGTAAGTATTGAGGTGTCTGTGGTTAAAGCCATAGATGCAAGCGGACCTCGCTCTAACTTGTAGCGCACTACAAATTCTGCAGCAAGATGCTGCGCATCTGCCGCACTACCGCCATTACCAAACCAAATCACCTTCCCACCGTTAGCAAGCGCTTGTTGGCAAGCATCGAGCAATTGCAACGCTTCTTGATGATGACTTTCCATGGTTTCAAACGCACGGCGGTGGCGCTCTAAACTTTTGAGGTAACTTTCAGCGATTTGCACAGAATCTGCCATAACCCGTTCCTTAATCTGATTGCTGACGCTCAGCATGCGGTTTTTTATAGCCGTATTATTCCACAAAAGCGTCTTTTTGTTGTTAATTGCTAAAAATATTTACCCAAAACAAGGTGTTTTTGTTTAAATTGCAAACAGCCTTATGGGTACGCTTTTGATATAATCTTTATCATTGTGCGTAAGGAACTTGAACATGGCTCGTTACCCTAAGATTGATCACGCCAAACAATCGCTTTCTCAACATCATTTAAAAAGTGCAAAACGTGTGCTCTACATGACGCACCTAGCGCTGGGTGACTACTTATATCAAGGTCCATTACTTAAAGAGTTAGCGCACACTTACCCTAATATGATTTTAGATGTGTGGTTTGATGATTTAAGAGCCAAGCCAAAGTCTTGGCACCAAGGACGCAATGACGCGCTTAACCAGTGGCTATTACAAGAGCCGCACATCAATGCCATTTATCCAAATGCACCAAGCACACAAGCGCGCACAGCATTAACCTTACAAGCACAAAATCAGCAATATGATGTGATAGTGATTTTGGCAACCACGCGCAGCCATCACTATGTCAAACTCGCAAGACGCATTGCACCAAATGCACACATTGTGGCACTGGGTGATTCAAACCCAAGTTTTTTAAAGTCGCTCTTTTACTTTCGTCATGCTGATTATGTTATTGCGCCACCCAGCACAAATGAATATAGCCACATCAGTGAGTTTTACAGCTTAATTCTGACACGCCTTTGTCATACCAAAACGCCAAACTCTGCAATTGCGACTTTTAATCACACACATCTAGAAAATCAAAAGATACAGGTGCTACTTCAATCATTATGTGCACCAAAACAGCGTACAAACACGCCAAAAGTGATGATTAATCACCTTTCTACCAATGAAAAACGTGATTTAGCGAGTGACAAACTACATCAGTTAATCACACACTTTAGCCAAAACGGTGCCTTAGTAATTGTTAATGCAGCACCTACACACGTGGCACCATTAAAGGCATGGCTAGAAGAAGAAAAGCTAAGTGCTAAGGCACACATCTTTTGCGCTGAAAAAGACTTTTTTGAACTACCCGCACTTATCGCAAACATGGATTTAGTCGTCAGTGTAGAAACCGCCATCATGCATTTTGCGGCCAGTTTAGAGCGGCCACTCGTCGCTTTAATAAGGGAAAGTGCATGGCGCTGGCGACCACTTGCCAAAA
>JBGTXC010000164.1:0-6564 GCA_041937835.1 Alteromonadaceae bacterium | reverse complement strand
GCTAGCAAGGCTATTTTTCAATGATTTTTGCCCGCTTTTTTCACGCTGTTCTGCCAACCACTCTTTAATGTCTAGTTCAGGGAGTAAGTTAATGCTTACAGACTGACCTGCACGCCAAAACGAGCTGATTTGCAAAATGGCCGGACCGGATAAACCGCGGTGGGTGAATAAAATATTTTCTCTAAATGACTTCCCGCACTCGCTTGTGACTAAACAATCAATGCTAATGCCTGAGAGACCATCAAAGCGGTCTTTATCATGTTGGTGCAAAGTAAATGGCACCAAAGCGGCCATAGTAGGCAGCACCTTGATGCCAAACTGTTCCGCTATTTTATAGCCAATCGGCGTTGCACCAAGTTTTGGCATGGTTAAACCGCCAGATGCCACCACTAAAGACTCACACTGATAGGTGTGCTCATTGGTGGTTACTGCAAAGCCTTGCGCTGTTTTTTCAACATGTAGCACTTCGGTGCGAAGCGTAACCTTAACGCCTGCCCAATCGCATTCAGTCAGCAAAATATCCACAATATCCTGCGCGCTGTTATCACAAAACAGTTGCCCTAAGGTTTTGTGGTGATAAGCCAAACCGTGACGGTCCACTAAATCGATAAAGTCATGCTGGGTGTAGCGGCTTAAGCAAGATTTAACAAAATGCGGATTGCTACATAAGTAATTGTCTGGGCTTGCATTTTCATTGGTGAAATTACAACGGCCACCACCGCTGATTAATATTTTACGACCCGGCTTTTTGCCCATATCAAGCACGACAACATCACGGCCACGGTAGCCCGCTTGTGCCGCACACATTAATCCTGCCGCACCGGCACCAATTACGAGTACATCACATGTTTGCATTTTATTCTTCACCCATAAAAAAAGGATGCCTTGGCATCCTTTTTATTAATCTGCTGGTGATTATACACCAGGCTCCATGATTGACGAAGTACCACTTTTTGCCAGCTCGGCTAGGTCTTTATCAATCCAGAATAATGCTTTGCCGTCTTCACCTACGAGTTCAATTTTGTCGATGATGCCTTTGAATAGCTTTTCTTCTTCGTGCTGTTCAGCCACATACCACTGTAAAAAGTTAAAGGTTGAGTAGTCATGAGTTGTAAAAGCAACGTGCGTTAACTCATTGATTTTTCGAGTGATCAAACACTCATGCTCTAACGTGGCATGAAACACATCAGCAAGGGTATTAAAGTCATGAGGCGGCGCTTCAATGGCACCTAAAATTGGCAATGCCCCCGTTTCACTTACATAGGTAAACAAACGGTTCATATGCTCCATTTCTTCTACGGCATGTTTGCGCAGCAGCTCAGCGGCGCCTTCAAAGCCTTTATCTTCACACCACGCGCTCATTTGTAAATACAGATTCGATGAATAGAACTCTAGGTTAATTTGCTCATTGAGCTTGTCGACCATGGCAGGTGCCAGCATGTTGTTACTCCAAAAATTTACCACCTGCCCATGTTAAAGGGCATAGCTTAGATTGCAAGCAGCTTAATTATTGCGGATCGGACAATTGTCCTTACATAACCAAAGGGCAACATCATATAACCAAATATAATTTAACAAATGTAATTAATGGTTGATTTATCTTTAACGTTTAATTTACATTTGATTGCGCTTTGTACGGAATCTTCAAATTATCGCAAAGCCAAAATCATAAAAACTCAAGGGAACAACATGAATAAAAATGTATTTACCAAGAGCTTACTGGCTCTCGCTGTGCCGGCTGTTATGGCCACAGCACACGCTGCACCAAATGACCTCGCATCAAACTTGGCACAAACTCAAGCTAAATTAATCGGCCAAGGCACGCAGTTCACGCAATTTATTGTGAAGTACAAAGACAACTCAGCAGACACATTTGCACCATTTGCAGAGCCTGCTTTTGCTCAAGACGCACCATTTATGACGCAAAAAGCGCGTCGCTTCTTAGAGCGTTTTGAAACTAAGCGTAAAAAATTAAAAGCAAAATACGTGCGTAAAATGGCGATGGCTAACCACCACGTTGTACGTTTTGATAAGAAGCTTTCTGCGTACGAAGCACAGGAAGTTATGGCTGACTTAGCCGCGTCAAACAACGTTGAATACGTTGAAGTTGACCAAATGTTAAAGCCATTCGCTACGCCAAACGATCCGCGTTATTCAGATCAGTGGCACTACTTTGAACAAGCAGGTGGTCTAAACCTACCTACAGCTTGGGACACAGCAACAGGTGCTGGCGTAACTGTTGCCGTACTTGATACGGGTTACCGCCCACACGTTGATCTTAACGCAAACTTACTACCAGGCTACGACATGATCTCGAACCTGCTAGTAGCAAACGACGGCAACGGCCGTGATTCAGATGCAAGCGATCCAGGTGACGCTATCTCTGCTAACGAATGTGGTTACACACACAGTGCTCAAGGTTCAAGCTGGCACGGTACTCACGTAGCAGGTACAGTTGCTGCCGTGACTAACAACGGTGAAGGTGTTGCCGGTGTTGCTTATGGCGCGAAAGTAGTACCAGTTCGTGTACTTGGTAAATGTGGTGGTTTAACGTCTGACATCGCTGACGGTATCATTTGGGCTGCCGGTGGTAACGTTTCTGGCGTACCAACTAACCCGAACCCTGCTGACGTAATCAACATGTCACTTGGTGGTAGCGGCGCATGTAGCACAACCACACAAAACGCAATCAATACAGCGCGTGCAAACGGTGCTGTAGTGGTTATCGCAGCAGGTAACGACAACGATAACTCTGCTAACTACAACCCAGGTAACTGTGCGGGCGTTGTAAACGTTGCATCAGTAGGTCGTAACGGTGGCCGTGCTTACTACTCAAACTACGGCGCAAACATTGACGTTGCAGCTCCAGGTGGCGCACAAAGCTTTGCTAACGACCCTGAAGGCGTACTATCTACTTACAACACAGGTTCAACTGGTCCTCAAGCAGATAGCTACAGCTACTCACAAGGTACGTCGATGGCAGCGCCACACGTAGCGGGTGTAGCAGCACTTATCAAACAAGTTAAACCATCTGCAACGCCAGATGAAATTGAAGACATCCTGAAAAACTCAACCCGTAGCTTCCCAGCAACATGTACTAACTGTGGTACAGGTATTGTTGATGCAGCAGCAGCGGTTGCACTTGCAGGTGGCGGCTCTACTCCTCCTCCAACAGGCGGTAACGAGCTTCAAGACGGCGTAGCTAAAACATCACTAGCAGGCGGTGCAGGCACAGAAACTTTCTACACCATGGAAGTGCCTGCTGGCGCGACTAACGTGACCTTCACTATGAGTGGTGGCACAGGTGATGCTGACCTTTACGTACGCTTTGGCTCACAGCCTACTACGTCTACATACGACTGTCGTCCATACCGCAGTGGTAACAGCGAAACGTGTAGCATTGATGCACCTCAAGCGGGCACTTATCACGTTATGGTACGTGGTTACAGCGCGTACTCAGGTGTTAGCCTAGTGGGTGATATCACGCAAGGTTCTACCACTCCTCCAGCTGGTGGTGGCGGTACAGTTGAAAACATCTCTGCCTCTTCTGGCCAGTGGAAGTACTACACCTTAGACGTACCAGCAGGTATGAGTGTATTAGACGTTGATATTGCAGGCGGTACAGGTGATGCGGACCTTTACGTACGCTTTGGTTCACAGCCAACGACGTCAGCTTACGAATGTCGTCCTTACAAAAACGGCAACACAGAAAGCTGTAGCCTAGCAAATCCACAAGCAGGTACTTGGCACATCGGTATCCGTGCTTACAGCACCTTCTCTGGTGTAACGCTAGACGCATACTACAAACCATAATAGTCGTGCGCTAACGACACAAAAAAGGCCGCTTTAAGCGGCCTTTTTTTTGCTTTAAAAAGTGGCAACAGAGCAAACAGCGACCACTATTAAATTATTTTTGTTACTCGGTGATAGCAGCAAGCACGGCTTCTGCACTACTCACTTCAAATGCTTTGTCTTGCTCAACAAATAAATGCGTCACTATGGCGTCTTTCGCCACTAACGCATAACGTTTAGAGCGCACACCACCAAAGCTACCAGTGTCTTTTGCAAGACCAATCGTTTTACTGAAGGTACCGTCGCCATCCGCTAACATGGTAATGGCCTCAGCGTTTTGATCATCCCCCCATGCTTTCATCACAAAAGCATCATTCACTGATAAACAGATGATGTCATCAATGCCGGCATCCATAAATTTATCTGCCAATGCCACAAAACCTGGTAAATGTGCCGCAGAGCACGTTGGTGTAAAAGCACCCGGGACCGCAAAAAGCACCACAGTTTTGCCGGCAAATAAATCCTCTGTGGTTGGGCTAGTCATGCCTGCTGCGCCCAACAAACTAAAGGTATGCGCTGGCAAAGCTTGGTTTACTTCAATCATGGTATGTCCTTATTCTTGTTATGGCTTGATAGACTAACCAGGCCGGCTTCATTTGCCAAGTTTAGCGAGAAAAGGTAAGCCGTTTAGTCTGTGTTAACCATGGCGGCATTCACATACACATCAAACCGATTTTTCTTGGTTTTGATTTGAGTAGAAGGCGTTTTATTAGCTAAAAACTCAGCATAATCAGGGCGTTTCACCACCACTCGTTTACTGGCAAGGTTAAGCGCGTCAGCTAACAGCGCATCGGCGTCATTGTCTTCCCCAACTAAGGTTTGAAACACGCGCATCTCTTTTTTTACTTGCGCAGATTTTTCGCGGTGTGGGTACATAGGATCTAAATACACCACGTCTGGGATTTCTTTGGTTTGGGGCAATAAGCTATGGCTAGAGCCAAACGCCAATTGCATGCGAGCTTGCATCCACGTGCCAATGTCTGGGTCCATGTATGCACGCTGCAAGCCATCATACAACAAAGCAGCAACCACTGGGTGGCGCTCATATAAAGTAACCGTACAGCCAAGCGCCGCAAGTACAAAAGCATCTCGCCCAAGCCCGGCTGTGCCATCAAGTACATGAGGGGTGGCGCCTTTATTTAAACCAACGGCTTTGGCAATCGCCTGCCCTTTACCCCCCCCAAATTTACGCCTGTGAGCGGCGGCACCTGTTACAAAGTCTACGCGCACGGCACCGAGTTTAGGCTCATCCGTTTTCAATAAACTCAACCCTTGCTCGTCATAACGCAATTGAAACACATCATCGGTTTTACGCCATTCATCCAGCTCAAAACGGCGGATCAGTGAGTTCACGTATTCGGTTTGTTCTAAAATGGCGTTGCTGATAGTCACAATAATGGCTCGCACTAAAGAGGTGGCGCAATTATGCAAGCCGAAAAGGCAGAGGTAAAGGGATGGCGCTAAAACAGCTCGACATCATCCCCTTTTGATTTGTCTGCTTCAAGTTGGTTTTGGAGTAGGGTTAACAAGGTGCTGCTTTGGTTGTAAAGCTCAGCCACCATTTCAATGTGTTGATGCACTAAAGGGGAGTCCGCTTGCTGTTGCAGCTCACCCACGCTTTCAAGCAGATTTTGGCAATGGCTTTGCAGCATGGCAGAGTCTTGATGAATACGCTCAGCAAGCGCCAATTCACTTTGAAACTGCTCTAAAGACTCTAGTTTGGAGTCAGCCACTTCAAGCACGTAGGTCAGCATGTCTTTAAAACGACCATATAAGGCATCGTCATCAATCGGCATGTTAGTCACCAACAAAGACACTTTAGGGTAATTTACTTGGGTTTGTAGCGCGTGGTCAATGATGCGCCCGCTATCGCGGTTTTCACGAATAGTGAGCTTTAGCTCACTTTGGTTTACATCCCCTTCAAAGTAAAACTGTTCATGGTCGAGCCAAAAGACAAAATGGCAATGAAGCGATAAGTACGAAAAAAATTCACGCAACGTCGCGGCTAATTCATCGGTACTTTTAACGTCATAACTGCGCCCAACAAGGCGCACCAAACGCCCCATATCACTGGTATCACCCAGTGCATATTTTGCTGTGCGTGAGGCATCAACGTATTGATACATCACTTGAATACGGGCTAATAGCTCGTCAGTGTCAAAAGGCTTAACGATAAAGTCATCCGCACCGACGTCATACCCTTTGATTTTACTCAGCACATCCGCATTACCACTGATAAAAATAACCGGAATATGCTTGGTGTCTTCATCAAATTTGAGCCGCTCACACACCTCATAACCATTTAGCCCCGGCATAGTGATGTCGAGTAAAATAATGTCTGGGCGATATTTTTTTGCCAGCCGAAAACCTGCGTCGCCTTCATTGGCGTTAAGCACATGAGCAAAGTCTTCAAAAGTGGTTTTGACTATGCTGTGAATGTAGGTGTCATCATCAATGATTAAAATCAGTCGTGCCATAGGTGTGTCTTATTTAAGTGCCTGTATTTAAAATAGCTCAACGTCGTCAGCCTGCCCTGAAGATTCGGACAATTCCTGCTTAATGTTCATAGTCAGAAGCAGCTCTTTGCGCTTATTCATAGCGGTCACTAAGTAATTATCGATTTTAATTAACGCGTTTAAGATGCGCTCTTGCTCTGCTCTAAGCTCGGCATTTTGCTCCGGCTCAGCGAGTTGCTCTTGCAAAGTCACGAGC
>JBGTXC010000163.1:0-6642 GCA_041937835.1 Alteromonadaceae bacterium | reverse complement strand
TGGTAACTCAACAAAAACCATGTCGCCAAGCAGCTCTTGCGCGTGCTCTGTGATACCTACGACAAACTCACCGTTGCCTTCGTCACGTACCCACTCGTGTGAAGAGGCATATTTTAACTCGCTTGGAATTGTGCTCATTGTTTTATCCTTTTTATATCTTTTGCTGTGTTCGCTGATTGTTGGGGAACATTTAAAGTAACCCCTTGGGCAAACACGGTAATTTGGTTAAATAACTGCTTTACCTTGGCGCACAAAGCTTGGTTTTACAACCTTCACGTCCACCAATTTTTTACGCATTTCTACTTGAGCAGTCTCGCCCACTGTTTTTGGTACGCGTGCCATGGCAATACTCTTGCCTAGGGTAGGTGAAAACGTGCCTGATGTGATAACGCCTTCGCCACCATCTACGATGACTTTAAGGCCTGCGCGCAATACGCCTTTTTCTTCAAGCACCAAGCCAACTAGCTTTTGCGTGTTTTCTGCTTTGGCTTTTACAAGCGCTGCACGGCCGATGAAATCACGGTCTTCTGGCTCCCACGCAATGGTCCAGCCCATGTTTGCCGCAAGTGGCGTTACGTTTTCGTCCATGTCTTGGCCGTACAGGTTCATGCCCGCTTCTAAACGTAATGTGTCACGTGCACCTAGGCCTGCTGGTTTTACGCCAGCATCTAGGAGTGCCTGCCAAAGATCAGCGGCTTGTGCTTCTGGTACTGTGATTTCGTAACCAGCCTCGCCTGTGTAACCTGTGGTCGCTAGGAATAAATCACCGGCTTGCACACTGTTAAATGGCTTCATGCCAGCCGCAGCTGCTTTTTGCTCATCGTTTAAAACTGCTGCAGTTTTAGCAATGGCATTTGGGCCTTGCACCGCGATGATGGCAAATTCAGGGCGCTCAGTCACAGTCACGTCAAAGGCTTTTGCTTGGGCGTTTATCCACGCTAGGTCTTTTTCGCGAGTGGCTGAGTTTACAACTAGGCGATAGTTGTGGGCGTCAATAAAGTACACGATTAAATCGTCAATCACGCCGCCTTGCTCGTTAAGCATGCCAGTGTAAAGGGCTTTACCAGGAACGGTTAATTTAGCAACGTCATTGGCCAGCAAAGTGCGAAGGAAGTCAGTTACGCGTTCGCCACTTAAGTCCACTATGGTCATGTGTGATACATCAAACATGCCCGCGTCTTGGCGCACGCTGTGGTGCTCTTCAATTTGTGAGCCGTAGTTGATTGGCATTTCCCAACCGTGAAAATCCACCATTTTCGCACCAGCTTCTAGGTGCTTGGCGTGTAATACCGTTTTGTTGCTCATTGAGTTTCCCTCGCCCGCTCTGGGCAGATCCGGTTAGCAGTAACAAAAATCATTTAGTATCAAACACTTAAAAAATAGCGCTGACAAAGACTTAAGTCGCTAAATTGTTGTGATAGGGAATTATAAAAGCGCAGCAAATTAATCAACAAATTGTAATTTTTAATGCATTGATAAATAATACTAATAAATCGGCGTCACTCAATTTTATTTACTTATATGAAGAATATTCCAACAGACAGTTTGCGCACTTTAGTGACTGTGGTCGAGATGGGTGGCTTTGCCAAAGCAGGCGAGTTATTGGGCTTATCTCAGCCGGCTGTTAGTTTACAGATCAAACGCTTAGAAGAGATTATTGGTAAAAAGCTGTTTAAAAAACAAGGCCAGCGCCAAGTGCTAAACCACCAAGGCGAGCGCTTACTCCCTTTAGCCAAACAATTACTGCAAACCAATGATGAGATCATCAACACCTTTAGTTCGCAAACTTTAGCCGGGCAAGTCACGCTAGGTATTCCTAATGAATTTGCCGTTACCCTATTGCCCGCCATTATCGGTGATTTTGTGGCGCTTTATCCGGATGTTTCGCTAGAAGTGCACTCTGCCCTCTCAAAGCAGTTACAAAGTAGCGAGCTCAAAGGCAAGTTTGATTTGATTTTGGCGTTAGTGGAGCTTGATTCAAAACGCGGTGCCAGCGCCTTTATGCAAGACGAGCTGTTATGGGTGGGCAGCCAACCTAACCCCAATGAAGCCGTACGCTTGGTGTGTGCTCCTGAAGGCTGCGTGTACCGAAAGCGCGCCATCGCTGCGCTCGATAACGCCGGGATAGAATGGAAAGTCGTGTATTCAAATGCGGATTTAACAGGGCTTTCTGCCGCCATTAAAGAAGGACTTGGGGTAACTGTTTTGGCGAGGCACTCCATTCCAAGCGAGCTGAACCAACATGTGCTTCAACATGTGTTGCCTGCCCTTGGTAAAATAGGCTTAACCTTAAATGCCAGCCAAGCTGAGGATAATGACGCGGTGGCAAAGCTCGCGGAATTTATTCGTTTACGCTTGGCTTAGTGGCTTTTGCTTCATCGACTAACGGCTCACCCAAGGCGTGCTTTGCCAAAATGTGTTTTAGCGGTGTTAAGCGGTTTACGCTGCATAACCCGACCCCACGCAACAACTTTTTAAGCGGGTTATTACCCGCAAATAAAGTTTTAAGCCCTTGCATTAGGCCAATGTGGATTTGCGCATCGGCTTTTCGGGCTCGCTCGTACCGTGCTAGGTGATTACCGCTTTGCCAGCCTTGTTCAGCCATCGCGAGTTGCATTAACGCATTCACATCACTGAGCCCTAAGTTTAAGCCAAGCCCTGCCAATGGGTGTATGGTGTGAGCGGCATCGCCCACCAGCACCACAGCATCTTGCACAAACTGTTTGGCGTAACGCATTCGTAGTGGAAACGCCGCACGCTTACCAATTTGCTCGCACATGCCCAGTTGCATATCAAATTCAGCGGCGATGGCTTTGGCAAAATCGCCGTCATCCATTGCCGTGAGCTGGGTTACCTTTTCAGGTGTGGCTGACCACACAATGGAACATAAATCACTTTGCTCTAGGGGTAAAAAGGCAATGGGGCCATCAGGGGTAAAGACTTGGCGCGCAGTATTGTGGTGGCTTTTTTCCGTTTTTAAGGTGGTCACTATGGCGTGATGATCATAATCCCAAAACGTTAGACCAATATTACAGAGGCTTCTGAGTTTGGACTCAGCGCCATCACACGCAAGGGTCGTTTTTGCTATTACAGGGCCATTTGACGTGGTTAGCATGGCGCCTTGTTCAAGCGCATGGTAATCATTTAAAACTGTGTTTGGGCTTAAGGTGATGTTTTGCGAGCGAGCAATGACCTCAAGGCAGGCATAACGCAAGCATTGGTTTTCAACTATGTAGCCAAGGGCGCTTTGCTGAATGTCTTGGCTGGCAAAGTCGATTTCAGCAAAGGAGTCAGCATCTTTTACCTGCATCTTAGTGTATGGCGCATGGCGATGCTGAGTGATGTGCTGCCACACCCCTAAGGTACTTAACAAATTAACGCTTGTGCCATTTAAGGCGCTAACACGAATATCTATGTCGTCACTGATTTGTGCGCTGAGCGGCCCTTTATCACACACTAAAACCGAATGCCCAGCATGTGCCATGGCAAGGGCTGCCACTAAACCAACATTACCGCCACCTATGACGCAAATATCCACTTGTTTCATTAATTTGTGTATCCCATTAAACGCCTTGCGAGGGGCGCTTTTAGTTCTGGTATTAGGTTCATGGTGAATAGCCCTGTATTACGGGCTAACGCAATGCTACGTACTGGGTTGGCAAAACCGTGCACTAACTCATCTGTGAGCATTTGGGTGTGCTGTATGTCTTTCGTGCGTAATACCCCATACGCACGGCAAAAGCCATCACTCCCGATAGGGTGCTGAGCCGCTTTCACTACCTCCACTAACGCCATCGCATCGCGGATGCTTAAGTTAAGCCCTTGCCCTGCAATTGGGTGGAGCGTGTGGGCTGCATTTCCTAGAAGTACGGTACGATGGGCAAAAAGCGCAGATGATTGAGAGATGCTAAGCGGGTAGCTCACGCGTTTGCTTACGCCGGTAAAAAGCCCTGCTCGATAACCGAAATGGCGTTGTAGGGCGTGGCAAAAGGCGTCGTCATCAAGTGCCATTAAATCTTGAGTGTCTGCTTTATCATGGCACCACACCAATGAATAACGCTTGTCTGGCAATGGCAGTAACGCAATCGGGCCATGCTCAGTAAAACGCTCGTGGGCAATGCCTTGATGGGCCTTTGCCAATTGCACGTTGGCAATTACAGCGTTTTGCTGATAATCACGAGAGTGCGCTTCAATGTGCATCATGCCTCTGAGTGCTGAATACTGGCCGTCGCTGGCAACCACTAACTTGGCACTGATGTGCGATTCATCAGATAACTGTAACGTATTGGCATCAGCCCCAAGACTCACGCTTTTAGCCGTTACTCCTGTAATAAAGTGAATGCCATGCTTTTGCGCGCTTTTGTAAAGCGCCTCACCAAAAGGCGCCACTAAAGTAACGTAGCCTAAAGCAGGCGCGGCAAACTCTTTTGCGCCAATGCGGGTTTTACCAAAATGCCCTTTATCAGACACCCACACATGTTTAATGGCACTGGTGTAAGTGGCACGCTCGCTAAAAAGGCCAAATTCACTTAGCCAATCACTTGAGGCCTTTGCCAATGCCACACTTTTGCTATCAAAGCTAAAGTTATCTGAGCTTGGCTGCGCACTTGGCATAGGTGGCTTTGGCTCAACTACCGTAATGCTTAGCGACGGCATGGCTTTTTTAAGTGCCAAGGCAGTAATGATGCCAGTTAAGCCACCGCCATTAATGAGGATATCTGTGTGCTGGGACGTGTATTGCACAGGTATCTTATGCCTTTGCTGCCATAAGCGCTTCAATCTCAGCGATGGTTTTTGGCACGCTGGCTGTGAGGTTTTCAAAGCCATATTCGGTGACTAATAAGTCATCCTCAATGCGAATACCGATACCGCGGTACTGCTCTGGGGCTTCGCTGTCGCTGGCAACATATATGCCTGGCTCTATGGTGAGCACCATGCCAGGTTCAAACTGACGGTCTTGCTCGCCTTGTTTGTAATCGCCCACATCATGCACATCTAGCCCTAACCAGTGGCCAAGACCATGCATGTAAAAGGCTTTAATGGCACCGGTTTTGATCAACTCATCGCGCTCACCTTTTAATAAGCCAAGCGCTATCATGCCCTCTGCCAGTACTTGATTTGCGGCGTTTGCTGCATCCGTTAAGGTGTTGCCCGGCTTAATTTGCATAAACGCTGCCTGCTGCGCCTCTAGCACTAAGTTGTAGAGCTCAGCTTGCGGCTGTGAGAAGTGCCCATTAACAGGAAACGTACGGGTAATGTCTGCGGCATAGCCATCTAGCTCACAGCCTGAGTCGATTAACACTAAATCGCCATCGGTGAGTGTGTCTGAGTTTTCAGTGTAATGCAGGATATTGGCGTTATCGCCTGAGCCCACTATGGTGCCATAGGCGGGATAGCGCGCGCCTTGCATCGCATAATGGTGGTGTAAAATCGCTTCTAGTTGATATTCAGTGGCACCGGCTTTTGCAAATTGCATGGCTTTAATGTGTGCTTCGGCACTAATTTCGCCCGCTTTACGCATAATGGCTTGTTCTGCATCTGATTTTATTAAACGCATCTCGTGCACAAACGTACGCACATCGTGGATCACCGTAGGGGCGCTTAAGCCTTTTTTCGGGTTGCCGCGAAGGTGGGTTAATAACGCCCACACTTTGTCATCAAAATGCGTGTAGGTGCCTTGCCCGTAGTAAAGCGTTTTGCAACCACTGACAAGATTAATCAGCTCATCGTTTAAACGACTTAGCGGATGCGTCTCGTCCATCAATAACTCAGTTTTGGCTTTTTCAAACCCTAAACGGCGGCCATGCCAAATTTCTGCGTGCTTATCTTTATTGCGGCAAAACAACACACTTTGGCCGTGCGCTTTTTTCACTAAGACCAACACTGCATCTGGCTCATTAAAGTGAGTTAAATAAAAGAAGTCGCTGTCTTGGCGAAACGGAAACTCAGTATCGCGTGAGCGAGTCACTTCCGTGGCGGCAGGAATAATGGCCACACTGTTTTCGGCCATCTTGGCCAGCAACGCGTCGCGGCGTGCTTTAAATTCGCTAATAGCAATCATTAGTGTAAAGTCTTTGAAGCAGGTTGATTGGCAGCCAGTTTTTTACCTAGCTCGTTATAGCAAAGCAGTACGGACATACGCACGTATTCGGTCACTTCAAAAAATGCCTGACTATCTTCTTCTGATTCATCAAAAGACGTATCAAGGCGTGTGATTTCCGTAAAGTCTTTTACGACTTCTTTAACTTCATCAGACACTTTACCTAAATCTTGTTGCTTTAAACCAAAGCCTAATAAAAAGCCGCTAACCCAAGCCACCAGCGCATTGGCGCGATCCGATAAGGTTTCGTCTTCATCTGGCAGGTATAAATCAAAAGAAAAATCAGGGTTATTTAGCTGGGTTTTGATCTCACTGTATGACTCAGCAAAATAATGCTTAATCGGCTTACTGAACGCCAAACCATCGTTAAGGATGTCACTTAAAAAACCTAAGTAAGCATCTGAGTCAATATCAACTCCACATGCCAATAAGCCACTGATGATGCCGTGGATTTCTGAGGGCATTAAAAAGAGTTCGTTTTCTTCAAGCAGTTTTTGCGTTTGAAGATAATCACGTGAATCTGACATGGAGTTCGCCTTGTG
>JBGTXC010000162.1:0-6699 GCA_041937835.1 Alteromonadaceae bacterium | reverse complement strand
GAAATAAACCTTATTCATAAAATGACTAACTATCACCTTAAATCTGGGGGAAAAAGAATCAGACCTTTATTGACTTTGGGTTCAGCAAAATTGTGTGGTTATGAAAATGGAAATAGAGATATTAATTTAGCTGCTTGCATTGAATTAATTCATAACGCAACACTATTACATGATGATGTAATTGATAATAGTTATTATTTAGAGGATGCGCTATGACGTTTTCAATGAAGCACTGGGTATTGGCCGGTGTGGTCTCACTGACGAGTGTGTTGCCAGCTTTTGCTGCAGCGCAAGAAACTGTAAATATTTATTCTTACCGCCAGCCTTTTTTAATTGAGCCGATTTTAGAAAAGTTTGAAGCGCAAACCGGCGTTAAAGCGAATGTTGTCTTTGCTAAAAAAGGCCTGATTGAGCGTATTAAGCGTGAAGGCAAGTTCTCTAAAGCGGATGTGGTGTTAACGTCTAACTTTTCTAAACTCATTCAGCTTAATGATGAAGGGCTTACCCAAACTATTGCCAGTGATGTGGTTAATGCCAACATTCCAGCGCAGTTTCGTGATGAAAACGGCCAATGGGTGGCGCTTACAAAGCGCGTAAGAAGCGTTTACTCTTCAAAAGCACGCCAAGGTCGCCTACCAGAGCTTACATACGAAGCTCTGGCAGATGAGCAGTACCGCGGCAAAATTTGTATGCGCCCAGGTAAACACCCATACAACTTAGGGTTAGTGGCGTCGATGATTGCCCATCACGGCGAAGCAAAAACCAAAACCTGGCTTGAAGGCTTAAAAGCAAACTTAGCGCGTAAGCCACAAGGTAATGACCGTGCTCAAGTAAAAGCCGTGAAAGAAGGCTTGTGTGATTTAGCCCTAGGTAACAGCTACTACCTTGGCAAAATGCTAACGAATGAAGAGCAAAAACCATGGGCAGAGGCGGTGTATATTAACTTCCCTAACCAAACCAACCGTGGTGCGCATGTAAACGTCTCAGGTGTGGTCATCGCTAAGCACGCGAAAAACCCAGAGAATGCCTTGAAATTGATTGAGTTTATGACGGACAATACCGCTCAGAATATGTATGCTGCGGTAAACATGGAATACCCAGTGAAAGCAGGCGTGCCTTTGTCGGACCTAGTGCAATCTTGGGGTGACTTTAAAACGGACGCCTTACCTTTGTCCGAGATTAGTAAATACCGCCCGAAAGCCCTTGCGCTTATCGATGAGGTAAAGTTTGACCTTTAATGCAACACTTTAGATCACTGTCTAAATGGCAGTTGATGGCGTACGCGATAGGCTTTGGCCTGTCGCTACCCATGTTTTTCCTGATTTTTGAATCTTTAAGCACCACAGAAGCGATATTTGATCACCTCTGGGATACGGTTCTTTGGGATTACATTCTTAATACCCTCTTATTATTGTTTGGTGTTGCACTGTGTAGCAGTGTGATTGCCATTCCTCTTGGTTGGCTGGTTGCAAGCTGTGACTTTCCATTTAAAAAGCAGTTTGAATGGGCCTTAATGCTGCCTTTGGCCATGCCGGCTTACATCATTGCCTATGTGTATACGGATTTGCTTGATTACGCAGGGCCTGTGCAAATAAGCCTGCGCGAGTGGTTTGGTTGGCAAAGCCCCGCGGATTACTGGTTTTTCGACATTCGCTCTTTAGGTGGGGCGATTGTGATGTTGTCTTTGGTGCTCTACCCGTATTTGTATTTACTCTTTAAAACAGCGCTGAAAGAGCAATCAGGGCGCTTATTACAAGCTGCAAGAATCATGGGCGCAAGCCCGTGGCAGTGTTTTTATCGGGTGTCAATTCCGCTTGCCCGTGGTGCCATCGCCGCTGCTATTGCCTTAATTTGCATGGAAGCCATGGCTGATTTTGCCACTGTGAGTTACTTCTCTGTTTCTACCTTAACCACCGCAGTTTATGACACCTGGTTTGGTTATTACTCGTTAACGGCAGCAGCTAAAATCTCAGCGGTGATGCTGCTTTTGGTGTTTTTAGCAGTTGCCACTGAAAAATACTCGCGTCGCCACCAAGCTGTGTACGACCGCACTCACAGCCTAAAAGCAGAAGCTGCATACCAATTAACGGGGTGGCAAGGTGCAATCGCTGCCGGTTTTTGCGGCCTTATTTTATTGATTGCCTTTGTGGTGCCTGTGTGGATTTTAGTGGGCTATGCCATAGATTATTTTGCCCAAAGCTGGAATGCCGACTTTTTTAACTACGCCTTACAAAGCTTACAACTGGCCTTTGTGGTGAGCTTAGTGTGTGTCCTTTTTAGTGTGCTTACGAGTTTTTATGTGCGCTTATCTGGCAGTGCCCACAGTGAGCTGCCAGCAAAAGCAGCCAGCATGGGGTATGCCTTACCTGGTACCGTATTGGCAATTGCCGTACTGTTACCCTTAACGGCGCTGGATCATGGCTTAAATAATTTACTTGCCTATGTGGATATGGAAGTTGGCCTGATATTTAGCGGTACCGTGTTTGCCATCGGATTTGCCTATGTGGTGCGCTTTTTTGCCATTAGTTATGGCGCAGTTGAAAACAGTTTTGCACGCATTAGCCCGTCATTGGATATGGCCAGCCGCTCTATGGGTAAGCCACCATTTAAAACCTTATGCAAAGTACATTTGCCGCTTTTACAGCGCGGTATTTGGATGGGCATATTATTGGTGTTCATTGAATGTATGAAAGAGTTGCCGGCTGCGTTATTATTACGTCCGTTCGACTTTGAAACCCTTGCCACGTATGTTTTTCAATACATTAGTGACGAGCAACTCGAGCACGCTTCTTTAGCTGCCCTGTGTATCGTTTTGGTAGGGCTGTTGCCACTATATTTAATTAATCGTTCAATGGAACAAAGCCCAGTTAGGAAATCAGCATGAGTGCACAGGTCAGTATTCGCAATTTATATTATCGCTATGATAAGCGTAATGTAATTGATGACTTGTCGCTTGAGTTGAATGGCAATGACATCCTGTGCTTATTAGGGGCGAGCGGTTGCGGTAAAACCACCACGCTGAAAGCCATTGCCGGCCTAGTTACCCCAAACCAAGGTGAAATAGCTCTTTGGGGCGACACTGTATTGGGTAAAGGCGTTAACCTGCCACCAGAGCAGCGTAATATCGGCATGATGTTTCAAGATTATGCCTTGTTCCCACACCTCAACGTGTATGACAACATTGCCTTTGGTTTAACACACCTTACTAAAGCGGAAATCAAAGCCCGCGTAGATGAAATGCTGAGCCTAGTGCAGCTTGATGGCTTTGCCACACGTTACCCGCATCAATTATCTGGCGGGCAGCAACAACGGGTTGCCATTGCTCGGGCGCTTGCTTATCGGCCAAAACTATTATTGCTGGATGAGCCCTTTTCTAATATTGACCACCAAGTGCGCTTTCAATTGATTGCTGACATGCGCGCCATCATTAAGCAACTTGGTGTACCAGCGGTGTTTGTTACCCACTCCAAAGAAGAAGCATTTGCGTTTTCAGATACATTAGCAATTATGTCTGAAGGTAAAATTGTGCAGCAGGGCACCCCAGAAACCTTATTTAAAGCACCCGCCAATAAAGTGGTGGCGGAATTTTTAGGGACTGGGCTTTATATCAATGCCACGCATTTAGGGGCGGGGCGCTACAAAACCGAGTTTGGCGAAGTGCAAGATGCCGCGCTTAGTAATGAGGTGAGCCAAGCCCATCAAGTGAATGGCCCTGATGCGGAACCTGTGATGTTAGACAGCGTGACGAAAGGGCAGCTTTATGTTCGCCCGCATGTACTAAGCCTTGAAGCAACGCCCGGCTCTGCGACTGTGGTGGCTAAGCGTTTTATGGGTACCCACACGATTTATCGCATCCAATACCACGCCCAAGAAGTGGATGTGGCCATGCCTTTGGCAGAGCAATTTGCAGTTGGCCAAGCAATTAGCTTGTCAATTCAGTCACATACAGTTAACTTCTTCATATAATTTCGGATTCTATTAAGGGTAGGGTATGGCACAGGCTCAGTCAGGCATATGCGCTGAAGCCAATTTGCATGGCGTGCATTTACTCCTCAATGTGCTTGATGGCAGCTTTGATACAGTGCGCCGGCGCTTAAAAGCGATTTTGGACTTAGAAAGCCAATACGCTGAGCGTTTTTCAGAAGCCATGCTCTCCACTGTGATTGCCATAGGCGCCGAATATTGGCCTCATTACAACCCTGATTTTACGCCGCCTGGGTTAAAAAGCTTTCCTGTACTCAATGATGCTGAGCATCACATTGCCACGCGTCCTTTTGATTTATTGATCCAAATTCGCTCAGACCGCGAAGACGTTAACCACCTTTATGCGTTATCTGTGATGACGGCCTTACAAGGGCACGTGGAGCTGGTGGAGCAAATTAAGTGTTTTCGGTTTTTAGATGGGCGTGATTTTAACGGCTTTAGCTATGGTGCAAACGTGCCGCATGGGCGCTTTAAAAAACACGTAGCGCTTTGCCACAGTGATTATGCTGATGACCAAGGCAGTTACGTACACCTTGTGCGTTTTCGTCATCAGCTTAATCGTTGGCAAACCCTCAGCTTAGCAGAGCAAGAGCGCATCATGGGGCGCACCCGTTTAGATAACACCTTGCTAGACCCGCTCGATGAGTACAGCCACGCCAAGTGTTTTGAGCAACACGATGACGCTGGGCAGCCACTTTTTTTACACCAAGGTATGCCCTATGGCGATGTGTATGAGCAAGGCATGCTGCTGTTAGGCATGGCGGCAAAAGCCAATCGCTTTATTAGTGTGATTGAAGCCATGGTGGGTAAAAATGGGGTGTACGATGAATGGCTAGATTATTGCCAAGGCGATTTAGGCTCAGCCTATTTCGCCCCGTCAGAAACCATGATTTTAGCCTTAGCGAAAGACTAACTACACGTTTTCAAAAAGTTGACGTACGCGCTCAAGCGTATTGTCGATGTCTTTGACTGAAGCCGGTGCAATAAAAATGGTGTCGTCACCAGCGATGGTACCTAACACGCCATCCGCTTTAGAAAGTGAATCTAATAAACGCGCAATTAACTGCGCAGCACCTGGGCTGGTGCGAATGATGATCATCATTTCATTGTGCATGATGTCCAGCACTAACTGGCGTAGTGGGCTTTTAGCTGTTGGTACGCCAAGCTCTGCTGGTAGGCAGTAAACCATCTCTTGTTTGGCGTTACGTGTTCGTACAGCACCAAACTTACTGAGCATCCGCGAGACTTTACTTTGTGAGATGTTATCAAAGCCTTGGTCTTTTAAGGCATCAACAATATCCCCTTGCGAACCAAAGCTTTCTTCTTTTAATAAGGCCTTAAATGCTTTGATTAATGCTTCTTGTTTTTCTTGTGCTTGCATTGTACATCCCGTTGCGATTATTCCTCGGCTAATGTACCACTTCTGTGGCGAGATGTTTAGCCACCAAAACGGCGCATTTTTTGCCAAATAAGCGTGCTAAGCGGCAAAATGACAGTAAAGTTTACGAAATAGAATAAATAAGAATAAAAAGCGCGCCGATAAATTTGTTTTTAGCTTGGCTTTTCATTATCTTTACAGCTCATTTTCTTACCTACTTTTTACCTACGGAGAAAAGCAATGAAAGTAGCCGTATTAGGTGCAGCGGGCGGTATTGGCCAAGCACTGTCTCTTCTTTTGAAAAACAACCTACCTGCAGGCTCTGAGCTATCACTATACGATGTGGCGCCAGTTGTGCCAGGTGTTGCGGTTGACCTATCGCACATCCCAACTGACGTAGAAGTAGTGGGTTTTGGCAAAGAAGACTTAGATAAAGCACTTACAGGCTCTGACATCGTACTTATTCCTGCGGGCGTACCACGTAAGCCGGGTATGGACCGTGCGGATCTATTCAATGTAAACGCGGGTGTTGTTAAAACACTTGCTGAAGGCATTGCAGCTCATTGCCCTAAAGCATTAGTAGGTATCATCACTAACCCAGTGAACACCACAGTGGCCATTGCTGCTGAAGTATTCAAAAAAGCAGGTACTTACGACAAGAACCGTCTATTCGGTGTTACGACACTTGACGTGATCCGTGCAGAAACATTTGTTGCACAGAAAAAAGGTCTTAAAGCGACTGAAGTAAAAGTGCCTGTGATCGGTGGTCACTCTGGTACGACTATCCTTCCGCTACTGTCACAAGTTGAAGGTGTTAGCTTCACTGATGAAGAAGTTGAGCAACTTACTCACCGCATTCAAAACGCGGGTACTGAAGTTGTTGAAGCAAAAGCGGGCGGCGGCTCTGCAACCCTTTCTATGGGTCAAGCAGCAGCACGTTTCTGCATGTCTTTAATCCAAGGCATGAAAGGCGACGCAGACGTAGTTGATTACGCTTACGTTGAAGGCCCAGGTGATGACGCAGTATTCTTCGCACAGCCGGTACGTTTAGGTCCTAACGGTGTTGAGGCAGTATTACCTTACGGCGAGCTAAGCGCATTTGAGCAAAAAGCAAAAGACGACATGCTTGATACGCTTAAAGGCGACATTCAAAAAGGCGTTGAGTTCATCACTCAAGGCTAATTGCCGCTGAAATAAAAAAAGCCAAGCTGATGCTTGGCTTTTTTTATGTCTTTTTAAAAGCGCTGAGAGCTTTGTAAAGCAAGCTAAATGCGCTTTAGTGGTCGCGATCTACCGCAATGCGTGCAAGTGCAACGAGCGCGTGTTTATATTCGCTT
>JBGTXC010000161.1:0-6702 GCA_041937835.1 Alteromonadaceae bacterium | reverse complement strand
TGCCGTTGATTTTAGCCTGCGAAGGGGCTGAGCTTACCCACGTTGCCTCAAGCGATTTAAATAAAGTACAGCAACGCCTGCCGCACATCACCCAAGTGCACTCGCCTTTGGCATTATGCCAACATAATGAGGTGGATTTAGTGGTGATCACCAGCCCAAACGACACCCATTTTGACTTAGCAAAAGCAGCTATTGTGGCAGGCAAACATGTATTGGTGGACAAGCCTTTAACCCTCACGCACCATGAAGCGGTAGAGTTAAATACATTAGCTGCTCAGCATGGCGTAACACTCTGCGCATTTCATAACCGCCGTTTTGATGGCGATTTTTTAACTCTGAAAAAGCTATTGGCAAACGGCACACTCGGTGAGGTTGTGAGCTTTACCAGCCATTTTGATCGTTATCGTCCAGAAGTAAGAGCCCGATGGCGTGAACTTGCCGGCAAAGGCACTGGCATTTGGTATGACTTAGGCCCTCATTTACTGGATCATGCTCTGGCCCTTTTTGGTCGCCCTACGGGCATTTCGGCCTCATTAAAAACCTTACGCCCATCCGCTGAAAAAGCGCAAACAACTGATTTTGCCGAAGTCACTTTGCACTACCCAAATCAACACGT
The DNA here is from genome assembly GCA_041937835.1 of Alteromonadaceae bacterium. Lineage (GTDB taxonomy): Bacteria > Pseudomonadota > Gammaproteobacteria > Enterobacterales > Alteromonadaceae > Pseudoalteromonas. The sequence continues at coordinate 6,086 of JBGTXC010000161.1, read as the reverse complement.
GCGGTTAAATGCCAGCATGTTAAGTGCCGCACCAAATAAGCGCTTTCAATGTGATGGCACGAAAGGCACTTTAGTGATTAACGGTTTAGACGAGCAAGAAACCCAATTAAAAGAAAATTTGCCACTGAGCAGCCCAGAATTTGGTGTATCTAAGCAAAGCGCGCTTTTATATAACGCAGAGGGTGTAAACAGTATTACCATAGAAAAAGGCCGTTATGGGGATTTTTATCCACTGTTAGTTGCCAGCATAGCGCAAGGTACTGCGCTCCCTCACCCCATTGAAGATGCCATGACAGTGATGTATTTACTTGAAATGGCAACCACGGCAGCAGAGCTTGAGAAGACCATTCCTCTTACTTATTCGTAAGCCTGTAACAGCATGCGGATGACCGCAACTTTCTCGGCAGAGGCATGCTGATACGCCACATATTGTGGCTCACGATGCAACAGCCAATTAGGCAGGTGAATGTTTAATTCGTTTAGGCGGGTCACCCTTTGTGCCCACTGTTTATCAAGTAGCATGGCGTCCACATAACCTTGCTCTAAAAAGCGAAAAAGCGATTTCACCTCAAAATCATTGGGCGTGTAGTAAGACGTTTGCACCAACTCCTTTTGATAACGCCTTAGCTGCGCCAGCACGCCTTGCGGATAAGAATAACCAGAGGCCACCAGCACGCGTTTAAAGCCATCTCCTTTAAACGCTTCAAGGCTTTTTAAAGGCCGCGATTTTTGCGTTACCAAGAGTAACTCCCAATACGCAATGGGCAGCTCAATTACTTGCAAACCATCTTCTTTATCAAAAAACAGTCCAAAATCCACGGCCCCTTCTTCCACCGCTTTTGCGCAGCGCACATGAGGCATTTCTCTAAATTCAAAGGCAAGGGTGTGATTTTCCAAAGGCGCTTTTAAACGGCTGATCACCGCACCTTGGCTCACTTTTGTGTTGTCTGTGTAAGCATAGGGAAACCAATGCTCATAACACACGGAAATACGCATCAAGGCGTTATTGGCTAAAACCGGCGCACACCACACCAACAGAAAGAAAACACTCACAACGACCTTCACACGCCCCCCACATTCAAGTCTTTTGCTTAACTATATGCCTAGAAACAGGTTTTTGCTTATTAGGTTTGGATTCTGGATACGATATGAATGAGTAAGTGCCGCAACCACTATCTGCTGAAGCTAAACCCTAGCTTTTAGGCATTAGTGCCACACAACGGGCGTGGCGCTCAAGTCAGCCACTCACTAAATCTTTGCACTTTTTTTGCAGACATAAAAAAACCCTAACCATTCGGTTAGGGTCTGTAAAAGTGGTACCAGTGGGCGGACTCTTAACTCGTATTAGTGCCACGCCATTCGCGTGACGCACAAGTCCGTTTCTCACCAAGGGCATTTTCTTTTAGGCAATAAAAAACCCGTTGATATACATCAACGGGTTGAAAAGTGGTACCAGTGGGCGGACTTGAACCGCCACGCCCGAAGGCAACGGATTTTGAATCCGTCATGTCTACCAATTCCATCACACTGGCATCTTTTTTCTTTAACCTTCTAACTAGGAGAAGATAAAGAAAAACCACTTCAGAGCTAGGCTTTCTTTATTATGCCCTCGTCTCTATGCTTTGCATTATACAAACTTACCTCTTGGTCACAAGCGATTTTTTTGCATTTCCATTCATTTGCTCAATAACTATTCAGGCAAAATCAGTGGGCTAGCGAAGGCGAAAAAACAAAACTCAAATAAATAGATGATTTGCCAAAGAAAGGTTTGCTAAACTGCAAAAAACACAGTTTTTTAGTCGAACTATGAACTCAGAAAGCTTCCCAAGAAGTAATTTTCGCCGCCGTTTTGCCGCATGGATTTATGATGCTTTAGTGGTCATTGCCTTTGCTATGCTCACCACGTTTATTCACCTAGCCTTGGTGCAATTAGGCTTATCTACTGGGCTTTTGCAATTAGGTAACGCGCCTGACATTGCCGCGTTAATTCAAACAACACCTTGGCTTTATGCGCTGCGCTCAGTGATGTTTGTACTCGTGGGTATGGGCTTTTTTGTGTATTTTTGGCGCCGCGGTGGGCAAACCATAGGAATGCGTGCTTGGCGATTGAAAGTGCGCATGCAATCAGGCGAGCCAATTACCTTAAAAGCCGCTTGGCTAAGGGCAGCAACCGCTTTGTTAGGTCTTGGCAGCTTAGTGGTGATTCTAAACCGTAAAAAGCGACTCGCCTTACAAGATATGATTGCTGGCACTGAGGTGATTACGCTAACCAAAGAAGAAAACCGCCGAATTTATCAAGAGCGTTAAGATGAAAAAGCCCAGCATATGCTGGGCTTTTTTAGGTCAAAATGGTGTTACCGCGCTTTTAGTTAAGCCCGTCGATTAAGTAAGAACACCGCAAAACCTATAAAGAGCATACTCGGTAATATAGCGCCAAGTGCCGGTGGTAGCTCATACACAGTCACCACAGGGCCAAAGATTTTATCGGTCAGGTGGAAAGAAATCCCCGTCACAACCCCCATTAAAATGCGCGCTCCCATAGACACGCTTCTAAGCGGGCCAAACACAAAGGATAACGCGACCAAAAGCATCACTGCCATGGTTACTGGCTGCATAATTTTGCGCCACAAAGCTAGCTCATAAGTGCTGGTATCTTGCTCGTTATTTTGCAAATACTGTAAGTAAGACCAAAGCCCAGTAAAACTTAAGCTCTCAGGTTTAACTGACACCACACCCAGCTTTTCTGGGCTCAAGTCTGAGCGGTAGAAGTAATCTGTCATCCGCTCTGTGGCAACGCTGTCTTTGGCAATGTAAACCTTATTCACTTGCTTGAGTAACCAACCTTGCTCGCGGCTGACGGCTTCTTTAGCTGAGGTGATTTGGTAGAGCGTCAGCGATTTATCAAAATGGTACATTTTTACATTATTGAGGGTGCCGTCTTCCGCCACGTTTTCAATATTAATAAAGGTGTCGCCGTCTTTCGCCCACACCCTTTGCTTGGCGTTGAACACGTTTCCGCCTGTGATGGCTGTGGTTCTGAGTTCTTTGGCGGTTTGCTCTGCCTCTGGCACGCCCCATTCACCCAGCGCCATCATCATCAGCGCCAATAGCACAGCAGTTTTCATCACAGAGCGGATAATCTGAAAACGAGATAAACCCGCCGCTTGCATCACAATTAACTCACTGTTCGATGCCAGTGCGCCAAGCCCTGTTAAGCCACCAATCAAAGCCGCCATAGGGAAAAACACCACTAAGTCACCTGGAATGCTATACAGGGTATAAAGCGCTGCATCGGCCATGTCATAAGTGCCACGCCCCACAGACTTTAGCTGCTCAATAAATTTAATTAAGGTGCTAATCCCCACCAACACCATGAGCGCAAACCCTGTGGTTTGTAAAATGCTGCGCCCTAAATACCAATCGAGCAACTTCATACTGCACGCTCTCTTTTTGTTAGGCTTGCCTTAAATTTGGCGCCAAAATGACGGCCTCGCAGGATCAAAAACGCCCCAATAAAAAGCGCACTGACATGAATCCACCAAAGCCCCACACTGGTTGGAATTTTGCCATCTTCCACTGCAAATTTACCGGCATTCAGCAAGATGAAATACCCTAAATACAGCGCCAAAGCCGGCACTAATTTGGCAAATTTACCTTGGCGCGGGTTTACCACACTCAAAGGTACGGCAATCAAGGTTAAAATCGGAATGGATAATGGAATCGCCAAGCGCCACTGCCACTGAGCAACGGCTTCAGGCGAGGTTTGCTGCATTAACTCACTGGATGCAATGGCCTCAAGTTTACGGCGTTTTTGCTCTATGGCTTGCTCACGAATTTGCACTTGGTAGCCGTCAAATTCAGTGAGCCTGAGTGCAGCAGAGACTCCGTCGGTTTCGTAACGCTTACCATTATCAAGGATAAGCTGTTGCTCACCGCTGTCTTTTTCAACCACAGTGCCGGTTTCGGCATATACCACTCGGGCACGATTATCGCCGAGTTCATCTGGCAACTGAGCTACAAACACGCGGTTAAAGACCGGCGTGTTACCTTGGTCAATGTCATGAATAAAGACCACGGCTTTTTCATTACCGGTTTGCTGAAAACGCCCTGCCCTTAAGGCAGATAAGCCGGCATCTGCTTCTATGCGTTCTTTCAGCTGGTATTCTTGTTCGTTGGCCCAAGGGGCTAGGTATAAGGTCAACACAGCGGCAAATAGGGCCAGTACTGTGCTTGAAATTAAGGTGACTCGCACTACGTACCATTCACTCACACCGCAAGCGCGAAACACTGCCATTTCGCTGTCCGCATAGATGCGGCTGTAGGCCAAAATAATGCCTAAAAAAATCGCCAAAGGAAGAATTAAAGACGCTAATTGGGGAAGCTTAAGGGCCAGCATCGACATCACTAACTTTCCTGGGATATTTCCCTCGGATGCCGCGCTTAAGATGACAACAAACTTCTGGCTAACAAAAATCGTCATCAAAGTGACGAAGACTGCGAGCTGAGACTTAAAGACTTCAGAAGTCAGATAGCGGAAAATCAGCAAATTAAGCACCTTAAAACTTGTCTTTTCACTGGAATAGTAAGATATTTTCAGTAAACTTGGTATTTTAACAAGTTAATTATATGCCATTAGGACATAATGGAAACCCCAAAGTTCCCGCCAAGGTTCCTAACGGTCTAATATCTAAGCAGATTCAAGGCAGGTATCGCTATGGAATTTAGCGTAAAAAGCGGAAGCCCAGAAAAACAAAGAAGCGCATGCATTGTGGTTGGCGTGTATGAACCACGTCGCCTATCACCGATTGGTGAGCAGCTTGATAAAATCAGTGAAGGCTACATCTCTAACCTTTTACGCCGAGGCGACCTTGAAGGTAAACCAGGTCAAGTGCTGTTGCTACATCATGTTCCTAACGTGCTATCAGAGCGCGTGCTTTTAGTAGGTTGTGGTAAAGAGCGTGAACTGGACGACAAGCAATACAAACAAATCATTGCTAAAACCATCAGCACTTTAAATGACACAGGCTCAATGGAAGCCGTGTGCTTTTTAACTGAGCAACACGTCAAAGGCCGCGACACTTACTGGAAAGTGCGTCAAGCGGTTGAAACTACGCAAGACTCGCTTTACACCTTTAACCAGTTGAAAAGTAAAAAAACTGACCCGCGTCGCCCGTTACGTAAAATCGTATTTAACGTACCTACGCGCCGTGAACTTACCACAGGTGAAGCGGCGATTGAGCATGGTCTTGCCATCGCTGCTGGGCAAAAGCTGTGTAAAGACGTAGCCAACATGCCACCCAACATTTGTAACCCTGTGTACTTAGGCGAGCAAGCCAAGGCCCTTGAAAGCGACTTTGACAACATCAGTGTTGATCTCGTGGGTGAAAAGCAAATGGCTGAGCTTGGCATGCACTCATACCTTGCGGTGGGTCGTGGAAGTGAAAACGAATCCATGATGTCGGTGATTAAATACCAAGGCGCCGAAAGCGACAAAGCCCCAATCGTACTGGTTGGTAAAGGCTTAACCTTTGACTCAGGCGGTATTTCAATCAAACCAGGCGATGGCATGGATGAAATGAAATACGACATGGGAGGCGCCGCTGGAGTACTGGGTACTATGCGTGCACTGGCTGAAATGCAATTACCCGTGAATGTGATTGGTGTTTTAGCAGGCTGTGAAAACATGCCAAGCAGCAATGCTTATCGCCCGGGTGATATTCTCACAACCATGAGTGGGCAAACCGTTGAAGTACTTAACACAGACGCCGAAGGCCGCCTTGTGTTATGTGATGCCCTGACTTACGTTGAGCGTTTTGACCCTGAAACTGTGATTGATGTGGCCACATTAACCGGTGCCTGCATCATTGCCCTTGGTCACCATGCAACTGGGTTACTTTCAAACCATAATCCACTGGCTCATGACTTAATTAAAGCATCAGACCAAAGTGGCGATCGCGCTTGGCAATTACCGCTGTGGGATGACTACAGTGAGCAACTCGACAGCCCATTTGCAGACTTTACTAATTTAGGTGGCCGTGCAGCAGGTACCATCACCGCTGCAGTGTTCTTATCTAAATTTACTAAAA
>JBGTXC010000160.1:0-6738 GCA_041937835.1 Alteromonadaceae bacterium | reverse complement strand
TTGTGCCAATTATGTTTTGTGGGTTCTTAAAATTACTTCCCCTCAAAGCGTGGCAGCGAACCATTAGCCGGTTAGCTAAATACTTTGCCTCATGTTGGGTAGGTATGAATAGCCGCATTCAGAATGTGTTTTCACCTTACAAAATCATTGTGGAAGGCCTTGAAAACCTAAAACAAAAAGACTGGTATTTAGTGATTGCTAACCACCAAAGCTGGGTTGATATCATGGTGTTGCAGCGTTTATTTCATAAGCGCATTCCATTTTTAAATTTTTTCTTAAAGAAGCAGCTTATTTATGTGCCATTTTTAGGCTTGGCGTGGTGGGCGCTGGACTTTCCATTTATGCAGCGCTCCAGCAAAGAGCAAATTAAAAAGAATCCAAGCCTCAAGGGCAAAGACATCGCCACCACTAAAAAAGCCTGTGAAAAATTTAAGCAAATGCCGGTCAGTATCGTGAACTTTATTGAAGGCACGCGCTTTACGCCAAGCAAGCATCAAAAGCAAAACAGCCCATTTGATCATTTGCTTAAACCAAAAGCAGGTGGTGTGGCGTTTGTTATGCAGGCGATGGGTGAGCAAATCAGTAAAATCGTTAACGTTACGATTCATTACCCCGGTGGCATACCAAGCTTTATGGATTTTGCTGCTGGCAAAATGAAGCAAGTGAAGGTGCACGTAGAGGTGCTGCCAATTGCCAAGCACTTTATTGGTGATTATGCTAATGATCAGGCGTTCAGAGTGGCGTTTCAGCAAGAGCTAAACCAACTTTGGACTGCAAAAGATAAGCAATTTAAACTGCTTACAGCAAAGGATGTGTAAAATATGTTGTTTAATTATTTGCCTAAATGGGTCAGTTTTTTACTGATTTTAAGTGCCTTTATCCTCAATCTAGTGTTTTGGGGCGTGATTGTATTTGCCTTAGGGCTAGTGAAAATTTTGCTGCCGGTACGCCCTGTGTCTGTAGCACTTCATGCCGGTTATGCTGGTTGGTGTAAAGGAAATCGTTACGCACTTAAATTAGCGTGTGATGATTGGATCATTGAAGTAAACGGCGAATTAGACAAAGACGCGTGGTACTTACTCATCGCCAACCATCAAAGTTGGCTGGATATCGTTTTATTGAGTGCACTTGGAGTCCTGCCTGCGCCAAAGTTCTTTTTAAAAGATGAACTCAAGTATGTGCCTTTTGTTGGCACCGGTGCTTGGGCAATGGACATGCCATTTATGAAGCGTGCCAGTAAAGCAAAGCTGGCTGCTAATCCAAAACTGAAAGGCATGGACGTAGAGCGTACTAAACGCAGCTGCCGTAACTTTAAAAACTTCCCAACTACCATTATTAATTTTGTGGAAGGCACACGTTACACCCAAGGTAAGCACACGAAACAAGAAAGTCCGTTTAAAAACTTGCTGAAACCAAAAGCAGGCGGCATTGCCTTTGCCTTAGAAGTACTAGGTGAGCAAATGGATGGTTTATTGGATACCGCTATAGTGTATCACTGTAAGACAGATCACATCTGTCGCGACATGTTGCTAGGTGATTTACAGCGGATCCATGTACGCATCGACGTAAAAGCCATAGACACCGCATTATTAGGTAACTATCAGCTTGATAGAGCGTTTCGAGTTGATTTCCAGCAAAGACTAAATCGTATTTGGCAGGCGAAGGATTTAACCTTAAGTGACATGAAGCGAATGTCTCCTGCCAATGACGCCACTACTCAGGTTGCTACTCAAAGGAGCGCTTAATGACCTTAATTCAGGAGTTGTATACACAATGGTTGGGCACAATTCCTGAAGTAGAGCGCATCGCTTTATTGTTAGCGGTGTGCTCAGCCTGCTTTGTGTGGGCAATCGGTTATTTTATTTTGCGCCGCGTAATGTTGCCTGCGGTGGAAGCCCTAGTTGTGAGGCTAGCGCCAGAGCATTTAAGGGTGCTTCGTAGCCGCATTCGTAAACTTAATCGCCGGCTTGCGCTTACCGCCATCTTGGTGGTGATACAAACCACGCACAGTTACTTTTTTCATATCTCCGATGCCCTAGGCAGTGTGATTGGCAGTGTTGGGCATATTCTACTCATAGTGCTGGTGGGGTTTATTTTGTCTGCCGTGGTGGGCATTTTATCTGGCCTGTACGACCAATTTTCCTTCGCTAAAGACATCCCTATTTTGGGCTTAGTGCAAGTCCTTAAGTTAATGATTTTCTTAGTGACTGCCATTATGGTCATCAGTACCATTTTAGATCGGTCTCCGACCTACATACTCTCCGGGTTAGGGGCGGTTGCAGCCGTTCTCTTGTTAGTCTTTAAAGACACCATTTTAGGCTTTGTGGCCAGTATTCAAATTGCGGCAAACCGCTTACTGCGCCATGGCGATTGGATTCAAATGGATAAATACGGCGCTGACGGTGAAGTGGAATACTTAGGACTCAACACGGTGAAAGTGCGTAACTGGGATCACACCATAACCACTATCCCAACTTATGCGCTAATTTCTGATTCGTTTAAAAACTGGCGTGGCATGCAGGAGTCCGGTGGACGACGAATCAAACGAGCCATTTGGCTAAACCTGCAAAGCATTAAGCAGTTGGATGAAGATGCTATGGGCACATTAAAAGAGGCCCTTGGGGATGAATGGCAAGCAGACTCAGTGCGTAATAACGTGACCTTGTTTCGCCAATACGCCACGGCCTACTTACATAACCACGACAAACTCAATACCGAGCTATTTACTATGGTGCGTGAGTTGCAAGCAACCCAACACGGTTTGCCCGTCGAGTTTTATTGCTTTAGTGCTGACCGCAGTTGGCTTGCATATGAGCACTTACAAGCCGAGATTTCAGATCACTTTTATGCGGTATTGCCGCACTTTCAGCTCACGCCTTATCAAGTGATTAGCGACCAAGGTAAAATGTCATAACATGCCCTGCAGCTACGGCAAGGATGATCACATACCCTACCGGTAATTTGGCATAGCGAAGTAAACCAAAACCAATTGCTACAACTGCAGCCTCTTGCCAACCTTTTATAGCGCTGATTGCGATTGGGTTAATTAAAGCTGCCGCTAATAAGCCCACCACCACGGCATTAATGGCCGCGATGCTTTTACCCATCTTAGGGTGCCCAGCAAGTACTTGAAAGGCATCAATACCTGCCCACATCAGTAATAAGCCCGGTAAAAATACCGCCACAGTGGCAATGCTGGCGCCAACAATAGGGTTACTGGCAATGGCGGCCCCTAGATAAGTTGCCAATGTGAACATGGGGCCAGGAATAGCTTGTGCCGCAGCATACCCCGTTAATACGGTTTCTTGTGAAAGCTCAGGGAGGCTTTGCTGCAACAGAGGAAGAACCACATGACCGCCGCCAAACACTAATGCGCCGGCATTAAAAAATGCACTATAAAGCCCAAGTAACGCAGATGCGCTTAACCAAGCACCCAAAACGGCAAAAAGTGCGCATAGTACAAACACGAATAAAGGCGCTTTTTGGATTGCTTGCCATGGTTTGCGCGTTGGCTCATCATTGTTGTGGGTAGGAAGAGGTAAAAAGGGCGCGATCGCGGCAACACCCAGCAAAAGTCCAACTTGGAGTGTAAAGCTTGGTATCAGGGCTAAAGTCACTGCACCAAATAATGCAATCACTTTTAAAGTCAGGGTTTGGCAAAAGCTTTTTGCCATATTAAGTACGGCATCCAGTACCACCATCACGGCCAGCAGTTTTAAACCAAAAATTGCCCCAGCAAGTTGCTCTGGCAGGTGTGCGGCGACGTAAAAAAGCCCTAGCATCAAAACAAAAGATGGTAAGGTAAAACCAATAAAGGCTGCTAAAGCACCAAAAGCACCGCCTTTTTTTAGTCCAATTGCAAAGCCCACTTGGCTAGAGCCAGGCCCGGGTAAAATTTGACTCAGTGCCACCATGTTCGCAAACTGCGCTTGGGTGAGCCATTTCTTTTCAGTCACAAAGCGACGTTGAAAATAGCCTAAATGCGCCGCTGGGCCGCCAAAGCTGGTTAAACCCAATAACAAAAACTGCCAAAAAATTGCGATTGTATGTGGCACGCCAGCATCCTTTAATGAAATTAATTACGCTTTTTGTTGTTGCGGTAATTTTGTCACAGATGGCATAAGTTCTCACTTTTTATACTATGAGAATTAAAATAGGAGTGTTAATCTGGTTATAAAGGATACGGACATCATTAAGTAATTTAAGGTAGTTATCCATGTCTTTTGTGCGTGCCACAGCACTTTTAACACTGTGTTATTTATTGTCTTTGCCATTACAAGCTCAGACGCGCTTAGTGGTTGCGCTCGATCACTCCCCCCCTTATTCCATGGTTGAAAATGGTGAACGCCCTCGCGGTCTAGTGCTGGATATTTTAAGCAAAATCACTAAAGACATGCCCTTATCCATTCAAGTGGTGCCTTGTACGTTCTCGCGCTGTTTACGTATGGTCACTAATGGTGAGGCGGACGTCATCAGTGGCTTATTAAAAACCCCAGCGCGACTACAACTGCTTGATTTTATTTCCCCTGCTTATATGCAATTGGATAGCTCCTTTGCATTTTACACTGCTAAAAACAGTAACTTATCCATTAAGCGTTATGACGATTTATACCAAAAGCGCATCGCCGTTATCCAAGGGGGTGCCTATTTCACTCAGTTTGATACTGACTCTATGCTTGATAAAGTCATGTTGCGCTCGGAAAAAACCGCATTTGATATGCTTTTGAAAGGCCGTGTGGATGTCGTCATCGCGGTAGAAGAAACCGCTGATAAAGCCATGCAGTCATTGTCGCAGCCGATTCACTTATTAAAAAAAGCTGACTTTAAGCACACTGGCAAAATCCAAGGGTATTTAGCCATCTCTAAACAAACCAGTCACCCAGAGCTGGTGGCCACGATTCGTCAAAAAATGGCGGAGATGGCACAAGACGGTACCCTTAACTCCCTACTCGCAAAGTACGACTTACCGCCCATCACTTACAATAACTAACAAAGTTTTCATTCAAAGTTCAGCTTTGTTGGATATCCTCTAGTTATTACATTAAGAGGAGACAAAGCATGTCACGGAAAATGCCAATTATTTTATTCACTGCGGCTGCGGTGACTCTAACAGGCTGTGAATCAAATAACACAGGAAAAGGCGCGGCTATTGGCGCAGCCATTGGCGGGATTTTAGGTAAGGCGACAGGTAACCACAAAGATAAACGCATCTTTATTGGTGCAGCCATAGGTGCCATTGCAGGGGCTGCCGTGGGTGATTACATGGATAAGCAAGAAACGGCGTTTCGCGATGAACTGGCAGGCTCAGGTGTGGATGTGGTGCGCGAAGGCAATAACCTTCGTCTTGTTATGCCTTCCAATATTACCTTTGCCACAGATAAAGATTACATCTCCACGGGCTTTCATGACACCTTAGATGCCGTTGCTAAGGTATTAAATAAGTACGACAAAACCTTTTTAAGCATTGAAGGTCACACAGACAGCACAGGCTCAGAAAGTTATAACCAAGACTTGTCGCTTCGCCGTGCTAACAGTGTGAAAAGCTACTTATCTCAGCAAGGTGTGATGGCAGAGCGTCTATACACAGAAGGCTATGGTGAGCTACGCCCGATTGCGGCAAACGACACTGCTGCTAATCGCGCCCTAAACCGCCGGGTTGAAATTCAAATTATTCCAAATACCAAAGAAAGCTAAAGAAAAAGCGCCTAAGAGGCGCTTTTTTTGTGCGTGCTATTTACGCACCAAGAAGGCGCCTGATTCCACATGGTGGGTATAAGGGAATTGATCAAAGATGGCAAACCCCGCCACTTTGTGGGTTTTACTGAGGCGCTTGATATCCCGCTCTAACGTATCTGGATTACAGGAAATATAAATAATGTTGTCGTAGTTAGCAACTAGGTCACAAGTTAGCGTGTCCATTCCAGCACGTGGTGGATCCACCAAGATTGTTTGGCAGTTATAGCTTTTCAGGTCTATGCCATCTAAACGAGAGAAAGTACGTTCGCCTTTCATTGCTTGGGTGAACTCTTCACTCGACATACGGATAATGTCTAAGTTATCCACTTTATTGGCGGCAATGTTAAATTGCGCCGATGCCACAGACGATTTAGAAATTTCAGTGGCCAACACACGGTTAAAGTACGGCGCTAAGGCAATAGAAAAGTTGCCATTACCACAGTAGAGCTCAAGCAAATCACCACTTAGAGGCTTTGCTAACTCAATGGCCCATGAAAGCATTTTTTCATTCACTTTGGCATTGGGCTGAGTGAAGCTATTTTCGATGTGCTTGAAAATAAACTCTTTACCGTTAACGGGTAAACGCTCGATTACAAAATCGTTGTCAATAATAAGCTTTTGCTTTCTAGCGCGACCAATAATGTTTACTTTCGGAAAATGAGCTTCGAGCGTCGCTTTTAGCTTTCTTGCTGCCTCTTCCCACTTTTCATCTAGCTGACGATGATATAGAAGGCTGATAACAAGCTCACCAGATAGCGCAGAAAGATAATCTATTTGAAAAAGCTTCTTTCTTAGTGATTCGTTTGGTCTAACTTCCTCAAGCAACAGTGCCATGGCATCGTTAATTGCTTTACACGCAGGAGGGAAGCTATCTACGCGGTACTTTTCTTTCGTTTCTTGATTGAACATGATGTGAAATAAATCATTTCCTTCATGCCATACTCTAAACTCGGCGCGCATACGGTAGTGCGTTGGTTGTGACGGGAACACAGAAAGTTCAGG
>JBGTXC010000015.1:0-24649 GCA_041937835.1 Alteromonadaceae bacterium | reverse complement strand
TCAGGCCTTTTTCTATGTCTTTCACTGGAAATTGATATTTTTGTATTTGTTATTTTTGAAATTAAATAAACTAAATTTTTTAGTTAACGCACTCATTCCTTTTTTAAATTGTGATTCGCTTTCGTGTAATCGCTGCCACTTTGAAGTCGTCACAAAATACCCTTTATCGCTCAACTTAAAATAAAGCGGTTGAAATAAAAAACGCACCTTACAGTGCGCTTTTACCAATTGCGTGTTTTAACAACGCCGTTTTTAAAGGACCGGCGCGATGTGCCAACCTTAATGCCCGTTCCGTAAGCCATTGCAAAGGCTTAACCTGATGGGAAAAGCCCACATAGCAGGCATCCATAAAACTCATCATAGCAAGGTTATCTTTTCTGCGACTTTGCTCATAGCTTGCAAAGGCTGCCTCTAAGCTTTGGCGCTCATGCACCCATTCAGATAATGCATCGCGTAATGCGTTAACATCTTTAAAGCCTAAGTTAACGCCCTGCCCTGCTAATGGGTTGATGGCATGCGCTGCATCCCCAACCAGCACTGTGCCCATTTTTGCATAGTGGTTGGCATGTTGACGCACTAAAGGAAAGGCGCCTTTTCCTAATACCTCTATGTGATTGAAGTCTAAATCAAAGCGCTCGTTTAAAGCCTGCTTTAAGGCTGCATTATCAAGCCCAGCTAATTTTTTTATCTCAGCGAGCGGCTCATACACGATTAAACTCGCGTAATCTTGGCAAAGGGGTAGATACGCAATCGGGCCTTCGGGGCGAAAACGCTGCCACGTGAGGTACGGGTCTTTTTTTGAGGTGTCTTTGATAAGCACCCCTAAACACCCTTGCTGATACTGCCAACCTGTCACGCCTATACCACTTAGAGTGCGTGTATGCGAGGCAGCGCCATCTGCAGCAATTACACAGTCCGCGGTTAATTCGCCGTGCTCAAAGCTCAGTGTTGAGTCAGTACCGCGGGTAATTTTAAGTAATTTACCTAAAGACGATTCAACTTGGATTTGCTCACTAAAACTGTGCCAGAGGCTAGTTTGAATTTGGCTGTTTTCAATAATGTGGCCAAGTTGTGACTCGCCAAGGCTGTCTGCGTCAAACGCCAACGTATTTATGCCTGTTTGGCCGCAACTCAAACGCTGATATGGGGCTTTTCTTGTTGGGGAAATGCGCTCAAAGGCACCCAGCTCGGTTAACAGGGCTTCACTTGCTAAATTAATTGCAGAGACGCGCACATCCATGGGTAAGTCGGTTAAGGCCACATCACTTTTGGGTGGGCGATGCTCGACAAGCGTCACGGCAAGGCCAAGCTCATTGAGTGCGATGGCTGTGGCCGCCCCTATCATGCCACCACCTATGATCACCACTGATTTTTTCATCTTATCTTCTTGTTTTGGGTGCAACTGACATTATTGTAACGAAATCACCTCGAAATACCCGCGTAAATTTCTTACTTTCCTGTGCCTTTAGCGCATACTTTATATACTTTTTTCCTTGGCGTAGCGCCGCCTAAACGATAAAATACGCGTCCTTTAAGCAGTAGGTTGTGAACACGAGGCATGTTAAATGAGTAAAAAGCTGCATATTAAAACCTGGGGTTGTCAGATGAATGAGTACGACTCTCAGAAAATGGCAGATCTGTTGGATGCGAGTAATGGCTATGAAGTCACTGAGCTGGCTGAAGAAGCGGACGTGATCCTGCTCAATACATGTTCTATCCGTGAAAAAGCACAGGAAAAAGTATTCCACCAATTAGGCCGTTGGAAGCTTCTTAAAGACGATAAGCCAGAGCTAGTTATTGGTGTAGGTGGATGTGTTGCTTCACAAGAAGGTGATGCTATCCGCGAGCGTGCTCCGTTTGTTGATATTGTCTTTGGTCCGCAAACCTTGCACCGCTTACCTGAGATGATCAAACAAGTGCAAACCAAGCAAGGCGCTGTGGTTGATATTTCATTCCCTGAAATCGAAAAGTTTGACCGCTTACCCGAGCCGCGCGCTGAAGGCCCTACTGCCTTTGTTTCTATCATGGAAGGCTGCTCTAAATACTGTACTTTCTGCGTAGTACCTTACACACGTGGTGAAGAAGTAAGCCGCCCGTTAGATGATGTGCTTTTAGAAGTTGCCCAGCTTGCTGAGCAAGGCGTGCGTGAAGTAAACCTACTTGGTCAGAACGTTAATGCGTACCGCGGTGAAACCCACGATGGCGAAATTTGCTACTTTTCTGATTTACTGCGCTATGTGGCTGCCATCGATGGCATTGACCGCATTCGCTATACCACATCACACCCAGTGGAATTTACACCAGACATCATCGAAGCCTATGCCGATGTACCAGAGTTAGTGGATCACCTGCACTTGCCAGTACAAAGTGGTTCAGACCGTGTATTAACGCTGATGAAGCGTGGCCACACAGCCCTTGAGTACAAATCAACGATTCGCAAACTTCGTAAAGTGCGCCCTAACCTAAGTATGTCGTCTGACTTCATCATAGGTTTCCCGGGTGAGTCGAGTGCTGACTTTGAAGCCACAATGAACCTAATCAATGATGTGGGTTTTGATATGAGCTTTAGCTTTATTTACAGCGCGCGCCCAGGTACACCTGCGGCAGACTTGCCTGACGATGTTTCTGAGCAAGAGAAAAAAGAGCGTCTTTACCTATTGCAAAACCGCATCAACCAAATGGCGCAAGACATCAGCCGCAAAATGCATGGCACTGAGCAGCGCATTCTAGTTGAAGGCCCTTCGAAGAAGAATCCAATGGAGCTACGTGGTAGAACTGAAAACAACCGCGTGGTTAACTTTGAAGGCCCACATTCAGTGATCGGTCAATTCGTAGATGTACGTATCACCGAAGCCTTGCCTAACTCCCTGCGTGGTGAGTTATTGCGCACTGAAAACGACATGAATTTACGTCGTGATGTGGCACCGAGCAGCATCTTAGCCAAAGCACAAGCGCAAGATGCCGCACCAAGTGAAGACGCCTTAGGCGTTGCCACTTTCACCCCTTAGGTCAAAACGGACTTAAGTGGTCAATGAATTAAGCGCAGCTTAGCTGCGCTCTCATTAGGGATAGATTTTGACAAACGCATTAAAAAACATCGACGTTTATTTAGAGCCTGCTGACAACAAACGCCTTTCTTCTCTGTGCGGCCCATTTGATGAAAACATCAAACACATCGAGCGTCGCCTAGGCGTAGAAATCGCCCACCGCGAGCACCTATTTCGCATTACCGGCAAAGCCGCACAAGCCAAAGCCGCAGTCGACATTTTAAAACAACTCTATGTTGAGACGGCTCCTGTCAAAGGCATTATCAAAGACATTGAGCCTGATCTTGTGCACCTTGCCATTATTGATGCCAATGTACTTGAACAAGACACTCCGAGCCAATACGGCAAAGAAGTGTTTATCAAAACCCGCCGTGGTGTAATCAAACCGCGAAACGACAACCAAAGCCAATACGTGGCAAACGTGCTGACCCATGATATTTGCTTTGGTATTGGTCCTGCCGGTACAGGTAAAACCTATTTAGCTGTGGCCGCTGCAGTGGATGCTTTAGAACGCCAAGAAGTACGCCGTATTTTGCTAACTCGCCCAGCGGTTGAAGCGGGTGAAAAGCTGGGGTTTTTACCGGGTGATTTAACCCAAAAAATCGACCCATATCTGCGCCCTTTATACGATGCCTTGTTTGAAATGCTAGGCTTTGAAAAAGTTGAGCGCCTGATTGAGAAAAACGTGATTGAAGTGGCCCCTCTTGCTTACATGCGTGGGCGCACACTCAATGATGCCTTTATCATTTTGGATGAAAGCCAAAACACCACAGTAGAACAAATGAAAATGTTCCTAACCCGTATTGGTTTTAATTCAAAAGCGGTGATCACAGGTGATATCACCCAAGTGGATTTACCACGAGGTGCCCGCTCTGGCTTGCGTCATGCTATTGAGGTGCTTTCAGAAGTCCCTGCTATTAGCTTTAACTTCTTTAAATCAGGTGATGTGGTACGCCACCCTGTGGTTGCAGCCATCGTTGAAGCCTATGAAGCCCATGACGAAGAAGAGCGCCGCGAGCGCGCCTTGAAAAAGCAAGCAAAACTTGCTGAGCAAAACACCCAGCCAAATGAGCCAAGTAATGATTGAGCTTGATTTACAAATTGCCACTGAGTTTAGCCCGCTGCCTAGTCATGAAGATTTTGCGGCATGGGCCAACGCTGCACTAACTGACCATAAACCAGATGCTGAGCTCACCATACGTTTAGTGGATGATGCCGAAAGCCAAAGCTTAAATGCCGAGTACCGTGGTAAAGATAAGCCAACTAATGTGCTGTCGTTTCCTTTTGAGGCGCCGCCTGGGGTTGAACTACCGTTAATCGGGGATTTGGTTATCAGCCCAAACGTGGTGGCTAAAGAAGCAATTGAACAAGATAAAGATTTTCAGCACCACTTTGCGCATATGGTTGTGCATGGGTGCTTGCATTTACTTGGCTTTGACCATATAAATGATGATGACGCTGAAGTCATGGAAAGTTTAGAAAAACAGATACTTGCAGGTATGGATATTGCAGATCCATACCGCGATGACGAATCATAACACGGAGCAAGAAGTAGCTAATGAGCGACGATAATTCGCCAAGTAGCCAGGGTTCACCTGGTAAATCGTGGTTAGACAGAATCACACAATTATTTCAGGGTGAACCCCAAAACAAAGAAGAGTTGGTTGAAGTCATTTCTGATGCCCAAGAGCGTCAGTTAATTGACCCAGAAACCAAAGAAATGATGGAAGGTGTATTGGGCGTGTCTGAGCTCAAAGTACGCGACATCATGATCCCTCGCTCGCAAATGGTGACACTGGATGTGGACAAACCATTAGAAGAGCAACTGCCTGTGATGGTGAGCTCCTCTCACTCTCGTTTTCCGGTGATTTGTGAAGACAAAGACCACGTAGAAGGCGTGTTACTGGCAAAAGATTTACTGCCTCTCATCTTAAACAAAGAAGCGTTTCTGCCTAGCTTACGCGAGTACCTTCGCCCTGCGGTGATTGTGCCCGAGTCAAAGCGTGTGGATACCTTATTGAATGAGTTTCGCCAACAGCGCTACCACATGGCCATCGTCATTGATGAGTATGGCGGTGTGTCTGGTTTGGTCACCATTGAAGACATTTTAGAAATCATCGTAGGGGAAATCGAAGACGAACACGATGACGACGAAGATACACAGACTATTCGCCAAGTGGCAAAGCACGTGTATTCAGTACAAGCGCTGACGCCTTTGGATGAATTCAATGAGCACTTTAACATTGAGTTTGATACCAACGAAGCCGACACGATAGGTGGTATTGTGTTACATGCCTTTGGTCACATGCCAAGCCGTGGTGAAACCATCGAGCTTGCTGACATGCAATTTAAAGTCACCGCTGCAGACAGCCGCCGTATCTTACAATTGCAGGTGAGTGTGCCACGTAGCGATGATTCAGAGGACGATAGCTAGTTGTGCTTAGTCCATCATTGTTAAAAAAAGTGCTGCGCCTTGTCGCAGCATTTTTTATCGGCGCCAGTTTAACCTTGAGCTTTGCCCCTTATTTTTTGTGGTGGTTGCCGTTTTTAGCCCTGCCTGCTCTCTTCTTGTTACTCGATAGCCAAACCGCCAGATTTAAACCGCTCTTTGCAACGAGCTTTGCCTTTGCCCTTGGCTATTTTGCAGTGGGGATCAGCTGGGTGCATGTGTCCATTGCGACCTATGGCGGCTTGCCTCTATTTGGCTCATTGGGATTAATGCTGCTGTTATGTGGTTATCTAGCGCTTTACCCTACCTTGGCGTTAGCGCTAGCGAAACGCTATCAAACATCACCACTGAGCTGGTTATTATTACTAGGCCCTTTATGGGTTGTTTTTGAGTGGTTGCGGGGCAAATTACTCACTGGCTTTGGTTGGCTAAGCTTAGGGTATAGCCAAACCGACGGCCCAATGTATGGCTTAAGCAACTTAATCGGAGAGCGCGGCCTCACGCTTTGGGTGGTACTCACTGCTGCAGCGTTATACCTCAGCATAAAAGCCATTAAAATCAAAGAAGCGCGTTTTGCCCCTTTGCTTTTAGTCGCATTCATCGCATTTGCGTTTGTACCGGCAAAACTTAAACAGCCCACGCATAAAGGTGAATCACTCGACGTGCTTTTAGTGCAAGGCAACATCGCACAGAGTCTGCGCTGGGAGCCAGAGCAATTTTGGCCGACTATGTCTGCCTATCAAGATATGACGCGCACCCATTGGGATGTGGACTTAGTGGTGTGGCCAGAAGCTGCCATCCCAGAAATCGAGGTCATGGCTGATGATTTTCTCGCGAACCTTGACCGAGCGGCGGCATTTAATGACACCGCCCTTATCACAGGCATTGTGGATTATCAGCGCTCCACTAAAGCGATTTTTAATACCTTAGTGGTGGTTGGTAAAGAAGGCGCTGAAGACCAAGAAGGCCACTACACCTATTTACACGAAAACCGTTATCAAAAGCACCAACTACTGCCTATTGGCGAGTTTGTGCCTTTTGAAGACTGGCTGCGCCCTATCGCCCCTTTATTTGACTTACCTATGTCGTCTTTTACTCGAGGTGAGCGCAAACAGGCTAATTTAGTGGCCAATGGCTACCATGTGTTACCCGCAATCTGCTATGAAATTGCCTTTGTGGATTTAGTGAAAGGTAATGCCACAAAAGACTCAGACATCTTATTCACTGTGAGTAACGATGCCTGGTTTGGTAACTCCCATGGCCCCCACCAGCATATGCAAATTGCCCGAATGCGCGCCAGTGAGTTAGGTTTACCTTTAGTGCGTGTGACCAATAATGGAATTTCTGGGGTGTTTGATCCACTCAGCCGTCAACAAGTGACGATGGCGCAATTTGAGCGCGGCGCGATGCGCACTGAACTTCCTTTATTGAGCGGCATGACGTTTTATCGCAGCTATGGTGATGCGCCATTATGGGGCTTTACCTTGCTCAGCTTACTAGGTGCTATTGGGCTTATACGCAAAAAAGCATCGTAATTAACACATTAAAAAAGCGCCGTTATGGCGCTTTTTCTGTTTCTTCATCATCCCCATTAATGATATCTGCAATGTGCTGTAAGCGTTTCAGCGCCACATAGTTAATGGTGTTTTCAGCATAACCGTCAGGCCCAAGCGTGCCTGCTGCTTGGTTCATTAATAATGTCAGCGCTTCATCAACTGTGGCTACCGCATAAATGTGGAATTGACCACGTTTTACGGCATCCAGCACTTCGTCGTTGAGGACGAGATTGATCATATTCGACTTAGGTACAATGGCACCTTGATGCCCGGTTAATCCACGGCTTTTACAAAGCTTAAAAAAGCCTTCGATTTTTTCGTTCACGCCACCTACGGCTTGCACTTCACCGTGCTGGTTAATCGAGCCTGTCACCGCCAAACCTTGGCGCACCGGCAATTGGGTAATGCCAGAGATTAGCGCACACAGCTCAGCTAATGAGGCGCTGTCACCATCAATGTGGCCATAACTTTGCTCAATCGCAATGTTTGCAGAAAGGGTCAAGGCAAATTCTTGCGCATACTTATGGCCTAAATAGCCCGTTAGTAGCATCACCCCTTTGGTGTGAATGGCTTGGCCTAAATCGGCTTCACGCTCGATATCGAGTACGCCATCACTGCCCGCATAGACAGTGGCGGTAATGCGCGCAGGGCTACCAAAACTGGTATCGCCTATGTGCAACACAGTTAGCCCATTTACACGGCCAATCGCTTGGCCTTCGGTAGCAATTAAAGTGTGGCCTTCTTCGATGTCAGATAACAGGCTTTCGCTAATTTGCCCCGTGCGATATTGCTTACCAGCAAGGGCTTCTTGCACATGCGCAGCGGTGATTTCTAGGACTTTGTCTTGCTTTGCGTAAAACTGCGCTTCGTTAATGAGATCAAGCACATCAGCAAAGCGTGCAGAGAGCTTCTTTTGATGCTCTGCTTGGCGGTAACTAAAACGCATCAACGCCATCATGGCACACTCAGTGAGCGGCATGCCTGCGGTTTGCTCCGCATAAGATTGGGCTTTAGAAATAAACTGATACGTGACTTTTTCACTTGGGCTCAGCACGTATTCAAAATCAGCCAGTACCCTAAAGTGCTCGGCAAACTCCTCATCGTGCTCTTGCATCACATAATAAAGCTCCCGAGAGCCCAGCAAGATGATTTTTACATCCAAAGGAATGGCTTGCGGTCTTAAGGTAAAACTCGTGCCTAGGCTTGTGTCTTGAAAAGCAAGGTGCTGTTTAATTTGCCCAACTTTAAGTGCCCGCTTGAGACTATCCCACAGCTCAGCTTGTTGAATGAGTTTATGGGCATCCAAAATCAAATAACCGCCATTAGCGCGGTGTAAGGCGCCCGGTACAATAGAGCGATAGCTACTCATTAAAGAGCCTTGCTGCGCGGTGAATTCAATTTTACCAAACACATTGCCAAGCGTTGGGTTAGGCTCATAAATCACTGGCGCTGGCACATTTTGCTCATAACTGACCAGCAAGTTAGGCATAAAATACTCGGTGAAGGTGGCGTTTTTATCCACTTCTTCGCCTTTTTGCCCTTCGTCACTGTCGTCTTCATCAAGCCAATCTAAAATGGCGTCTACTAATTCTGTGTGTAAGGTTTTTAAGTACTTTAAAATGCCAAGTTGCTGCGCATAATCATGCTCTAGCTGTTTTAATAGCGGTTTAATGGCTTGGGTGGCAGTGGCTTTTTTTAACTGGCGTAACTGCTCGTTGGTATCTCTCTTCCATTTTGGTAGCTCAATGAGCGCTTCATTTAAGGCGTCTTCTAAATCGCCAATGGCATCGTAAAAAAACTGGCGTTTAGCATCATCAAGCCCGGCAAACTCTGCATCTGAGAGCTGTTTACCGTCAATTACAGGGGCAAAGCTAAGCACCCCTTTTTCTTCAAAAAGAGCGATGCCTTTAGCAAGCGCGGCTTCTTCGACATCTCCTAGGGCATCGTCGTATTTATCGTTAAAGTCTCGGTCAATGGCGCGTTTTTTACGTTGGTAGCCTGGGTTATCAAAGCCTGCTGGAAAGGTATCTAGCACCTCATCAATCAACGCATTCATGTCTTTGGCAAAGGCTTTACCGAGTCCTGCCGGTAAACACACGGCAACGGGCTCACGGTGATCGGCAAAGTTATTCACATACAGCCACTCTTGCGGTGTTTGCTTGGCTTTGGCGTGCTCATTTAATTTACTTTGCACTAAACTAAAACGCCCAAGGGCTGCCTCTCCCATAACATAGGCGTTGTAGCCCGGCATGGTCATGCCTAAAGCAAAATCAAGGGCTTTACTGGCGCGCTCCTGTCCAATAAACGTCAGGGTTTCTGGGTACGGGTGTGCCATTGCTTGTTTAACGGACGCCTCATTAATGGGGGCGGATAAAGCATCTGGCGATAGCGCAAGGGCAGCGACACGTTGTGCAACATGTTGGCTCTTGCGGGATTGGGGCTTCGACGTCATAAGGTATGGAATAGATTCATGTTTTTAGACACGATACGCTATTGCACTGGCTAAAATCTAGGGGGAAAGGGCTTCACGGCGAAAATAAACACCACCACAGTGTGGGCAAGGTAAAATTTCACTTGGGCTTAAGATATCTCGGCGCTCGCCACAATCAACACAAATCAAAGTACCGATAGCAATCCACTCTGTGGCGCGGTATTTGCCATGGTGTTTAAAGTCTTCATTTAAAGCATGCCACTCTAATTGCACTTTATCTTCAATGCGGGATAAATGGCTCCACAACATGCTCTTAAGTTCATACCATGCTAGCCCGATACTGGTTTCTTCCATGTTAAGCGCATGATAATGCTCCTGATTGGCTTTTAAATGAGCTAAATCCCGGCTTAAAAAGTGCTTATAGTTTTCGATTTGCTCTTTGGTCATGTCTTTGAAGGCATCTTCTGCTTGCATCATTTTATCAACCAGCGTGGGAATTTCATGCTCGCTGACATCATCAAGCCACTGACTGAGGGTTTTTAACCATTCATCATACTGTTTATGCTTAGCCATATTTTGCCCCTTTTTTAATCACCCGTTTAAAGTATAGCGTCTCTACTGAGTGTCCACTTTAAGCGCGATGAGAAGGCAGATAAAACAACGCGACTTTAGGATAAAAAATCCCGCCCCTTAAGCACTTAAAACACTGTGCCTGATGGCGTATTTACGTTATCCTATCGGGATAGAAATTTTGTTTGCAGGAAGTTTTACATTGTCGATGCAAGAGCACTACTCACCTAAGGACATTGAGTCCGAAGTCCAAAAGTTCTGGGACGAAAATAACAGCTTTAAAGTGGTTGAAGACGAACAAAAAGAAAAGTTTTATTGCTTGTCTATGTTCCCCTACCCAAGTGGCCGATTACACATGGGTCACGTGCGTAACTACACCATAGGTGATGTGGTTTCTCGCTTCCAACGTTTACAAGGTAAAAACGTGATGCAGCCAATGGGCTGGGATGCGTTTGGTTTACCTGCTGAAAACGCAGCCATTAAAAATAAAACTGCGCCTGCAAAATGGACCTACGAAAACATCGACTACATGCGTGACCAACTAAAGCTGCTTGGCTTTGGTTATGACTGGGATCGCGAAATTGCCACTTGCCACCCTGAATACTACAAGTGGGAGCAGTGGTTCTTCACTAAGTTGTATGAAAAAGGCTTAGTGTACAAAAAGATGTCAACGGTTAACTGGGATCCTGTGGATCAAACCGTACTTGCGAACGAGCAAGTTATTGATGGGCGCGGTTGGCGCTCAGGAGCACTGGTTGAGCAAAAAGAAATCCCTCAGTGGTTTATTAAAATCACAGATTACGCGCAAGAGCTCCTTGACGACCTTGACCAGTTAGAGCACTGGCCAGAGCAAGTAAAAACCATGCAGCGTAACTGGATTGGCCGTTCTGAAGGGTTAGAAGTGAGCTTCAAACGTGCTGATAACGGCGAAGATATTTCTATCTACACCACGCGCCCTGACACCATCATGGGTGTGACTTACTTAGCCGTTGCAGCAGGCCACCCAATTGCCCAAGAAGTGGCAAAATCAAATGATGCCGTGGCTACTTTTGTGGAAGAGTGCAAAAACAACAAGGTTGCTGAAGCAGACATGGCAACCATGGAGAAAAAAGGCATTGCCACAGGTATTTCTGCGATTCACCCATTAACCGGTGAGCAAGTCCCTGTGTGGGTAGCAAACTTTGTACTGATGGATTACGGCTCAGGTGCGGTAATGGCAGTACCTGGTCACGACCAAAGAGACTATGAGTTTGCCACCGCGTACGGTTTAGACATCAAACAAGTGGTGACCGCGACCGACGGTGAGCAAGTGAACATTGATGAGGCTGCGTACACCGAAAAAGGCGTGTTAATTAACTCAGGTGAGTTTGACGGCCTTGAATTTAACGCTGCCTTTGACGCCATTGTGGCCAAAGTTACCGACCTTGGTATTGGCGAAAAGAAAGTCAACTTCCGCCTGCGTGATTGGGGTGTAAGCCGCCAGCGTTATTGGGGTTCACCAATTCCAATGCTTCATGATGAAGATGGCAATGAAGTTGCAGCGCCAAAAGACATGCTGCCAGTTCGCCTACCAGAAGATGTCGTCATGGATGGTGTAACGTCGCCAATTAAAGCAGACCCAGAATGGGCGAAAGCGGACATTGATGGCAAACCTGTGTTCCATGAAACCGACACTTTTGACACCTTTATGGAGTCATCTTGGTACTATGCCCGTTACTGTAGCCCGCGCTACGACGAAGGCATGTTAGAGCCAGGTGCAGCCAACTACTGGCTGCCAGTAAACCAGTACATAGGTGGTATTGAGCACGCAATCTTACACTTATTGTATGCGCGCTTCTTCCATAAACTATTACGCGACTTTGGTCTTGTTAATTCAGATGAGCCGTTTGAGCGCCTACTTTGCCAAGGCATGGTGCTTGCGGATACTTACTACCGTAAAGACGAAAAAGGCGGTGACATTTGGATTGCACCAACGGACGTTGAAACTGAAAAAGACGACAAAGGCCGTATCACTAAAGCCTGGCACAAAGAGGACGGCGAGCCGGTGTTCTCTGCTGGCATGAGCAAAATGTCAAAGTCGAAAAACAACGGCATTGACCCTCAAACTGTGATTGACCAATACGGTGCTGACACAGTGCGTTTATTCATGATGTTTACCGCGCCACCAGAGCAAACCCTTGAGTGGTCAGACTCTGGCGTAGAAGGTGCACATCGTTTCATTAAACGTGTGTGGAAATACGCCTTTGATGTTAACCAAAAAGGCAAACCAAGTGATGCGGGTGTTAGCTTATCAGCTGAGCAAAAAGCCCTACGCCGTGAGCTACATAAAGCCATCGCTAAGGTGACAGATGACTTAGGTCGTCGCCAAACCTTTAATACTGCGATTGCGGCTGTGATGGAGCTATCGAATAAGCTCATTAAAGCGCCATTAGCAGATGACGGTGACTTAGCCGTGGCTAACGAAGCATTAGACGCCTTAATTGTGATGCTTGCGCCAATTACACCGCACATGAGCCACGTATTGTATGCAACTCGCCAACAAGGTGATGTATTAAGTGCCGCTTGGCCAACCGTGGATGAATCAGCACTTGTTGAAGATGAAAAGCTGATTGTGGTGCAAGTGAACGGTAAAGTTCGTGCCAAGCTCACCGTAGCGGCAGATGCTGACCAAGCACAAATTGAAGCACTGGCTTTCAGTGATGCTAACGTGACTAAGTTCACCGATGGCAAAACCATTCGCAAAGTGATCTTCATTAAAGGGAAGTTATTGAATGTGGTTGCAAATTAACGGCCACCTTCGCGTAATATGCCTAGCCTTAGTGCTAGGCATATTCGTCTCAGGATGTGGTTTTCAACTTAAAGGGGCGGCCCGCTTACCCGCGAGCATGACCCCTTTGCAGTTAACGGCCAATGATGACAAATCAGCCCTGTACGAATCACTAGAAGAAACGCTTGAGCAACGCGGTGTGCTAGTGGGTACATCCAAAGCCCCTGCTGCCCAGTTGCACTTAGTGTCTGATGCACTTGAGCGCAGTACCTTGACCTTGTTTCCAAACGGTCAGGTCGCTCAACATGAGTTGACGTATCGTGTGAGCTACCAGTTAGTGCGAGATGAGCAAAATCAAACCTTTCAGTTTGAGCTATACCGCACTTACCAAGACGATCCAGATAACGCCCTGGCTAAAGCCAAAGAGTTGAAACTCATTTTGGCTGAAATGCGCGAGCAAGCCGTGGCTAGGATCATTCGGGAGTTAGCACAGCTGCAATGAAAATCTTCCCAAACGCCTTAGCAAAACAGCTCAATGCTTCGCTGGTGCCTTTTTACATGGTACTGGGTGACGAGCCTATGTTGGTTGAAAACAGCATCCAAGCCATCATTGCTAAAGCAAAAACCCAAGGTTTTAGTGAAGTACTTCGCTTTGATCTTGCGGTGTCATTTGACTGGGATGATTTACTCAATGAATACCATGCCATGTCGTTATTTAGCGAGCAAAAAGTGCTGTTACTCGATGTCGGCGAAGGCAAGTTAGGGCAAGCTGGGGGCAAAGTGCTTAGTGAGCTCAGTAAAGCACCTAACCCTGATATGTTGCTTATCATTAAAGGCACTAAAGCCTCACAAGATATTCAACGCACTGCATGGTTTAAAGCTTTGGATAAACAAGGTTGGTTTATCCCTTGCTACCCTCTTGAAGGGCAACATTTAGCGCGTTATTTAAACCAAAAAGCGCAGCAGCTGGGGTTAACACTGAGCCCTGAAGCGATGTCAGTGCTCACTCACGCGACTCAAGGCAACTTGATGGCCGCAGAGCAAGAGCTCGAAAAGCTCGCGCTGACCTACCCAAACAGCAGTATTAGCGAAAGCCAAGCAAGTACAGGGCTTTTAAATCAATCCCAATTTGATGTGTTTGATTTAAGTGATGCCATGCACAAAGGCGATGCCGATAAGGTAGCGCAAATTTTAGCGCGGCTGCAACACACCACTGAACCCGTGACGTTAGCTTGGCTCATCCACAAAGAAGTGTCTTTATTATTAGAGCTTCACCATGTACAAAACCAAGGTGCCCCTGTGGCTCAAGCCCTGCCCAAACTTGGTGTGTGGAAATCACGAAGCGACTTGGTTCTTGGTGCCCTTCAGCGTATTCCAAAAGCGGTGCTAGAGCATATTTATACTGCTTTAGACGATTTTGATGCTCTCTACAAGCAAGCGCAATTACCTAATCCTAATTTGTACCTAAGCCAATTAGCGCTCATGTTCTGCCAACCTATTCACCTTGGGTTACCCAAATACGAGGCGCTATGACGCCTCTTGCACTTTTAGGTGGCACGTTTGATCCCATCCATTTAGGTCACCTTGCCATTGCCGATTACGCCCACCAAGTACTTGGCTGCCAAATTTCGCTCATGCCCAATGCAGTACCTGTGCACAAAGCTGCACCAGGGGTTACCACTACCCACCGTTTGGCGATGTTAAAATTGGCATGCGAAGGCATACCCTATTTAAACATTGAGCAAATAGAGCTGAATCGCGAAGGTCCAAGTTACGCGGTCGATACCTTAAAACTATTAAGGCAAGAGCACCCAAATAGCCCCATCATTTTCATCATAGGGGCTGACTCGCTTAAAAGCTTACCAACGTGGCACCAAGCTGACGCTTTGCTCACCTTATGCCACTTTTTAGTGGTACCACGAGCAGGCTTTATACTGCCCGAAAGCGCCCTAGCGCACCCATTGGTTGCCCCCAACCTTTGCCAAGAGGTCGCCCCGCTATTAAACGAAACTCACGGTTATATACATTTACTCAACACCCCTGTGATGGCGGTTTCTTCCACAGAAATAAGAGCGCATTTACACAATGGGACTGATGCCACTCAATTGGTGCCGAAGCGCGTTTTAAAATTCATCCAAGACAATCAACTTTACTTGCTTAAATAAGCCGCCTAACAGTGATAAACTGTGGCCATATTTTTGTATACGAGACACCCAACGTGGATTCAATTGAATTACGTGATTTTGCTTTTGATAAAATCGACGACATGAAAGCCAAAGACATCACCACTTTAGACGTGCGTGATAAATCCAGCATCACTGACTTTATGCTTGTTTGCACCGGCACTTCTAAACGCCACGTGCAATCCATTGCTGAAAACGTTAACAAAGAAGCCAAAGCCGCGGGTATCGAACCGCTTGGCATCGAAGGTGGTGACACGGGTGAGTGGGTATTAGTGGATTTAGGCGACGTGGTTGTGCACGTGATGCAAGGCGAAACCCGCGATTTTTACCAACTCGAAAAGTTGTGGAGCTAATTTGAAACTGCAACTTATCGCGGTCGGCACTAAAATGCCGGCCTGGGTTGAAACCGGCTTTAAAGAATACCAACGCCGCTTCCCACGTGATTTCACCTTAGAGCTCGTTGAAATTCCTGCGGGTAAACGCGGTAAAAATGCTGACATAAAGCGTATTTTACAGCAAGAAGGTGAGCGCACCTTAGCGGCCATCCCTAAAGGTAACCGCATTGTTACTCTAGAAGTGCTTGGTAAACCTTGGGACACCCACCAGCTTGCCAACAATATGGCAAAATGGCAGCTAGATGGTCGAGATGTGAGTCTCCTCATTGGTGGGCCAGAAGGACTCTCCCCTGAGTGCATTGCAGCCAGTGAGCAAAAATGGTCCTTGTCTGCACTGACCTTGCCACATCCTTTGGTTCGTATTATTGTAGCGGAAAGTCTCTATCGCGCATGGAGTCTCAACAATAACCACCCCTACCACAGAGAGTAATTGCCAAGCATTATGGGCAAGCAACGGAACGCAATACGAGACCACTCATTTGAAGCAAATTTATTTGCCCGTCGTGCATTTATTGCGTTTATTTTTGTTTTAGCCTTAATTGCTGTTTTGCTCTCTAATCTGTATCACTTACAGATCACTTCTCACAATACATACCAAACACGCTCGAACGAAAACCGCATTAAAGTCATCCCTATCGCGCCTAACCGGGGCCTCATTTACGATAGAAACGGCGTGATTTTGGCGGAAAACCGTCCAGTGTATAACCTTGAGGTGGTACCCGAAGAGGTAAACGATTTATCTGAGGCACTGGCAAGCGTGGCGGCTTTACTTAATTTATCGCCAGAGACCTTAAGTGAATTTGAAAAAGCTCTAAAAGGGCAGCGCCGTTTTAAATCCCATGTGCTAAAAGCCCGTCTTGATGAAAGCGAAGTGGCGCTCTTTTCAGCCCACCAGCATAAATTTCCAGGCTTTAGCATTGAAGCCCGCTTAGCGCGCTATTACCCCTATGGCGATACCCTAACCCATGCCCTTGGCTATGTGGCACGATTAAATAAAAAAGAACTCGCCGAGCTTGAGCGCCAAGAGCGCGCCACCAATTACCAAGCCACACGCCACATAGGTAAATTGGGTATAGAAAAGTTTTATGAAGAAACCTTACATGGCGAGGTTGGCTATCAAGAAGTAGAAATCAACAACCGTGGCCGCATTATTCGTACTCTCAACGCCACCGACCCAGTGCCTGGGCAAGACATCGTGTTGACGCTCGACATTGGTCTCCAACAAATTGCGCAACACGCCCTTGGTGAGCAACGCGGCGCGGCTATTGTGTTGGATGCCCGTGATGGCGGCGTGTTGGCCATGTACTCAAACCCAAGTTATGACCCTAATTTGTTTGTGCATGGTATCAGCTCTAAATCCTATCGCGCACTTTTAAACCCTGATCGGCCTCTAATTAACCGTGTGACTAAAGGCCGTTATGCGCCAGCTTCCACAGTGAAACCACATTTGGCGATACTAGGGCTAGAAGAAGGCGTGGTAAAAGAGCACACCAAAATCCCTGATCCTGGTTTTTTCCAAATTCCCAATGTTGAGCACAAATGGCGCGACTGGAAACGCTGGGGGCACGGCCATGTGGATGTGTACAAAGCCATTGAAGAATCCTGTGATACCTACTTTTACGACATTGCCTATCAAATGGGCATAGATCCTATTTCGACGTTTATGGCTAAGTTTGGCTTTGGTGATTTATCCGGCATCGACATTCATGAAGAAGACGCTGCTATTTTACCGTCTCGGGAATGGAAAGAGCGCCGCTTTAACCAACCTTGGTGGCGTGGCGACACCATCTCTGTCGGCATAGGTCAAGGGTATTGGACAGCCACCCCAATCCAAATTGCTAATTCCATTAATGTTTTGGTTAATCGCGGTGTGTACCGCCCACCTCATTTAGCCATGTTAGCCAAAAAACATAACCGCATTGCCATGATGAACGACACTGAGCGCCCAAAAGTGGAGCTTAAAAACGAGCGTCATTGGGATATTGCGCTCAAGGCCATGCACAATACGGTGACCAAACCGACTGGCACAGCGCATTCAATTTTTGTCGGCACTGATTATGATTCTGCCGGTAAAACGGGCACGTCTCAGGTAATTAGCATTGCCCAAGACGAAGAATACGATGCCGACAAGCTCAAAGAACGTTTTCGTGATAACGGCATTTATGTGGGTTACGCCCCGTATGATAATCCAGAAATCGTGGTCACTGTGGTGGTTGAAAACCAAGGTGGCGGAAGTGCCACTGCGGCGCCCATTGCACGTAAACTCATGGATTACTATTTTACCGCGAACCCCATTCGTTTAGCTGGAGACGCCAAATGATGCCCCTTTCAAGCAAACTCAGCATTTGGCAGCGCATGCACATAGACTTGCCCTTGTTCATGGCCATTGGCATTTTGCTGCTCACCAGCTTATTGGTAGTGTATGGTGCCGGCGGCCAAGACATGGGTATGATCACCCGCCATGGTGCCCGGATGGGCATGGCTGTGGTAGCCATGTTGCTGTTAGCGCAAGTTTCCCCTGCCACCTTAAAGCGCTGGGTCATACCTGTGTATCTTGGGGGTGTTGTCTTATTGGTGGCAGTGTTATTTTTTGGTGTGAGCTCAAAAGGCGCACAGCGCTGGCTCAACATTGGAATTCGCTTTCAGCCCTCAGAAGTGATGAAAATTGCCATGCCGCTGATGGTAGCTTGGTACATAGGGCGTAACGAATTACCACCAAAAGCAAAACACATCATAGTGGGCCTTTTAATTGTGGGCTTGCCAACTTTGCTTATTAAAGAGCAGCCAGATTTAGGTACCTCTATTTTGGTGGCAAGCTCAGGTTTATTCGCGTTGTTTTTAGCCGGCCTCAGTTGGCGTTTAATTGGCTCTGCCATCGTGCTTGCCATACCGGGTGGTTACTTTTTCTGGCAGTTTGGTATGCATGCCTATCAAAAACAGCGGGTACTCACGTTTTTAAACCCTGAGAGCGACCCACTTGGCTCTGGCTATCACATTATTCAGTCTAAAATCGCCATCGGCTCTGGCGGTGTGGAAGGAAAAGGCTGGCTACAAGGCACGCAATCCCAATTAGAGTTTTTACCTGAACGTCACACTGACTTTATTTTTTCCGTCTTTAGTGAAGAATTTGGTTTAACTGGTGTGGTGCTGCTGCTTGGCGTGTACTTGTTTATCATTGGGCGCGGGCTCTATATTGCCGTCAACGCTCAAGATGCCTTTGGCAAGCTGTTGGCCGGTGCCTTAACTTTGACGTTTTTTGTCTATGTGTTTGTTAATATCGGTATGGTCTCAGGCTTATTACCTGTGGTGGGCGTGCCTTTACCATTAATCAGTTATGGCGGCACATCCATGATCACCTTATTAGCTGGCTTTGGTATCATAATGGCGATCGCCACTGACAGACCTCGACTTGTAAATAGTTTATGAAATCATTTTCCTTAGCCATCATTGTCATTCTGCTACTGAGTGCGTGTACTAGCTCACGTTACAGCATGCGCCACGATGCTGCGCCTTTAAGAAGCCCTACGCAGTTAGAGCTTCAAGATGCGGCCATCACCATAGAGCCGAAAAGCGCTGCAACGCATAGACCTTACACTGTGCGTGGCAAAAAGTATTACCCCATGCTCAGTGAGCAAGGGTATCGTGAAAGCGGCAAAGCATCTTGGTATGGGCGTAAGTTTCACGGCCATAAAACCTCCAACGGCGAGGTTTATGACATGTTTAAAATGACGGCCGCGCACAAAACCTTACCTTTACCAAGTTTTGTGAAGGTGACCAACCAAGCTAATGGCAAGTCTGTGGTGGTTCGGGTCAATGACCGAGGCCCTTTTCATGATGAACGAATTATCGATTTATCTTACTCAGCTGCGTTTAAGCTGGGTTTTTACCGCCATGGTACAGCGGATGTATTAATTGAAGCCATCACCCCAAGTGATGCGCCAGCTGCATCGCCTTATATTCAAGTGGCTGCCGCCAGTAATTTAGCTAACATTCAGTTGTTAAAAGATAAACTTGAAACCGAATTCAATCAGCGTGGTCTGATAAAAGAAGAAGGTGGCCTGTATAAACTACATTTAGGGCCCTTGACGGATGCCACCGCTGCGCAACAACTTTTGTCCAAACTTAAAGCGTCTGACTTTCAGCAGGCTTTCTTGCTTTACGTACAAAGCGCGCTTTAAAATAACAGACCTAATTTTACAAACTCGAGAATTAAGACCAAATCAACAATGAAGAATTTTAAGCGAACAGTTTGCCAAAGCCTTACGGCACTTATGTGCTCAGCCGCCATTTTTTCAACGCAAGCACAAATCATCCCCTCGCCGCCACAAGTGAATGCCAAAGGTTACTTTTTAATGGATTACACGACCGGCAAAGTGATCGCTCAAGGAAGCCCAGACGACAAGCTGGCGCCGGCAAGTTTAACCAAGATGATGACAAGTTATGTTATCGGTGTGGAAATCGACGCAGGCAACATCGCCCCGGATGACATGGTGACAGTGTCAGAAAAAGCATGGGCGAAAAACTTCCCTGATTCTTCAAAAATGTTCATTGAAGTAGGCAAAAAAGTCAGCGTGGACGACCTTAATCACGGCATCATAGTGCAATCAGGTAACGACGCCTGTGTGGCCATGGCTGAACACATTGCCGGCAGTGAATCTGCCTTTGCCGACTTAATGAATGCGCACGCTGAAAAGTTGGGTATGAGTAACACCCACTTTATTAATAGCCATGGTCTTGATACCGATGAGCACTATACTACGCCGCGTGATATGGCAACTCTTGCCCAAGCTTTAATTCGCGATGTCCCGAACGAGTATGTGCTTTATAAAGAAAAGTCGTTCACGTATAACGGCATCAAACAGTTTAACCGCAACACCCTACTTTGGGACGAAAGCCTGAATGTGGATGGCATCAAAACCGGACACACTTCTGAGGCAGGTTATAGCCTTGTCACCTCAGCCACAAAAGGCGACATGCGTTTAATTTCAGTTGTGATGGGCACAAACAGCGAACACGCCCGTAAAGTAGAAAGCAAAAAACTGCTTAACTATGGTTTTCGCTTTTTTGAAACTGTGACGCCTTACAAAGCCGGTGATAAGTTTGCCTCACAGCGTATTTGGATGGGTAACAAAGAAGAAGTGAGCCTAGGGATTTTACAAGACACGCCAATAACCATCCCTCGCGGTCAACGTAAAAACATCAAGGCGCACTTTGAGCTGAACCAAACTCTTGAAGCGCCAATTGAAAAAGGTAAAGAAGTTGGCACGGTATTTTTACAGCTGCAAGGCGAAGAAATTGCCCGTTACCCACTGGTCACTTTAGAGGAAATCCAAGAAGGCAGCTTCTTTAGCCGCATTTATGATTACCTAAGATTACAAATCATGAACTAACCCCTTACGCCCTGCATTCTGCGGGGCGTTTTCTTTTTCAGCTCATCGGATTTAGTTTTTAACGCTAACAGTGTTAAAATGCGCTATTGATTTAATATGCCAGCCCAGTTTGCACATGCACTATGGGCGCAGTTGGTTCGTTTCATTGAAACGCGTATTAAAAGAGGAAGTCCTTGTGGTAGCGCCGGTTAAAAATACCAAATTTGATGAACTATTAGAGTTCCCTTGCCCATTTACCTTTAAGATCATGGGGCTTGCGAATGTGTCTTTGACTGAGCAAGTGCTTAGTGTCATGCAAAAACACGCTCCAGGCGATTACGCCCCCAAAGTGAAGCCTAGCTCTAAAGGCACTTATGAGTCAGTCACTTTGGTTGCAACTGTGACTAGCAAAGAACACATTGAAACCCTATACACTGAAATTGGCCGCATCGAAGATGTGCGCTACGTACTCTAAGGACGCCCTGTGAGCGAACGCCCACCTTTGATTGTCCGTCAACTTGGACTGACTGATTACCAAGATGTCTGGCACGCCATGCAGGACTTTACCGATAATCGCGATGACACCACGCCAGATGAAATTTGGCTGGTTGAGCACCCTCCAGTGTTTACTCAAGGGCAAGCCGGTAAAGAAGAACACATTTTAAATACAGGCGACATTCCCGTCGTAAAAGTTGACCGCGGCGGTCAGGTGACGTATCACGGTCCTGGTCAACAAGTGCTGTATGTGCTGTTTGACCTAAAACGCATGAAGATAGGTGTGCGCGAGCTCGTCACTTGGCTTGAACAAAGTGTGGTGCGCACCTTAAACGATTTTGGTGTTGACGCGTATCCGAAAAAAGACGCGCCCGGTGTCTATGTGAACGATGCGAAAGTGGCCTCAGTTGGTTTACGCGTTCGCCAAGGTCGCACCTTCCATGGTCTTGCAATGAACGTCGACATGGATATGAGCCCCTTTTTACGCATTAACCCGTGTGGTTATGCCGGCATGCAAATGGTACAAAGTAAAACCTTAGGTGGTCCACAAACCGTATTAGAAGCAGGCACTGCATTAGTTAGCCACCTCGTCGCGCAAATTAAAACCACGTTAAGTGAACTTGAAGTAATACAACAAACAGGATTCGAAAACGCATGAGCAAACCAGTCAAAATGGAACCAGGCGTAAAACTGCGTGATGCAGAGAAAATGGCCTTTATTCCCGTCAAAGTATTGCCGACTGAAAAAGAACAGATGCTGCGTAAACCCGAGTGGCTAAAAATCCGTTTACCAAAATCCAGTGAGCGGATTGATGCCATCAAAGGCGCAATGCGTAAACACGGTTTGCATTCAGTGTGTGAAGAGGCTTCTTGCCCTAACCTGTCTGAGTGTTTTAACCACGGCACAGCCACCTTTATGATTTTAGGGGCTATTTGTACTCGTCGCTGCCCGTTTTGTGACGTCGCCCACGGTCGTCCACTCAAGCCGGATGCCGAAGAGCCTGAGAAGCTCGCTCTGACCATTAAAGACATGAAGTTAAGCTATGTGGTTATCACTTCGGTAGACCGTGATGACTTACGTGATGGCGGTGCTCAGCACTTTGTTGATTGCATCCGTGAAATTCGTAAACACAATCCAAACATCACAATCGAAATCCTAGTGCCTGACTTTAGAGGCCGGATGGATCGTGCTCTAGAAATTTTGGCGCAATCACCACCGGATGTGTTTAACCACAACCTAGAAACAGCGCCTCGCCTTTACAAAATGGCGCGCCCAGGGGCAGATTATAAGTGGTCGTTAGAGCTTTTACGTCGCTTTAAAGAAGCGCATCCAGAGGTGCGCACTAAATCTGGTTTGATGGTGGGTCTTGGCGAAGAGATGCCTGAGATTGAAGAAGTACTGCGTGATTTACGTGAGCACAAGGTAGACATGCTTACGGTTGGGCAATACTTACAGCCATCTAAGCACCACTTACCTGTAATGCGTTATGTTCCCCCTGCTGAATTTGATGCTTTAAAAGAGTACGCAGATGAAATTGGCTTTAGCCATGCCGCATGTGGCCCGTTTGTACGCTCCAGTTACCATGCTGATCAACAAGCCGCTGGTAAAGAAGTAAAATAATTCGTTTACATACGATTACATTTTTAACGCCGCATTGATTGCGGCGTTTTTTATCTAAGCCCCCGAGTACTCTTGCCTCTAGCCCGACACCCTCTTCTAACCCATTAAAAGTATTACAAAAATAGAGATTTACCCTGATTGTCTTATTACTTAATTACTGCTAGTAATTAAAAGGTAGTGAAGAACTACTGGAACATAATAAGAGTAAAAAGGAGCTCAAAATGAAAGTCACTCACCCAAGCAAGCTCAGCGCTTTGTGCGTCGCCCTTGCCGCAACGGGATTTTCCTACAGTGCTAACGTATCCGCTAACGAAGAAGCAAAAGACGTAGAACGAATTGAAGTTACAGGTTCTCGCATCAAACGTACCGACATGGAAGGGCCTTCACCGGTACAGTCCATTACCAGTGCCGACATCAGCAACATGGGTTATGACAACCTACAACAATTACTAGAGCGTATGCCTGCTGCTGGCTCTGGTACCTTCTCAACCCGTAATAACAGTCAAGACTCTACTGCCAATGGTGCCGCCGCAGTCAGCCTTCGTGGTTTAGGCCCAGATGCTACTTTGGTGTTGATCAATGGTCGCCGCGTCGCGATCAGTGCCTTTGCTGAAAGCATCACTAACTCATTTGTCGACATCAACAACATTCCTGTGTCTGCCATTGAGCGTATCGATATTCTTAAAGATGGTGCGTCAGCAATCTATGGCTCAGATGCGGTAGCTGGGGTTGTGAACATTATTCTTAAGCGTGATTTTGACGGCGTTGAAATCAACTTAGGCTATGGTGGTACAGATGGTCCAAATTATGAAGAGACCACTGGCAGCTTAGTGTGGGGCTCAACGTCTGAGAAAAGCTCAAGCTCCATCATTTTAGATTACTACAAAAACACCACATTGAGTGGCGACGAGATGGGCCGCTTTGGTACGGCGAACCAATCACCTTATGGTGGTATGGATTTCCGTTCATCACGTGGTTTCCCAGGTTACTTCTATGTAGATAAAGACAACGATGGCATTCGTGAAAAAACCATCGACCCAGACTGTCCTGCCGATCGCGCAACCAGCTCTGGTAGCTGCTTATTCGATTACGGCCCGTATGGCTTAACTATCCCTGCTGCAGAGCGTGTGGGTGCCATTGCTCAGTTTGATTATCGCTTTAGCAATGACGTAACCGGCTTTTTAGAAGTGGCTGTTCAGCATAACTCTTCAGAAGCAGGCGGTGCGCCAACACCACTTGATGAAGACGCAGGACTCACAGTACCTGGCACTCACCCGAATAACCCTTGGGATATGGACATTGATATTGGCCGTTTCCGCCCGGTTGATTCTAATCCACGTCGCTGGGATATTGAGTCAGATACTATGCGAATGGTGGCAGGTCTTCGTGGTGAGATTGCTGACTGGAGCTGGGAAGCTGCCGCGCAAAAAGGCCGTTCTAAATCAATCCAAAGTGGTGATAACTCAATGGGTTGGGTACGTGTAGATCGCCTTCAAGAGCAAATTAATTTAGGTAACTACAACCCATTTGGTGGTGTGTACAATTCACAAGCTGTGATTGATGAAATTACCACTAGCCTTGTGCGCCAAGGTGAGTCACACATGACTAGCTTTGATGCCAGCATCTCAGGTGAAGCGTTTGAATTTAACAATGCCATGGTGATGATGGCTGCCGGTATTGAATACCGTGAAGAAGACGTATCAGATGTGCCTGATCAACAGTTCCAACGTGGTTTGATCTTTGGTACTGAATCAGTGTCTGCTGCCG